>JAYVTR010000371.1:0-10317 GCA_043788625.1 Planctomycetota bacterium
GTCGCTGGTCGCTGGTCGCTGGTCGCTGGTCGCTGGTCGCTGGTCGCTGGTCGCTGGTCGCTGGTCGCTGGTCGCTGGTCGCTGGTCGCTGGTCAGCCTTCAGCGCCGAGGCCCAATTCCTTCAGCTTATTGTACAATGTCGTGCGGTTGATGCCGAGCTGCTCGGCGGCTTTGGATTTTTGATTGCCGGTTTCGCTGAGGACGGCGCGGATGATCTGTGCTTCGATGCGTGCAAGATCACGTTCACCGGCGGGGATCAGCAGCGTCCCCTTAGGCAGCTCGAGGGTGCGTGCAGGTGTCGGTGCGGCTTCCGTGAGCGGCGTGGCCATGGCTTGGCGCAGACCGCTGGCCTGGTCGTGGACGGGGGTGAACAGTTCTTCATCCATCACCAGATCGCCTTCGCGGATGGTGGTACCTTCGGCACCGATCACCGCCCGTTCAATGGCATTGGCGAGTTCGCGCACATTGCCCGGCCAAGCATAGGCGCGCATGGCGACGCGTGCCTCCTCCGACAAGGTGAGCTCGGGGCGGCCCAACTCGACGGTGAGACGCTTCATCAGGTGGTCGGCCACCGGCAGGATATCCTCGGGCCGGTCGCGCAGCGGCGGCACCGGGATCGGTACCACGCGTAGGCGGAAATAGAGATCTTGGCGAAAGCGGCCAGCGATGACTTCTGCGCGCAGATCGCGATTGGTGGCGGCGACCACGCGCACGTCGACTTCGACGTCGACCAAGCCACCGACGCGGCGGAAACGCCGTTCTTGCAGCGCCCGCAGCAGTTTCGTCTGCAAGGTCAGCGGCATCTCGCCGACCTCGTCGAGGAAAATGGTGCCGCCGTCGGCAACCTCGAATAATCCGGCCTTGCCCTTTGAGTCGGCGCCGGTGAAGGCGCCGCGTTCATAGCCGAACAGTTCGGCTTCGAGTAAATTCTCTGACAACGCGGCGCAATTGATGGCGATGAACTGCTTGCCGGCGCGGGCCGAGCGTTCATGGATGGCGCGGGCGACGAGTTCTTTGCCGACGCCGCTTTCGCCTTGGATCAGCACCGTCGTCGACGGCACGCCGGCGACGCGCTTGATCATGCCCAAGACCTTCTTCATCGCTCCGCTGCTGGCGACCATCGACTGGCGGCCTTGGCTTTTTCCGGACAGGCGCGCGACCTGCCGGCCGAGGCGCTGCTTTTCCAGCAACAAACTGACGGTGGTGCGCAGGCGTTCGAGCTTGAACGGCTTTTCGATGAAATCGGTGACGCCTTGCTTGAGAGCTTCAACTGCCAGGTCGACCGAACCGTGGCCGGTGAGCAGCACCACCGGAATGTCCGGATCGATGGCACGCAATTTGGCAACCAGGTCCAGGCCGTCGCCATCGGGCAGCTTTTGGTCGAGGATGGCCAGATCCGGATAGCCGTCACGCATCAACGCCAATGCCTGTTCGATGCTTTCGGCTTGCAGCACCGTCAGATCGGGAAATGCACGTCCGATCGCACTGCGAATCGCGGGCTCATCATCTACAACCAGCAGGGTTTCCATCGACGCAGCTTCGCGGTGAGCGTTTCGGGTTGCAAGATTCGTTTTTTGACAACAGCAGCCAATGCGGTCGTCGATTAAGGCATTAGCCGAGAATCTTCTGCAATTTCTCTTTGAAGCGTTCGGGGGTGAACGGTTTGGCGAGGTAGTTATTAGCTCCGGCTAAGACCGCGTCCTTGACCTTGTCGGCCGAACCTTCGGTGGTGATCATGATGATCGGCACGGTCTTTTGTGGATCGAGCTTGCGGATCTCTTTGACCATCGTCAGCCCGTCCATGTTGGGCATGTTCCAGTCACTGAGCACGCAGGCGATGCCGCCAGCCTTAAATTTTTCAAGGCCTTCGGCGCCGTCGCCGGCTTCGATGACAGTGACATCAAAGCCACAATCTCTGAGGTTTTTGATAACGATCTTGCGCATCATGGCTGAGTCGTCGACAACGAGGACATTTTTTGACATGGGGGCCTCAGGTTTCCTATCCGCAACAGTCTACCCTCAGATCCGGACTTGGCGCAAGTCTGTCTTTGGGAACTTTTTAAAGTGGGGTCAATGGGCAGGGCCGGGGGCGAGAGCCGCTACCGGCTCGATCAATAAGCTCGCTGGTACACCACTGGCGACGGTGGGGGATTGGATGTGCAGGCCACGCCAATTCCAGGTCGGCGAGGTCGGCCCATTCCACACCACACCCACACGCGAGGCAGTTATGGTTGCGCCATCGAGGATGTTGACGGTGCTGCCTTCAGCCGCCAGGCCGACGGCCGCCCCATCCAGAGTAATGTGTCGAAGGTCGGCGTTGACGCAGTGATCGAGCGACAGTGCCGGTATTTCGCCATTTCCCGCTAAGCTGAAGGCGCTGACATGCAGCTCTCCACGGACTATGCGGGCGCCGTCGGCCAGACGTCCGTCACGCAGATCAATGAGGCTGTCTTCGCTGCGCAGGCCGGCCGCCAGACTGCCGCCGAGCATGGTGAATGTCCCATGATGACTGACATACACCTGGCCACTGATGGCAGTGCCCTCGACCTGCAAGCGACCGCCATCGACGAGGATGTTACCAGCACTGCCACCGCGCAGGGTCAGCTGGGCGCCGGGTCCCAGCACTAACGGACCGCGAATGTCGATATGACTGAGCACCGCTTTTAGGCCGGCCTCGCCGGTGATGCCAGCCAGTACCACGCCGGGCTTGTCGGCGCGCAGGTCGAGATTGGCGGCGGCAGCGCCAAGGCGCAGATTGGTATCATAGGCGCCGGGTGCGAGGTGGATTTCGCTGGCCGTGCCGACGCTGGCACGCAGCACGGCGGCAATGGTCGCGGGAGTGGCGGTTTGTTGCCCGGTGCTAGCCGACAGCAGCTGCCATGCGCATATGCCCAAAGTGACGCCACCCACTGCCACCATCGCCCACAGGTATGGCAGGTGACGGGGTCGGGGCTCAGGACGTGGCCAGTGCGCACTGCTGCCATCAGCATTTGCAGGCGACGGAGTGGCTTGCGCCAATTGCTGGGCGAGCAGCGCGCCGGCGATTTCAGCCGACATGCGCAGGGGGTTGGCGCCGACAGGCAAATGGGGAGCATCCTTGCGGATGCTACCGGTGCCAGGGCGCACGGGGTCGGTGCCTTTGCGGATTGCACCGGTGCCCTTGCTGGTGATAGCCACCGGCGCGGTGCCCAGGCCGGCGTGTAGCAGGGCTTTGACGCGGGCAGTGGCGGCTAGCACTTCGGGCCAGGTGGCGATGCGTTTGGTGCGGTCTTTGGCCAACATCTTGTCGAGCAGTTCGACGAGCTGTTTGCGTGCGCCTTTTTTACGTAACTCCGAGAGGTCGATCTGCTCGGTGACCTGTTTGTACATGATCACGGCCGAGCTTTTGCCGGAGTACATGGTGTGCCCCATCAGGGCATGGTAGAGGCTTGCACCGAGGCCATAGATATCGCAGCGTTGATCCAGATCGGCTTGGCCACTGGCCTGTTCGGGGCTCATGTAATGCGGTGTGCCCAGGGCCAGCCCAGCGCCGGTCAGGCCGCCGCGGCTTTCCTCGCCGCTGTGCTCGGCGTCTTGCCAGGCCTTGGCCAAACCGAAATCAATGAGCTTGGCACAAAATGGTTCGTCGATGCCCGGCCGTGCCGGAGCGATGATGATGTTGGCCGGTTTCACATCGCGGTGCAGTACGCCTTCATCCCACGAATGTCCGAGGGCGCCGGCCATCTGCTCGAGCAGACACAGTGCCTCACGCTCGTTGATCGGCCCGAGGTCTTGAATGTGGCCTTTGAGACTTGGACCTTCGACGATTTCCATCAGCAAATAGCGCGTGCCATGCACCACGCCGGCGCCCAGGCTACGGGCGATGTGCGGGTGGTGCAGGCGCATGCTGGTGCGCGCCTCGCGGTCGAAACGTCGCAGGTACTCTTCGTTATTCTGAAACTTGGCTGATAAGAGTTTGACCGCGACCTCTGCACCGGCGGCATTACGACCACGGAATACGTCGCCCATGCCGCCTGCCCCCAGGCGTCCCTGGAGCAGATAACCGGCGACTTCAAGGGCGCGTAAGCTGCTACTTGACGATCTCTTGCGCAAATCAGTGGCTTTTTTCTCGGTGAGGTGCCCAAGGTCTTGCAGCAAGTACCAAACGGAATTCTCAAGGCCCCGATCAGCCAGGGCCCGTTGTTCACGCTGGGCATCGGCCACCTGCGCGGGAGTGATAGCGCCCTGTTCGAGAGCAAGTTGGACAAGGCGTTGATCGTCCATAATTCACCTTCAGCATACCTTGAGTTTGGCGCCACCGCCACGACGACCCTGAGCGGCGAAGAACCCTTTGCCCGGCACGTCACCTTCGCCATGCTTGCCGCCCCTTCCGCCGCCGGCTCACCCGCGCGGTCTAACTCTAAGGTTAGTATCATCATGCAGGTCTCAGTCGTCGACGCCGGCAAGCTCCGCAAGCAGCTCACCATCTCCTACTCCAAGGACGAGGTTCAGAGTCGTCGCGCCCAGGTGCTCAAGCAGCTCGCCGGCGAGGTCAAGCTCAACGGCTTCCGTCCAGGTAAGGGTGCCAGTGGCATCCTTGAAAAGCGCTATGGCGCGGCCGCCACGGCTCACACCGAAGAACGTCTCGGCGACGAAGCCTTTGCGCAGGCATTGAAGGAAAAGAACCTCGCCCCCATCGGCCAGGTCAAATCGGAATCGATCTCTCGCGACAATGGTTTCCAGGTCGTAGTCAGCTTCGAAGTCAAGCCGACCGTCGTCTTGCCCGAAGCCAGCAGCCTGACCGTCACCAATGCCGTCGTTGCCATCAACGACAGCGAGATCAACGAGCAGCTGACCACGCTCGCCAAACGCGCCGGCACCTTGTCGCCGCTGGCTGAGGGCGAAACCATCCAAGAAGACGACAGCATCACTGTCTCGGGAACGGTCACCGTCGGTGGCGTCGAAGCGCGCAAGCTGCATGACTTCAACCACCTCGTCGGTGGCTATCCGTTCTTCGGCAAGGCCCCGGCCGAAGTCGTCGAAGCACTCAAGGGCAAAAAGGCCGGCGACCAAGTGTCGTTCACGGCGACCTTGCCCAAGTCGTTCACGCCGGCCGAATACGCTGAAAAAGAAGCCACCGTCGCGGTCACCATCCAGGTCGCCCAGCGCCTGCGCGCCGCCACCTTGGACGATGAATTCGCCAAGCGCATCGGTGCTGAATCGCTTGAAAAGCTGAAGTCGCTGCTGACGGTCCGCATGCAGGCCGGCAAGGAAAGCGAATCGCGCGGCAAGCAGGTTGCTGAATTGACTGCACAGCTGTTGAGCAAGGTCACCGTCGAGCTGCCTGAAGAGCTGTTGGCCGCGACCATCAAAGACGCCGAAGAAGCCGCTACCAAGCGCGCTGAAGGTCAGGGTAAAAAGGGCGACGAGCTCGCCACCGCCAAGGCCGAAGGTATCGCCGAAGCCACCAAGGGTCTCACCCGTTTCCTGATCCTCGACGCGCTGGCCACCAAGCTCGGCGTCGAAGTCACCAACGAAGACCTCTCGGACCAGATCCAGATGGCCGCTCAGCAAACCGGCCGCCGTCCCGAAGAGATCGCCAAGCAGCTGCGTGAGTCCGGCCGCGCCCAACAGGTGGCGATGGAAATCCGCGAAGCCAAGGCGGTCGAGACGTTGCTCGACCTGGTGCTCGGCAAAACCGAAAACGCCGCCAAGGGCTGAACGGCGATAGCCGCGCATCTGCGGCGTTGCCGGAAACCTAGCTTAGCGCTGCTAAGCGTCGGCTTCCGGCGCCTTGCATATGCACGACTCTCGCCGTTTTTTATGTTACCTTCGGTGTTGGTTTTCGAGCTTCGGCGTAGCCGAACCGCGACAAGGCCGGGGGTAGGCCTTCGGCCGTAGGGGCGAAGCCGCTGAAACTAAAAAACTACAAGGCCATTTCTAGCGGGTCGGCCTCGTCGGCGGGGACTACGCCTTTGCCGCGTTTGACGTGGATGCCGTACTCGACTAGTTTGCGGTCGAGCGTGACGCGGTTGATGCCCAGCAGTTTGGCGGCGCGCAGTTTGACGCCGCGCTCGCGGTTCAGGGTGTGTTCGATCAGTACTCTTTCGGTATGTTCGAAAATGCCCTGGATGTCGGGCGAGGCGAGATCGGCGAAACGTACGAGTGCATCGGCCAGCAGTTGATGTGGGTCGCCACCTGGCAGGTCGCGGGTGGTGACGCGTTGGGTCTGCGGCAGGTTGTCGCTGTAGGACTTGATGGTCGCTGGAATCAATTCTTCGATCAACATCGTGCCGGGGGCAAGCACCACGCATTTCTGCACGCAGTTCTCGAGCTCGCGGATGTTGCCCGGCCATGGATAGTTGATCAGCATCTCTAGGACATTGCGCGGTACTTCATCAACATTCTTGTAGTTCTGGCGATTGTATTTCTGGAGGAAATGATTGACCAGCAGGGGAATGTCTTCACGCCGTTCACGCAGCGGCGGGACTTGCAGATTGACCACGTTGAGGCGATAGAACAGATCTTCCCGGAAGCGTCCGGTTTTGACCTCCGCCGCCAGGTCGCGGTGGGTGGCGGCGATGATGCGTACGTCGCTGGCAATCGGTGTATGGTCGCCAACCCGGGTAAAGGTCCGCTCTTGCAGGACGCGCAGCAGACGCACCTGCGCTTCCAAGGTGATCTCCCCGACTTCATCCAGGAATAGGGTGCCGCCGTGGGCGACCTCGAACAGGCCTTTGCGTTCGTGATCCGCGCCGGTGAAGGCGCCCTTGGCGTGGCCGAACAGTTCGCTTTCCAGCAAGGTCGGCGACAGCGCACCGGCATTGATCGACACCAGTGGTTTGTGCGCACGGTGGCTGTGGGCGTGGATCAGTTTGGCGAGGAGCTCCTTGCCGGTGCCGGTCTCGCCGTGGATGACGACGGTCGCCGTTGAAGCCGCGGCGCGGATCGCCGATTGGATCAGCGAGTTCATGGTGCCGCTGTTGCTGAGGATGTCGCTCTGCCGGACATCGACGGTAAGCGCGCCGCGCAGCACCTGGTTCTCTTCGGCCAGTTCGCTGACTTCCAGCTGCACGCGCAGGCGGTCCATGCAATAACGGCTGATGACGTCGACCAGGAAGGCCGCCGCGTCCTCGCTATTGCGATGGCTGACCAACAGCACGGCGATGGTGACGTTGCCGTCTTTCAGCTGGCGGGCGACCACCGGCAGGCCGTCAGTAGCAATGGGGGCGGTGGCGGTGGTTGCCAGGGCGGCGATCTCATCGGCCGAATCCGGCGGCTCACCGACCAGGAAAGTTCCTGAAGGGGTCAGATGTCCTGGGCGGCAATGCAGCCAAATGCCACCAATGGTTTTCCAATTGGCGACCTCTAACCACAACCGATCGAGAATCAGACGCGGCCCCACAGCGGGGTCGAGCATGTGAAGGACGGTTCCAACGCGGGTAGGCCAGGTATGCATAGGGATCTGCTGCACGAGGTAGCGTTTTTCGCGCCACTGTATGGTAAGGTATATGATTTAGATTTAATAAGGGCTTACGTAAATACCTTGAGGCAAATGCTTGGTGATGGCACACCGGCATTGATCTAAAATAGCGCAACTGTCGCGTCGCTGATCAGATGCTGGTGGTTGCTACGTGGGCGGCGAGGAGCTGCGCTACTTCCGGTCGGCATGAGCCGCAACTAGTGCCGGCGGCGGTTTTGCTGCATACCGCCGCCAAGGTCGTGCAACCACCGGCGATGGCCTTGGTAATGGTATTGGCGCCGATGCGATTGCAGGAGCATACCAAGGCGCCATCCACTGCCGTCGCGGCGCTACCGCCACGCAGCAGGGTGGCACGTTGGTCTTCCAGTTCAGTGCGGTTGGCGACCAGGTCGCGATAGGTGGCGAAGCCGGCGGTGTCGCCGAACAGCAGTACACCGATCAGGCGGTCATCCTTGATCACCGCCTTTTGATAGATGCCGGCCTCGACGTCTTCAAAGACCAGGCTCTGCGCCGTTGGATCATCGGGATCGGTATCGCCGACGGTGGCCAGCTGCACCCCATGGACCTTGAGAATGTTGCTGTTGAGGGCACCGCGGTATGGCGCGAAAAGATTGCCGCGCAGGTGCTCGACCAGGTGCCACGCTTGGCGTTCGGCGGCGGCGGTGGTGCCGGCGGCGGTGCCTTGGTAATCGGAGACTTCACCCAGGGCGCAGATCGCCGGGTCTGAGGTGCGCAGCTGCTCATCGACGATGATCCCGGTCGAACAGGTGATCAGCGCCTGGCGCGCCAGCTCGGCATTGGGGGCGGTGCCGGTGGCGAAGATGACCACGTCGGCGGGCAGCAACGTGCCGTCGCTCAAGCGCACCCCGTTGAGGGCGCTGCTGCCCTCCAAACTTTCGACCTGGGCTTTGAAACGGATGTGGATGCCGCGATCAGTCAGCGACTGCGCCAAGTAAGCCCCGGCCTTGGCATCGAGTTGCCGGCCCATGAGGCGATCGCTGCGCTGCAGAATGGTGACATCGGTGCCGATCTCGACCAGGGCATCGGCCAATTCTAGGCCCAGCAGGCCGCCGCCCACCACGACTGCGCGCTTGCCAATGCCGGCCAAGTCACGGATGGCTTCGGCGTCGTGTTTCTTGCGCAAAAAGTGCACGCCTGTTTTTGGCATCGGCCCCTGATAGAGCTTGGCCGCGCGGCTGCCGGTGGCGATGATCAGCAGATCATAGGCATGGTGGGCACCGTTGGCGTCGATGATCTCCTTGCTCTTGCGCTGGATCGAGGTGATCGGGCATCCGGGGGTAAATGTATAGCGGCCCTGACTGCGCTCCTGCCACGAACCTTGGTCACCTTTGACCAGATGCTCCCAGGTTCTGCTGCCGTCAACCAGGTGCGGCAATTGCACCCGATCATAAAACGGCAGCGGTTCATCGCCGAAGATGTGGATGGTGTCGCGCAACCCGGCGGCCAGGTGGTGTTCGAGAAAACCCCACGTCGCCGCGCCGCCGCCGATGATGACGATACGTTGCGGCGCCGGCATATAGGCCTGCACCTCGGCAGCGCTGAATTTCAGATCCGGCTCCTTGCTCACCGGGTCATAGGTCGGATTGGTGGTGTTATTGATGCGGCCTTCGGCGCCGCCGTGCAGACGTCCCCAATGCATGGGCAGGAACACCGTGCCGGCCTTGATACGTGGCGTGACCTCAGCGCGAACGCGCACCGTGCCGCGCACCGTGCGCACCGTGACGATGGCACCGTCGCTGATACCGCGGGTGGCCGCATCGAGCGGATGGATTTCCACCGCCGGGGTCGGCACGTGGCCGTTGAGCTTCTGCACTCGCCCGGTCTTGGTCATGGTATGCCACTGGTCGCGCAGGCGACCGGTGGTGAGCGCCAGCGGATACTCGAGGCTGGTGACTTCGGTGCGCCACGCCACCGGCGGCGCTTTGAGCTGGGCCCTGCCGGTAGCGGTGTGGAAGCGACCGTCGGTGTACAAGCGCTCGGTGCCGCTGCTGGCGCCACGAGCCAGCGGCCATTGCTGCGAGCTCTGCTGGAGCAGGTCCCAAGTGACGCCGCTCATGTCACAATCACGGCCTTGCGACAGCGCCGCATGTTCGGCAAACATCTGCTGAGGATGAGTATAGGAAAAGCCCTTGCCATAGCCCATGGCGGTGGCGAAACGGCAGATGATCTCGCTGTCGGGCAGGGCTTCGCCGGGCGCCGTCGCCGCTGGGGTGAGCAGGCCGATACGTCGCTCGCTATTGGTCATGGTGCCGGATTTTTCCAGCCAGGTGGCGGCCGGCAGCACGACGTGCGCCAGTGCCGTGGTGGCGGTGGGATAACAGTCCTGCACGACCACCAGTTCCGCGGCCTGCAGTGCCTCGTCGATGAGCTGCGCATCGGGCATCGATTCGACGGGATTGGTGGCAAGGATCCATACGGCTTTGACGGTGCCGGCCTTGAGCGCTTTGAAGAGTTCGACAGCGGTGAGTCCGGGTCTGCTCGGTACATCGGCCACGCCCCAGGCGCTGGCGATTTCAGCCCGATCAGCGGCCTTGGTAAAATCGCGGTGGTTGCTGGCCAAGGTCGCCAGGCCGCCGACTTCGCGCCCGCCCATGGCATTGGGTTGGCCGGTGAGGCTGAATGGTCCGCAGCCTGGTTTGCCAATCTTGCCGGTGAGCAGCGACAGATCGATCAAGGTCACATTCTTATCGACGCCCACCGATGATTGATTGAGGCCCATCGTCCACATCGATAAAAAACGCCGTTCTCCGGCCAGCCAAGCGGCGGCTTGCACGAGGTCGGCGATGGCGACGCCGCAGGCGGCGGCGGTGGCCTCCAAGGTCCACGGTTCGCAG
>JAYVTR010000372.1:0-15691 GCA_043788625.1 Planctomycetota bacterium
GCCTCTAGTCCGTCGACGTGCGCCGCCAGATACGCCGTATCCGCACCGCCGATGGCAAGCAATTGCCGGCCGAGACCGTAATGCAGTTGCACGTCGGTACCGGGATGGATCTGCAGATGGAGGTCGGCCATCTCGGCGCTGGCGGTGCGGCGGGGGTCGATGACCACGATGCGCACGTGGGGGTCGGCTTGCTTGCGCGCCTCGACGCGCCGCCAGATGATCGGGTGGCACCACGCCGGATTGGCGCCGGTGACCAGAAACGTGTCACATGCCTCGATATCGGCATAACTGGTGGGTGGACCATCTTGGCCAAGGGTCTGCTTATAGCCGACTACCGCCGTCGACATGCACAGACGTGAATTGGTATCGAGGTTGTTGGTGCCGATGAATCCCTTCACCAGCTTGTTGAGCACGTAGTACTCTTCGGTGAGCAGCTGGCCGGAGCCGTAAAATGCCACCGCATCCGGGCCATGCGCGGCGATGATGCGCTTGAATTCGCTGGCGACATGCGCGAGTGCGGAATCCCAGGTGGCGCGGCGCGGAGCGAAGGCGCGATCAAGGCGCACTTGCGGATGGGTCAGGCGATCACTGCGCGAGGCGACCACATGCAGCAGGGTGCGGCCCTTCGAGCAGAGCATGCCTTTATTGACGGGATGGTTGGCATCGCCACGCAGGGTCAGGCGTCCGCGCGCATCGCTGAGGACTTCAATGCCGCAGCCGACGCCACAATAGCAGCAGGTGGTCTTGGTTATCGTCGACCTGGTGCGCGGCGTGGTCATTGATGCAGCACCTCCATTCCCTCTTGGCGTAAAACGTGCCAAGCCATCTCTGCCGTGAGGTTTGCGTGTAACGACCGCGTATGTGCGGCTGATTAACCGGCATTCGCCGCGATCCATACGGGATTCTCAGTCAATGATAAGGGAAACACCTATTTGGCATAGTTCGTGCGCCTCTAGGTGGATCCCTGAGACAGTGGCCCAGGCCCATGCACATGCTCAACTTTTGCTCGGTACGCGTGCACATGCGTAC
Source organism: Planctomycetota bacterium (assembly GCA_043788625.1). Classification (GTDB taxonomy): domain Bacteria; phylum Planctomycetota; class UBA11346; order UBA11346; family UBA11346; genus CAIUVD01. The sequence continues at coordinate 1,030 of JAYVTR010000372.1, forward strand.
GTCACGCAACATAGTCTGACAGGTGGTAACCGTACTCGCGGAGGGCCTGTGCAAGTGCCCGGCAAGCCCAACATACACCATTTGATTAGGGGAATTCCATGTGGCTTATAAGGGAAGCTCTCATTTGGCACGAAGGGAGCTCTTGGGTTCATGACTCGGAACCACCCACCTTTAAACGGAGAAGCCCCATGGCTCACGGCTCACTTTGCTCATCGGTCTCGTCTTTGGTACTGGTGCTGGCCCTGGGCAGCCGGGTCACGCTGCAGGCCGCCGAAGGCTTCACTGATTACCAATTGGCCAATCACAACGCCAACCTCAAGCAGGCGATGGCCAACAAGCTCGAGAAGAAGTCGCTGAAGTTCGGCATGATCAAGCTCACCGACTGCATCCCCATCGTTGCTGCCAAAGAGCTGGGCTATTTTGCCGAGGAAGGCCTCAACGTCGCCATCGAAGTCCAGCCGAGTTGGAAGCATGTTCAGGATCGGGTGATCAGCGGTGAGCTTGATGGTAGCCACATGCTCTATGGCCATCCAATCGCCGCCACGCTCGGTTACGGCATCGCCGCCACCGAGATCATCACGCCCTACAACCTGTCGATCAACGGCATGGGCATCTCAATTTCCAACGAAGTGTGGAAACAGATGGCGGCGAAGGACACGCGTTTGAAGACGGCTGGTTACACCATGCCGGTGACGGCTGAGTCGCTGCAGCAGATCGCCCCGGCCTACAAGTCGTCCGGCGAGCCGTTGAAATTCTTCATGACCTTCCCGGTCGGCTCGCACAACTTCAACCTGCGCTATTGGCTGGCTGCCGGCGGCGTCGTGCCTGGTTTCTACGATGGCAAGCTGGTCGGCTCATCGGGGACCATCGATGGCGATGTCGTGCTGCAGGTGAATCCGCCGCCATTGATGGTGTCGGCAATGAATCAGAACAACTGTCAGGGTTTCTGCGTCGGTGAACCGTGGAACATGCAGATGACCATCAAGGAGCAGACCGGTCGTCTGGCCGTTCCCAGCCAATACATCTTCAATGGCTCGCCGGATAAGGTCTTCGGCATGACCAAGAAATTCGCCGACGAGAATCCCAACAGCACGCATGCCGTGGTGCGCGCCCTGATCCGTGCCGGCCGCTGGCTCGATGAGGCTCCCGAGCATCGCAAGCTGGCCGCAGAGATGCTCGCCAACAAGGCCTACATCGGCGCTCAGCCGGAAATCCTCGCTGAATCGATGATGGGTTCGCTGGTCTACAACATGAACGACGGCAAGGCCGATCGCCGCGCGGAGCCGGACTTCAACATCTTCTACAAGAAGTACGCCAGCGTCCCGCTCCACAGCCATGCGGTGTGGTGCCTGACGCAGATGCGCCGGTGGAACATGATCGGCGATAACAAGCCCGATGCCTGGTATCAGGAAATCGCCGCCAGGACCTTCCGCACCGACATCTACCGCGATGCCTTCGCCAGTCTGGAAAAAGAAGGCCTGGTCAAAGCCGACGAGCTGCCGGCCAAGGACGATCTCAGCTATCCGGCTGAAGCCTTCATCGATCACCACGCCTTCGATCCGTCGGTGCCCAATGCCTACCTCCAGCAATTCACCATCGGCAAGAAGTAATCCATGGATCGCCTCGCCATCATCTTCGACCGTCTGGGTCTGACGTGGTTCGTGCCGGTGGTGCATTTCATCGCCGGTCGCGAGCGCGCCTATCAGGCGCGCGTCTTCCTGCGCCTGGTCGGGCTGCCGCTAGTGGCGATGGTGCTAGTGCTGTTCTGCTGGCAGGTCATCGCCGTGCAGTTGCAGATCGGCACCATGCACCTGCCCACGCCCGGGCAGGTGTGGGCCCGCGGGGTCGAGCAGGTGGTGGAGATGCGCTCTGAATCTGTACGTCACGCCCAATACGAAGCCGATCTCGTCGGCACCGCCGCCGAGTTGCAGATGAGCGTCGACGAGGTGCGCAAGGAAATGCCTTTCGCCGGAAAAAAGCTGTTCATCGATCAGGTGCTGCTGTCCTTGAAGACTGCCTTCGTCGGTGTCGGCCTGGCGATGCTGGTGGCGATCCCCGTGGGCATCATCTGCGGTTTGTCGAATACCATCTTCAGCATGGTCAATCCCATTATTCAGGTGCTGAAGCCGGTATCGCCGCTGGCATGGTTTCCGGTGGTCTACCTGCTGTGCAACACGGCAGTCTCCAACCACGGACCGGTGTCGAAGAGCTTCCTCGTCGCCGCCCTGGTGGTGGCCCTGTGCTCGCTGTGGCCGGCCCTGATCAACACCGCCAACGGCGTGGCCAATGTCGAACGCGACCATCTCAATGTCGCCAAGGTTCTGAATCTCAACTTTTTTGAAAAAGTGTGGCGCATCATCCTACCGGCTTCCTTGCCGAGCATCTTCACCGGCATCCGCCTGTCGCTGGGCATCGGTTGGATGGTATTGATTGCGGCTGAGATGATGGCGGTGAGTCCGGGTCTGGGCAGTTTCATCTGGGACTGGTACCAGAGTTCGAATGAGACGTCGCTGTCGTACCTGATGCTGGCGGTGGTGGTGATCGGATTGATCGGCTTCCTGCTCGACCGCATCATGATCGCCATCCAGCGCATCCTCTCGCACGGCAATACGGCCGCGATCCGTTAACGGCTCATCGGAAATACCATGCAACAGAAGTTTCTCGAGCTCATCAATGTCGCCAAGACCTTCAGCCCCGGTGGGCGGCCCAAGGTCGAGGTGCTGGCCGGCATCGACCTTGAAATCACCAAGGGTGAATTTGTGTCGATCATCGGCCACTCGGGATGCGGCAAGTCGACGGTGCTGTCGATGATCGCCGGCCTGGAGATGCCCACCGCCGGCAGCATCTGCTTCAAGGAGCAGGAGATCATGCGCCCCGGCCCCGAAAGAGCGGTGGTATTCCAGAATCACAGCCTGCTGCCGTGGCGCACGGTGTTTCAGAACGTCATGCTGGCGGTGAACGCGATCTTTCCCCATGACAGCAGGAGCGTACGCCGCGAGCGCGCCGAACGCTGGTTGAGCACCGTCGGCCTCAAGGATCACCTGCACAAATATCCGCATGAGATTTCCGGCGGCATGAAGCAACGCGCCGGCATCGCCCGCGCCTTGGCCATGGAGCCAGAGATGCTATTGCTCGATGAGCCGTTTGGTGCGCTTGACGCACTGACCCGTTCAACGCTGCAAGATGAGGTGTTGCGCCTGCATCACCAACAGGGCCTGACGGTGTTCATGGTCACGCATGACGTTGATGAAGCCGTCTACTGCTCAGACCGCATCGTGATGATGAACAACGGCCCCAAGGCAGCCATCGGCAAGATCGTCAACATCGACTTTCCGCGTCCACGTGAACGCCTGACGATGTTCGAAAGCGAGCAATTCGCCCACTACCGCAACGACTGCATCCGCTTCCTGTTCAGTCGTAAAATGGGCGGTGCGCACACGGCATTGCAGATGCCGTTGCACACCGCCGAAGTCAAGGCTTCTTGAAGAGAGAAGTCGTTCACCTCTAGGAAGCGCACTCGGCTGACGGCGGTTTTAACCGACCGCCGCCAAGCTCGGCAGGGTTGAGGTTTCACTGAGGTGCTCGATAGCGCTGGCGCAGATGAAGTCGTGCCAGCGATCATCAATGGGGCGCCAGCCAGAACCGGCAAGGATGGCTTCCAAAGTGGCGCTGTTGGCGACCAGATGGGTGGGGATGTGCGCCTCGTCCCAATTAGGGGCGTCACCGCGCTCGGCCCACGCTAAATGGATGAGCTTGCCTGCCGGACGCTGTGGATCGTCACTGGCACCCAGGACGACTATTGGTGGGCAGAGATGAACCGGGCCAGCGGTGCCTTGATCATCAAGGCGGAAAATCCCGGCGGCTTCACAGAGATACTGGGGCATGCGACACCTCGTGTCGAAACCTCACGCACAGCCTGTGCCGAAATCCCTGACCACTGCTTCGACCAAGCCCTCAACCGATGCTCCGTCAGCAGTTGCAGCTACCGGCAAGCCATTCGCCAGCAGCGTCGCAGCGGTTTGTGGGCCGATGGCGTAGAGCCGGCAGCCGGCTTTCAGCCACTGCTGCAGCAGATCAATGCCAGCCACGCCAATGAAACGTTCAACCGTGGCCGACGAGGCGAAGGTGATGGCATCGACGCGCTCGCTGGCCAGATCGATTTCCGGGGCCATGGGCACGGCGGTATAGGCCGTCGGTGCGGTTACCGTCCAGCCGCCGGCGCTCAAGCGTTCACGCAGCACCGGTCGGGCATTGTCGGCCTGGGGGATGAGGATCGTGCCCGGCGTCGCATGGGTGAGGAGCGCGGTGGCCAAATGAGCCGAGTCAGAGGTCTCGGGCAGGATGTCGGCATGCAGGCCATGCGCCTCTAATGCCCGGGCCGTTGCTGGGCCGACCGCCGCCAGGCGGGTATGCGCCAAAGCCCGTGCATCGAGACCGAGATGGCGCAGACGATTCCAGGTGAACTCGACGGCATTGGCCGAGGTCACCGCCAGCCACGCAAATCGTGACAGATCGCGCAAGGCCGCATCCAGGGCGGTGCAGTCATCTGGCCAGGCAAAGCGCGCCAGGGGGACTTCGAGCACCGCCGCGCCGTGGGCTCGCAGGCCATCGGTCAACGCACTCGCCTGTTCACGGGCACGTGTCACCAGGATGCGTTTGCCGAACAACGGGTGGCGCTCGGGATGGTCGAACCAGCGGATCTCGTCGCGATAGCGCACCACCTCGCCGATGACGGTGATGGCCGGCGCGCCCAATCCGGCAGCGGCGGCTTGGGCCGGCAGATCGGCGAGCGTTGCCGTGACCACACGCTGATGCGGCAGGGTGCCCCATTGGATGATCGCCGCCGGCGTGGTCGCTGCCCGGCCGGCGGCAATCAACGCCGCGCAGTTGTCGGCGAGGCGGTGCATGCCCATGTACAAGACGATGGTTTCGACGTGGGCGATCGAGTGCCAAGCGAATGGTGGCTCGGGTTCGCCCGGCTTGTGCTGCTGATGGCCGGTGACCAGCACCACGGCGCTGGAGGCCGCGCGGTGGGTTACCGGAATCCCGGCATACGCCGGAGCGCCGATGCCGCTGGTGACGCCAGGAACTATTTCAAACGCCAAGCCGGCTTGCGCCAGGGCCACGGCTTCTTCGCCACCGCGGCCGAACAGGAACGGATCGCCGCCTTTGAGGCGGACGACGCGCCGATGGCGGCGCCCGGCATCGACGAGGATGCGATTGATCTCCTCTTGCGGCGTCGAGGTCTGCCGTCCGCGTTTGCCGACATAGTGGCGTTCGGCCTGGCTGGGCGCCAAGGCGACGATTTCCGGATTGACCAGGTAATCGTAGATGAGGCAGTCGCAGGCGAGAATGCGTTCGCGGCCGCGCGAAGTTAAGAGACCCGGATCACCAGGGCCAGCGCCGACGAGGGAGACAAGCGAGGTTTGCATCGATGCTTGATCCTGTCGCCGGCTTGGCCTGGCTCCAGTCCCGGGCCGTCAACCAGGAGTTTCGTTGGGAATGCGAGCAGCTTTTTCAAGCGGCTCAAGCAGCGGCAATTCATCGCCCACTGCCGCCCCCAGTTCAGTGAACTTGCGCGCACCCGGCAGCACGCGAGTTTCCAGCGAGCCCACGGCTTGATTGTAGCTGGCCACCGCCCCATCGAGAGCTTTGCCGACCTTGCCCAGGTGGGTGGTGAACGCACGGATGCGTTCGTGCAGTTCCTTGCCCAATTGCGCCACCACCTCGGCGTTTTTGGTCAGCCGTTCTTGGCGCCAGCCGTAAGCCACTGCCCGCAGGAGGGCAATTAAGGTGGTGGGCGTAGCGAGGATGACCTTGGCTTCGACGCCGGCCTCGATCAGCGATGGATCCTGCTCGAGAGCGGCGCTGAAGAACGTCTCGCCAGGCAAAAACAGTACCACGAATTCCGGGCTCGGCTGCAGGCGATCCCAATAGCTCTTGGCGCTGAGGCTTTGCAGATGGCCACGAACGGCGCGGGCGTGGGCCACGAGGTGGGCTTTGCGCGTCACCTCGTCGGTGGCTTCGAGGGCGTCGAGGTAGCCTTGCAGCGGCGCCTTGGCATCGACGGCGATCGCCTTGCCACCCGGCAGGCGCACGATCAGGTCGGGCCGCTGGCGGACCTCATCGACGGTGCTCGACGTCTGAGTGGTGAAGTCGCAATGCTCCAGCATGCCCGCCAGTTCGACCACCCGCTGCAACTGGATTTCGCCCCAGCGCCCGCCGATGCCCGGTGCGCGCAAGGCCCGGGCCAAGGTCGCGGTTTCGGTGGTCAGTTGACGTTGCGCGGTGACCAGCGACGACACCTGTTCAGCCAAAGCCGCTTGGCCAGCAGTGCGAGAACGCTCAAGGTCGGTCAAGGTCACGCCGACTTTGGCAAGGGTCTCGTGGATGGGTTTGACCAGGGCTTCGACGGCGGTGCGTCGGGCATCGAGATCATGGCCGGCACCTTGCTGCAAGGTATTGAAGGTCTGCTTGGCGAGATCGAGGAAGGCCTGGTTATTGGCCTGCAGGGACTGTGCTGACAAGGCGCGGAAGGCCTCACCCAGGCGCACGTGGCGGTCGCTGTCACGCGCCAGCTCAGCGCGGGTTTCCGCCAGCAGGGCCTCGGCGGCAGCGGCACGGGCGCCGAGTGCACGCACCGCGGCTTCGCTGGCGACGTGTTCGGCGCGGGCTTCGACCTCCGCTTCGCGGGCCAGGGCGGCGGCAGCTTCGGCGCTGCGCAAGCGCTCATGCACCTGCACGCTGCGCGTACGCCAGATGGCGGCGGCTACGGCTACGCCAACGCTACTGCCGACGACCATTCCCAGCAGCAGGGACACCGCATCCATTACGCGCTGGCTCTGCTTGCAACACCGGCGGAGAGCAGTTCTGGTTGGGTCTGGCCGGTGAGATCGCGGAACACCGCTTCGAGTGACAAGCGTTCTTCGACCAGTTCGCGCAAACCACCATGGCTTTCGCAGAGTTCAACCAGGCGCGAGCGGGCATCCACCGGCGCGGTCAGGCTCAGTGCGTCATCGATGCGATGGACATCGCCAGCCCACATCTCTTGCAACAGCACCGCTTGTAAGGCGTCCAGCGAGGTGCTCTGCCGCAGGCGTACGCGCACGCGGGTGCTGCGCGTGGCGCGGGCTTTGAGGGCGGCGATGGGTTCTTCGACGATCACCCGTCCACGATGGATGACGATCACCCGCTGACAGACGGCCTCGACTTCGCCCATGATGTGGGTCGACAGCAGGATCGTGTGACGCTCGGCCAAACGCTTGATCAGGTCGCGGAAATTGGCCACCTGCGAGGGGTCGAGGCCCGAGGTCGGCTCATCCAGAATCAACAATGGCGGCCGCCCGAGCAGGGCCTGCGCCACGCCGACACGCTGGCGGTTGCCCTTGGATAATTTGCGGATGTGGCGCAAGGCGTTTTCGCCGAGCCAGGCGGCCTCAATGGCGTAGACGACTTCGCGGCGACGTTCGGCCTTGGGTACGCCCTTGAGGCGCGCCACGTGATCGAGGTAAGCCGTCACCGTCATGTCGAGGTACAACGGCAGCTCTTCCGGCAGGTAGCCGATGGCTTTGCGGCAGGCCAGCGGATCAGTCAGCAGATCATGTCCGGCAATCGTCGCCGCCCCTGATGACGGGGCGAGAAACCCGGTCAGCAGTTTCATGGTGGTCGACTTGCCGGCGCCGTTGGGCCCCAAGAAACCGACGATTTCGCCCGGCTCAAGAGTGAACGAAACGTCCTGCAGCGCCTGGAACGGGCCGAAACGCTTGGTCAGATGGGCGGCGGTGAGCATCGCCATGGTTTCTAGATCGCCTCACGCAAGAAGGTGATCACGGCGTTGCGCACCGCCTCGGGTTTTTCGCGGTGAACAGCATGTCCGGCGTCGGCGATCAATTGCAGACGGCTGTTGGGCAAGGCGGCGGCCATCTCGCGCATGCGTTGGCAATAAGCCCGATCGCTGTCGCCGGCGATCAACAACACCGGAATAGTCAGCTTGCCCAGGCGCGGCGCGAGGTCTTCCATCGCTCCGTGCGACAAATTGCGCAATACCCCAGCCAGGCACAGTGGATCTTGATTGAGACGCAAGCTGCGCAGGGATTCCTCGACTTCGCGCAGCAACGGCCGGGCCGGGCGTAAGGCCGGGCTGGATTCCCACCAGGCGGTGAATGGGCTGATGCCGTCTTCCTCGAGGATTTGAGCCAAGCGTTCATCGCGCTTCAGACGCATGGCGCGCTCGGCCGGATCGGCAATGCCCTGGCCCGAACTGACCAGGATCAACCGCCGCACGCGACCTGGATGGTCGAGCGCCAGCTGCAGGGCTACACGGCCGCCCAGGCTATAGCCCATCAGGTCATCGCCGCCATCGCTGGCCAGATATTTGACGATGTCGTCAGCGGTCGATGCCAAGGTGGTACCAGCCGGACACGGCTTGGCGCCATGTCCCGGCAACACCGGGCAGCGCACCGGCAGATGGTTGGCGAAGAACTCCGACCACACTTGGTCGGTTTCAGTGAATCCATGCAGGGCGACGAGCATGGCGGCAGGATAGCCCACGAGCTGCATTTGAAAGGTCGCAGGGGGCATGACCAGCCGCGACCGGTGGCGACCGGTGACGACCGGTGACGACCGGTGACGAGTGTTCAGTCCGTCACGGTCTCTATCGCTGCCGCACCAACGGCGCTGGTGACGCCCACCGCGCCTGCGGCATCGGTAGATTTCTTTTTCAGCTGGCCGCAGGCGGCATCGATATCGGCGCCGCGTTGGCCACGCACCGTGGTATGTCCGCCGTGCTCACGTACTAGGGCGTCAAAAGCCAAGACCTGTCCATGGAAAGGCCGCTTATGCGGGGTTTCCATGACCGGATTATAGGGGATCAGGTTGATGTGCGCGCCAAAGCGCCGGCCGACATCGGCCAGACCCTCGGCGTGGCCCGGAGTCATGTTCTTGTCTGCTAGCAGCACATATTCCAAGGTCATGCGCCGGCCGACCTTGGTCGCGTATTCATCCATGGCGCCGAGCACGTCTTCAAGCGGCCAGCGGCGGTTGAGCGGCACGATTTGACTACGGGTTTCGTCGTCGGCGGCGTGCAGGCTGAAGGCGAGGGTGACTTGCGGCTCATCGATGGCCAGCTGGCGGATGCGTTTGGGCACGCCACTGGTTGAAATGGTGAAACGCCGCCGGCCCATGCCCAAGCCTTTGTCCTCGCCGAGGACGCGGATGGTCTGCAGGACATTATCGTAATTGAACAGCGGCTCGCCCGAGCCCATGAACACCACGTTGGTCACCGGCCGGCGCTGCTGGTGATAGAAAATCTGCCAGGTGATTTCGCCGGCGGTCAGATCGCGTTCGACGCCGTTCAGCCCCGAGGCGCAAAAGGTACAGCCGACGGCGCAACCGACCTGTGACGAGACGCAGATGGTATGGCGGTCGGCGGTGGGGATCGATACGCATTCGACGAGCTTGCCGTCTTGCATGCGCAGCAGGGATTTCACCGTGCCATCACGGCTTTCCTGACGCTCATGTTCGACTCCCGGCAGCAGGGTATATTCAGCGTCGAGGCGGGTGCTGACGTCCTGCGGCAGACCCTTGATATCGGCAAAACGCTGCGGACCGGGAATCCGCCACAAGCCTTGAAACAGCTGCTCGCCACGAAAAGCCGGCAAACCGATAGCCGTGGCCCAGGTGCGCATCTGCGCCAATGACATACCGTAGAAATCAACCATGCGCAGAGGATAGGCTTTCCCCTGATACCGGAAGCGTTGGTCGGGCGTCACCGAATTTCAAGCTTCAAGCTCGAAGCCTTCAAGACTCGCGAACATCCGTTTCTACTATTCTCATACCACCTCGTAACACCCACAAACATCACCATACCACCGCCTTGCTGGTCTAACCCAAACCGGCTCCTACTGTCCTCCCATGCCTACGTTGGAATGCTCTGGTACTGAACTTGAATTGGCCCAGGAATGCATCCTCGGGCGGCACCGGGCCAGTGGGCTGCAGGTCAAAGATGACGCGGCCAGCCGGCAACATGCGAAAATCTATGCCGCTGATGGGCTGTGGTGGGTCGAGGATCTGCAGTCAGCCAACGGTACAGCGCTCAACGGCACAAAAATAACCGGCCGTAAACGATTGCGTAATGGTGATCAGATCGGCATCGGCCAGACCCGCATCATCTTTACCGACGCCGCTGATGGTGCCACCGGGGCGATTGCCGTGCGTAAACCCGCCGCCGCTGTGCCGGCCGCCAATATGCTCGCGCTGGTCGGCACCACCATTGCCGGTTACCGCATCGATCGCTACCTCGGTTCGGGGATGCTCGGCGCGGTGTACTATGCACAGCAACTGAATCTCGACCGGCCGGTGGCGTTCAAGGTTTTTGATCCGCAGCGCTGTGTCCGCGATGTGCAACTGCCCAAACGTTTTCTCGCTGAGGCGGGCAAGGTCGGCAGCGTCAGCGATGACGGTCTGGTGCAGCTGCATGAAAGTGGCGAAGCCAATGGCCTGCTGTGGTGTAGCATGGAATGGATCGAGGGCGATACGCTTGAAAAACTGATGCAGCGTGATGGCACCGTCGATCCAGGCTTGGCGCTGCTGATCGTCGACAAGGTCGCCAGTGCTCTGATGGTGGCGCATGCGCATGGGGTGATCCACGGCGACTTACGGCCATCGCATATCATCGTCATGGCCGACGGCCGCATCAAGCTGACTGATGTCGGTATGATGGGTATTTTTGAAGAGGGCGAATTGCCCAGCAACGGCCCCGCAGCCATGGCCTGGTATCTATCGCCAGAAGAAGCCACCGACGGCGCTTCGGATCCACGCAGCGATGTCTACAGCCTCGGCTGTTTGCTCTTTCATCTGCTGGCGGGCAAGCCGCCTTTTACCGGTGCCGATACCGGCGCAGTGATTGCCGCGCACGCCGCGCAGCCGATTCCATCCTTGGCCAAGCTGCGCATGCCGGTGCGGCTGGATCTGGTCAAGGTCGACGCCCTGGTGCACGCCATGTTGGCAAAGAACCCGGAGTGGCGGCATGCGACCATGGCCGAGGTACGCAACGACCTGCAGGTGATTCGCGATTCCCTCAGCGGTGAAACCGCAGCCCCGGACGCGAAGCCGGCGTTGCACCGCAGTGGGGAAGGGCGCGCCAGTAGTGAACGGATGCAGGTACGTGCGCATTCCGCGCTGCGCACAGTTCTCACCTGGACTTTGATCGGGATTGCAGCTGCCGCGGTGGTGTCGGTGGTTTTGCCGATGATCCCTACGACCCCGAAATCCGAGCATCTCAGGGACACTCCGGCCGAAGCGGTGATGGAAGTTCATCCACACCTCCAGCCGGGTCCGGTGGTGGCGGTGCCGGCAGCTGTGCCCATGGCTACCCCAGGAGTCACGCCGATTGCCACGCCAGTTGCCGTGGCGGCGGTGGTGTCCCTGGCCGAGCCATGGGCGCAAGTGCAGGCCGTGGTCGAACAGGCGCAGCTCGTCAATGAATGGTCGACTGCTGAACAGGCCCTGATGGCCTTTGCAATTCAGGCCAAAGCTGATGCGAAGATCGCCCAGGCCGTGGGGCAACGTCAGCAGCAGCTGGCTGCCGATGGCGATGCCTGGTACCAGGCGGCTTTGGCCAAGCTATCGAACGGTGACACCGCCGGGATTTTGGCCGAGCGTTTACGCGGCATCGAAGTCTTACGCAATCAGGCCCTGACGGATAACCGCCCCGATGCTGAATCGCGCTATCAAGAAGCGATGACCAAGTTGGTACAGCGCATGAATGCCGCTAAACGTCAGGCGCGTCAGGCCATGGAATCTGGTCGGGTGCTCGACTTGCCAAAAATCGCCAGCGACCTCGCCCCCGCCTTTGCGCAAACTCCAGTCACGGATCTGCAGCGCCAGTTTGCGCTGCTGTGCAATGAGGCTGCCGGGACCAAGTCGCTGTGGCTGACCAGTTGGGCGGTCACCAAGCCCAAGCTGCTGGCAGCGAAGGGCGCCAATGCCCTGGCCGCCGCGGCGGCGCTGATGCTGGTCGGCGACACCGCCGAAGCCAAAGCGCTCCTGGCCAATGATCCGTTGCTGGTCAGCGGTGATCTGCTGCGTCGCCGAGAAGCGATTTTTGGCCGCAAAGCGGCGGTGTTGACCTTTGATGATCCGGATGACCTGCAATACATCGAAGTCTTCACCGGCAACCCGCGCATGTCCGGCGGCACACTTACCGGCCCCGCCGGTGAAGTCATCGCCATCGCCTGTTCCGCCCCGTTGAGCACCAGTGGCTGGGACATGTCGTTGGGCATCAGGCTTGAACAGGCCATGGCCGAGGGCCAAGCAGTGGTGTCGCTGGCGCGTGGCATGGTCGCTGATGCCCAGGTCCGCATTGAAAAGGATACGCTTTATTCGCGGGTACGCATCGCCAACGGGTGGCAGGAAACCAGTTTTGTGCGCCCGGCAGCCAAAATTTTGCGTCTGCGCCTGGCTGAACGTGCCGGCGTAGTCACCATCCTCTTGAATGATCAGGTGATCTTGCAGGCAGCTAAGGCGACGATTACGCCCGGCTGTGTGCTGCGTTTCGAAGCCAGCGGCATGATCTGGTCCATCACCGACCTCCAAGCCGTCGGCGGCGAGTAAAAAACGGCGGGAGCCGCGCATCTGCGGCGTTGCCGGAAGCCTAGCTTAGCGGGCTAAGCGTCGGCTCCCGGCGCCTGGCATATGTGCGGCTCCCGCCGTTTTTTACCATTGTTAGGTTGGAACTTCGAGCTTTGTGAGCTGGTGCTGGTCGCTGGCGCATGCCATTATTGTTTTCTTCAATCTCCCGTAGCCTCGCGACTCAATCATGCTCCCCACCATCGCCATCACCCTCGGTGATCCTGCCGGCATCGGACCGGAAATTGCCTGCAAGGCGGTATGCGAGCCGGCGGTGCTGGCATGCTGTCGGCCGGTGGTGGTTGGTTCGCGGGTGGTGTTGCAGGCAGTTGCTAAGCGGTTGGGCTTAACCTTGCCGCCCGCGATTGTCGATCTCACTCCGCCCGACTTTCAGCTTGATCAGCTGATTCCTGGGAAGATTTCCGCGCTTGCCGGTGCCTGTTCGGCGGTGGCCATCGAGGAAGCTATCGCCGGCACCCGTGCTGGGCGCTATGCCGCGCTGGTCACCAATCCCATCAGCAAGGCGGCCATCTGCGCCGCGGGGATTCCTTTCCCCGGTCACACCGAATGGCTGGCGGCGCGTTGTGGGGTGCAGGGCGAGATCATGCTCATGTACCACGATCAGCTGGCAGTGGCCTTGGCCACGTGCCATCAGTCGTTGCTGTCGGTGCCGGCGTCGTTGACCCCGGCGCGCATCGTCGCTACCGCCCACTTGCTGCATGACGCGTTGCTGCGCATTCGTGGTCGCCGCCCGCGTCTGGCGGTGTGCGGTTTCAATCCGCATGCTGGTGAGGGTGGCATGTTTGGTGATGAAGACCAACAACTGGTGGTGCCGGCGGTGGCTGAACTACGCCAATGCGGTATTGCTTGCGATGGGCCATTGCCGCCGGATACGGCATTTACGCCAGCCAACCGCCAACGCTATGATGGCGTCGTAGCCTTGTATCACGATCAGGGCCTGATCGCCTTTAAAGCCCTGTATTTCGATACCGGCGTCAATGTCACCCTGGGTTTGCCGATCATCCGCACCTCGGTCGATCATGGCACCGCTTTCGACCTCGCGTGGCAGGGGATTGCGCAGCATCATAGTTTGGTGGCGGCGATCACCCTGGCGGCCCGTCTGAGCGCTCTGCCCGGGGCGACTATTTGACAAGTTTGTCAATAACTCGGTATTTGAGCGGCCCACGCCGGCTTACGCTTACTCGTAATGGCCGATGACCTTTCTGCTCGCGCGCTGCGCGAAACGCGCGCCGCTCGTACCAACGATACGCCCACCGGTGGCCGCGAGCTGCCGCATAATTTGGATCTCGAAAAAGCCGTGCTGGCAGCCCTTCTGGATGGCCGTAGCGCGGTGTCGATCCAGCGCGTCCGTCCGCAGATCGAACATCCGTTGGCGTTTTTCCATCGTGATCATCGCATCGTCTACCTCGCCTGCTTAGAGCTCGATGATGGTAATCATTCGGTCGATCTGCAGGCGGTTTCCGAACTGCTGTCGCGTTACCGTTTTCAGGCCATGTTCGACAAGCTCAAACAGCAGACGCTGTTGTTTGAGGCCGAACAGCTCGATGCCCTGGGTCGTGATCGCCTGCGGGATCTGTGGCGGCAGACGCCCGCCGATAAGGCCGATGCCTATGAAGACAGCGCCTTGGCCGCCATCGGCGGCTTCAATGCGCTCGGTGATTTGGCGCAGGCCTTCGGCCCGGTCGCCAGTCTCGAACGCAATGTCACCCTGCTCAAGGATTACTACCTCAAACGCAAGCTGATCACCCGTCTGCAACTGCTGTGCGAAAAAGCCTACCGTACGCCGGAAGATTTCCCCCGGCTGGTCGACGAAGGCAGCCAGGCGATCCTCGAACTGGGCAAGTTCAACAAATCAGCGCAGATCTTCACCATCGATCAAGTCGCTGACGAGACCCTCGATAAGATCGTCGAGCGGCAGAATAATCCCAACCTCGGCATCCAGACCGGCATCGGTGATCTCGATGAGAAACTGATGGCCTTGCGTCCGGGCGGTTTGTACATCCTCGCCGCCCGG
>JAYVTR010000373.1:0-9264 GCA_043788625.1 Planctomycetota bacterium
GCATTAGCACAAGTGAAATCGGTGGTTTTAATTATGGGAAAGTCCGAGTGTATCAAACAATGCTGTAATGGGTTATGGCATTAACCGAGGGCCATTGCCGGCCGCCCTGCGCGCCCATGGGGTATCAAACGCCAGTCTCGACCCGATTCTCTCGCGCTTCGAGTCGATTGATCCCTGGTCACCAGTTTGGAACGGTGACGGCGCCAATTTTCTGGGTATCCAAACTCCGGCCTACATCACCGATTCCATCTCATGTCTGCGTGCCGTCTTGGTGGTTGGCGATCCCGCCGACGGTAAATTGGCGTTCATTGACCTGAAGGATCGCGGCAAGGGAACTGATGAATTGATCGTTTTCGAAGGGGCTACAGGAAGTCGCAATGGCAAGGCTCCCGCCTTTAGCCCCATGGGATTCGTCCTGCGTCGTCAGCGTGCAGATGGTAACTGGGATGCGCATGTGGTGTTTCGCGGTAGCCGCAGTGGCCTGGCTGACCGCGCGATCTACCAGGGTGTCCTTGCCAGTCTGCCTTATGTTACCACTACCGGGAATCCCGACTGGCTGACCGACATGGATGCCGAGATCGTTACGGATCCGCTCCTCGGTGCTGGTATCTCTTCGGGTTTCTCAAAAACGCTACAATCGTGTTTGCCAAGTATCAATATGGCCTTGAAAGACCTCAGCGACCGCCACGGGGAACCCCGCTCCGTGCAAGTCGCGGGTCACAGCCTGGGAGCTGCCCTGGCGTGCCTGGCCCTCGATGCTCTGAGCAAGAGCCTCACCTACCACAACGCCCCACTGCACGGCTACTTCATGGCTCTCCCGCCGGTGGGCAACGAAGCGTACTGCAAAGGCTACGCCGAGCGCTTCGGTGCCCGCACGGTAGCTCCCTATGTTGCGGGAGATCAGGTGGTCGAACTGTCTAAGAATGTCGGGTTCAAACATGACAATCTAATGGTCAGTGCGCTGCAGAAAATCAGCAACTGGTCGCCGTCCATACTCGATCGCATGCCCCGCCCAGCCCACGCCACCATCGGCGAGAATTCTCACGAAATCTTTCTCATCCGCTCGGGCCTGCTGGAACGGGCCAAGCATCTGCCGGTAGACCACCCGTTGGATATCGCCCAGGAAAATGCGAGACCGTGGGCACAGTTTGCCACCTTTTCTGATCTCCTTGACGGCGAAGCCTGTTCCACCCATCCGAATAACCTGGTTAAGGCCGATTTTCTGAAATTGGAGACCGTGCAGCAGAACCTGATTGCGGCACGTTTCTCGGACCACTTTGTGGCTTTTCTCCGGATTTTCAAAAAGGTGGTTTCTACTTCCGATGCATTCAAGAGCTTCCACTGGGCCTCGACGCTGGCCCTCGCCGAAGAGCGCATCGATGTGGCGATCAGTTTGCGCGATGACATCGCCCAAGCGGACGATGACGGGGCTATCGACCGCGTAGCGACCCAAGTGGCCTGCTTCATGGCCTTCGACATCCAGACTCAATGGACCTGGACGGGCCGCGTCCCGGTGATGGCGGGTACCGGTATGGCCCTAACCCCTGACACCCTCCTCGGCGAAAGTTTCAATGCACGACTGGGATTGGGTCTGGTGTTGATGTTGTTGGAGTCGCGCTCAACCATTACCAAAACCGCTATCGAAGATGTTCGTGAGATTGAAAAATGTCTCAAAATTATGCTGCCGTACTGTAATTTTGCTAAACAAATGGTAAAAACCAACGACATCACGACATCGTGAAGCGCTGCGTTTGAAGCTCGCCACTCAAGACGACATGTGGCGGCATGTCCAGGTCTGCTGGGTGGCCAACGTCATGCGACGCTCCCTTGAGGCGATCACCTGACGAGGTCAGCCCGCACCAACCTCGCCGTCTTTGTTCATCAGCGGCTTATGAATGGTACCGGACCCTGGTGCGCCGAAGCTGCAGCAGGTGAGACCCAGCTGCGCTGATGCAGCTGCCAGTATGCAGCAGGCAGCCCGCCAGCGACTTGGGAAATTTCCGGTAAGCGCGCGACGAGGTCAGGGAATAGGTACATGATGGATCCCGACGCCCTAGATGCCCTGGTGGTGATGGCCAGTGACGGCGATGCCGGTGCCTTCGATCGCTTGGTCGAGGAATGCCAGGACTCCGTGCGCATCTTCGTCGCCGCCCACGCGCGGCACGCCGAGCAGATCGAGGAGGTCTGCCAGGTGGCGTGGGTCGCGGTCTATGAACATCTCGCGGATTACCGTGGCGGCGGGACCTTCCTTCCCTGGGTCAAGGGCTTCGCCCGCAACCACCTGCGCAAAGACCAAGAGCGCCGGCGCAAGGCCGCCGCGCGGTGCGGGACGTCAGCGCTGGCGCTGGAGGAGCTGCTGGCGCCCGAAGCGGACTCGACCACGGCAGAGGCTGATGATGAGCTGCTGCTGACCCGCCTGCAGGAGTGTCTTGGCAAACTCGCTCCCACCGCCCGGCGCCTGATCGTCGCCCGCCATGCCGAAGACCTGCCCCTTGCCCAGCTGGCTCAGCGTTTCCGGCGGCCGATGGCGGCCTTGTCCACCGCGCTGTGGCGCATCCGTGCCGACCTCCGCCGCTGCGTCGAGGGTCGCGCGTGATGGTTACCCCACCTGACCTGCTTGAACAGGCGCTCACTGGTGAGCTGGATCCGCAACAGACGGCGGCAGCCCAGGCGCTGTTGGCAGCTGATCCGGAACGCGCCGCCGAGTTCGTTCGCCAACACCGCCTCGGGCTGGCGCTGACCGCGCTGCTGCGTCGACGCTCTGGCGCCGAGGTCGCGGCCGGCGTGCGGGCGGTGGTCGCCGGCCGGCATTCGGCGCGGCGTTTGGTGCATCAGGTGCGCGGCAGGATCGAACGGCGCCAAAAGACGAGCAGCCAGCACCGGTGGCTGATGGCCGGTGGCGTGATCGCCGGCGGCAGCCTGCTGCTGGCGACGGCCGCACTGCTGTTGGTGATGATCGGCGGGCCGTCACCAGTGGAATCGAACTCAGTGAAAGCTACGCCGCCCGGTGAGCTGCATTCGCAAACGTCCGTCCCGACGGCATCCGCGGACGTGGCGGCTGGCGCGGAGCTCATTGAAGGAACGCTGCTGGTCGATGGCGTGCAGCTGGCACCGGGGGTGATTGGCTCACGAGCAGAGCGAGCCGAGTTCGTTGCGAGCGGGGCTGGCGCCAGTCTCCTCTTGTCAGATGGCACGCGGCTCGACCTCGATCCGGGTAGCCGACTGGTGCTCGGGCATACGGCCGCGGGCGGACGCGCACTCACCATGCACGAGGGGCAGATCGCGGCGGTGGTGGTGCCACAGCCGGATGGAAAACCTCTGGAGCTGCGTGGCCTGCACGGCACCGCAGTGGTACGTGGCACCCGGCTGCGCCTCGCGACGTCAGTGACGGCCGACCGCATCACCCTCCACCATGGCGCGGTCGAGGTCGTTTCGGCTGGCGGTGCGCCGCTGACGCTGCATCCCGGCGAGGTCGCCACCTGCCTCGCCAACGGCACCATCCATGCCGCACCGCTCGCCGGCCCACCGCTGCTGGCCTGGGATTTCGCTGCTGGCTTGCCGCCGGGCTCGCCGTGGATTCGCGGCGAGGTGGTCGATAACCCGGCCGGGATGCCGGCCGTGGCGTGCCTGTCCGGCGTACCACTGATGGCCCGTTTTCGCAGCTGGGGTGTCGAGCTGCGTTCGGCACCACAGCCGCTGCTGCGCTACGACCCCGACCTGCTGCTGTGCTTCCGCTATTGGGTGAGCGCCGACCTGCCTGTCTTCAAGCTGTGGCTGGGCGCCGGCGGGCCGCCTGCGGAACACGACCTGGAATGGCACGAGCTGACCGTCGACCACCTCACACCCGGGCGCTGGACGGCGGTGGCGCTGCGCCTCGGGGATGTGCGTAAGGATCTGCGGCCGGGCACCCCGAGACTCGCCCCTGGCACGCCGCTCCACGACCTCCAGCTGAATTTCGAACAGCGCGTCGCGCAACGTTTCTTCATTACCGACGTGCGCCTCGCGCTACCGGCGCAACGTTGACCGAAGTCATTGTTCAAACTGATCTTGCCAAGCACATGGTGAGCACGGTGGTGGTTCCGGGAATACCTGTCAGCGGGCCATGCCGGCCCCTGGAGTCATCCGTATGCGCCTGTCCGCCCTCCTGCTGCTTGGTGCGTTCGCCACCTTGCCGTCACCGCACTTCCTGATCGCCGCTGAGCAGGTGGTGACCCCGCAGGAAGAGACCGCTGCGCTGCGCAATCCGCAGATGGGTCTGCAGTCAGGCTGGCGGAAAAATCCGCTCGGTAGCGTGCAGCGCACCTACATCGAATGGAACAAAATCGAGAACGCCGCCGCAGACAGCCCGGACAAGATCAAGACCTATTGCGATCAGCTATGGAGCGAACCGGTCGCCCGCGGCTGCAAGATCATCCCGCGCGTGTACCTGCGCTGGCCGAAGGGAGCCACCAACGATGACTATTGGCCGGCCGACCTGAATGCCGGCGACTGGACCAGCGATGCCTTCCGCTCGCGGCTGCGCCGCCTGATCCAGCGACTCGGCCAGCAGTGGGATCAGGACCCGCGTATAGCCGCCGTCGAGATGGGCATGATCGGCCTGTGGGGCGAACAGCATGATCCATGGCTCAACCAGGTCAGCGGGATGGAGCAGCTGCTCGGCGAGGAGTTCACTGCCGCCTTCCCCAACAAGCCGGTGATGCGCCGCTATCCGGCCGACTTCAAGGCCTTCGCCTTCGGCGTGCACTGGGACTCCTTCGCCCACCCTGACGAGATGTCCGCGCATGTGCCGGCGCTGGAGGCCGCCGGCGATTGGTGGAAGCGCCGCAGCGGTGGCGGTGAGCCCGGCTACAACTGGGGCGGCAACGATGCGGTGCTGGGAGCTGATCCCGATGCCACGATGCGCACGCCGGCATATTGGAACAGGATGGTCAATTACATCCGCCGCCTGCACTGGAACAACCTTGGCTGGGTCTCGGACTACGATTTCAACGCCTCCGATACCGCTGCCGGGGCCGCCGCCGTGCAACGCGCGCTCGGCTACCGCTTGATCATCACTCGCGCAACCATGCCCGAACGGGTCGAGCCGGGCGCCCGGCTCAGTGGCACCCTGACGGTGGTCAATGCCGGCTCAGCGCCGCTGTACACCAGCATGCCGCTGGAAGTCAGCCTGCTTGATCCCGTGAACGGCGCACTGGCTTGGAGCGGCATCGCCGCCGCCGATTCCCGTACGTGGCTGCCGGGCGATGATTGGCAATTCAACTCGGCACGCGCCGACCTGCCCGGCACTGGCTACGGCATCGCCGCGGCGCCGACGACGGTGTCCTACTCATTGCCATTGCCCGCGACCATTCCGGTCGGCACTTACCACCTGGCGGTGGCGCTGCTCGATCCGGCGGGCATGCAGCCGGCCGTGCATTTCGCGATCCGCAATTATTACGCCGGCGGGCGCCATCCCCTGGCAACGATCGGTATCGGTGCCAATCGCTCGACCACCGCGCTGCGCACCTTCGCGGCGCATGGCACCGAGGTCCTGCCGTATCGTGGTGACGCCGCCAGCGTGCGGCTACAGAGCGCCCAGGCCGGCACCAAGGTCACCAGTGGTGGCGCCATCGCCCTCAGCGCCAGCGCGACCCGGCGCGGCGCAGCGCTGGCCCGCATCGAATTCTGGCAGGATGGCGTGAAGGTCGCCGAAGATACGAGCGAGCCTTATACAGCGAGCATCATCTCTGGTACACACGGCAGCGTGGTCTTCAACGCCGTCGCAATCGATACCGCAGGCGTGCGCTCGTGGTCGTTGCCAGTATCCGTCACCGTGGTCGCCGCCGGCCTGCCAGCCGGCTGGACGGCAGCCGACTGCGGCACCACCGGCGCCGCAGGTAGCAGCACCGAACAGGGCGGAACCTTCACCCTGCGCGGCGCCGGCGCCGACATCTGGGGCAGTGCCGACAGCTTCCAATTCGCATCGCAGTCCTTCACCGGCGACGGCACCATTACCGCACGCGTCGCCACGCTGCAGGGCGCCAATGTCTGGGCCAAGGCCGGGGTGATGATCCGCGAGTCCACCGCCAGTGGCGCACGCCACGCCTTCGCCTGCGTCACCAGCGCCTCGGGGGTCGCCTTCCAACGCCGCACCACCGCTAACGGCACCAGCGATCACACCGCCGGCTCCGCGGCCCGCGCCCCACGCTGGGTACGCTTGGTGCGCTCAGGCACCACCATCACTGGCTACGAATCAGCCGACGGCGTGACGTGGACCAACCTCGGAGCCACCACCATCGGCCTCGGCAATCCCGTGCGCATCGGCCTCGCGGTCACCAGCCACGAGGCCGGCACCTTGGCGACCGCGACCTTTGACCAAGTCACCATCACCCCGGCAGGCAACGGCTGAGCACTTGGCGCGAAATCCGGAATCCACCGTCGCCCATTCAGGGCGACGGCACTCAGGTGTCCAGTTCCAGCCGCATGTCGTTTCCAAAAGTCACACGCAGTCGCTACCATGAAAATGATAATGCTGCTCTAGAACCTAATAATTTGATGGAGCGTGCGTGCAGGATTACATAAATTCATTCGTTTGCTCATCAGCAAGGTGCGAACTGATCTGTCAGCATGGAGGCGAACCGCTCGTTGGCTTGTCGCGTACGACCCGCGTTGTGGGGGGTGTGGATGACATTGTGCCGACCTAAAAGTGGATCTCCCAGGGGCAGTGGTTCGATGTCGAAAACATCGGCAGCCAAGGCCAATTCATCGGCAAGAACCCGGCGACGCAGGGCGGCCATATCGCAAATCATCGCCCGCGTCACCAGCACCACGAGCGTGCCGCGCGGCAAGGCATCGATATGGGCGGCAGTGATCAGGCCCCTGGTCTTGTCAGTGAGCGGCACCATCGGCACAAAGATTTCCGCATCACGGACGAGACGATCGAGATGCCACTCACGACGGGCGCCGGCACGATGAAAGCAAGGCTCTGAAGCATACGGATCCCAAGCCGCGACATCCGCGCCGAAGGCACTGGCGAAGCTGGCATAGCGACTGGCAATGTTGCCGGCGCCGACGATCCGCACCCGCTTGCCTTCGAGAGTGCCATTGGTGAAACGGCTGTCATCGCCGTACTGATGACCGCGCATGCCAGGACGTCCCACATTTCCGGCCGGATTATAGTCCCAATCCGTCAGTTCGCTGATGATGGCGTGATGGGTCTGGGGAATACGCCTTAAGCCGCACAAGGTGAGGGCGAAACCGAATTCGGATACCGACTGGCCCCAGAACCCTTCACTGGGCTGCGAATAGTGCTTCACCCCACGAGCAACAAAGAGAGCTATCGCGTCCTGGGTTTCCTGGCCTCCCATCAGGCAGGTCTCTTGTAGGCCACTGAAAGCCGCGACGCACGCCTTGGTCACGACGGATCCCAACACCGCTAAACGTGTCACCGAAGCAGGGTCGCGCACGAGCTGGGAAATCGGCGAGTAATCGCCAGGCTGTTGTCTGATGCATTCCACATCGCCTTGTTGTTTCCAAAGCGCGTGGAAATGATCACCAGCCCATGGCCAACTGGCATCAAAGTCGGGATGGATGACGATGAGATTTCGCATCGGAAGATTCCTTAGAGGATGAAGTCGGCCCAGCTCGACTTGACGACTGAAACGTCAGTGGGGCCGGCATGGATGAAGACGCGATGATGGGCAATGGATGAGGCGCCAGCCGTCAGATGCCAAGCACCCGCGATACAACGACTCGGCGAGATACCCAGTTGGCCATCAACTCGCCAGGGCACCGGATGTTGGGGATTTCCTGGGTGATCCATCATGGCCATCCCAGCGGTAGGATCATGTCCCTGCCGATCGGGAAGGGGCATGGCGATCGCAACCCAGCGTGCCCGCTGGGCCTCGGTGTCAGCTGATGTCCGCTGTCCTTCGCTGTTCACAACCGTGCCTTCGTTCACAAAAGGCATGCGTACGAACAGGCCCCCATAGCTGTACGCACCAAAAGTCAGATCGATGGCGGCGGTCAACGTCCAACAGAGATCCAGGTGGTAGTGCGTGCCCAGATCGCGCAGGCTCCACGCTTGAGATTCCATCATCAGCGGCGAGCCATCAGGAGCACGCCAGTCACTGATCACCTCCCACTGACAGGTGCTGCCGTCCACGCTTGGTTTGGCTAACGGCCGTGGATGGAAGCTGCCGTCCTGGGGATTATTGGCGCGGCCCTCGGTCCAAAATCCCACACCGTTCACGTCATTCAAACCGACGTAGAGACCATGCTGCCAGGGATGATGGGGAGGAGCATTCTCAGTGAGTGTTCCATTGCCATCGGGCGCAAGAATTGGATGGATGAATGGGCGTGTGTCTGGATCAGCTCGCTGAACCAGCAACGGGGTCGACTGGTCATGGCGAAAAATGGCGATGCATGATGGCGTATGATCACCACGCAGCGGTGACGGGGCAGGCTTCATGAGCGGCTCTCGTTGCGAGTGAACACGGGAAGGTCGATCCAGGCACCGTCACGCATCGCCGAATCATGCGCCAGTATGCCGGCACAGGTCCAGTTGGCAGCGGTGACCGCATCAATGGCGGGCCGACGACCCTCAACAATCGACATGACAAATTCATGAGCGAGGTGCGGATGGGATCCACCATGACCATTGCCCTGCTTGAACGAGAGATGGCTCTCGCCGCCGCCATAGACACTGGTGGAGGTGAAGTGACGGATCGATTCGGGCAGGCGCGTCGCGTAATCCGGGATATCGACGTAACCAGCTTTTTCACCGGTAAAGAGCACCGGCTTGCTGACATGTTCAAGTTGCGCCCATTCAAACGACCGTGTGCTGCCGTAGACGTCGAAGCTTTCAACGTATTCCCGTGCGGTCTCGAACAGAGAACGCGTCATTTCACAGCCGATATCCGAGTCATCGAGTTGCAGGTGCGCCGACTCGACGGCGAAGGGTGAGCCGTATGCGATGGCCAAGCTATCGGCGATGCGTCCTGAACCGATGCACGATACGCGGCGAGCAAATCGACCGACGAGGCTGAGCATCGGTCCGACGCAGTGGGTCGCGTAATGCATGGGTGGCAGACCTTCCCAATAGCCGGGCCAGCCGGCCATGTCCTGTTGATGAGCGGCACGTAAGAATTGAACCTTGCCGAGCTGACCGCTGTTCAGCAGATCTTTAACCCTGCATAACGCAGTTGGCTGCTGTCGAAGCGTCGTAAACATGTGCCATGTCATCCGATCTACCCGTTCTGCCACCGAACCAATTTGGTGAGCCCG
>JAYVTR010000374.1:0-10900 GCA_043788625.1 Planctomycetota bacterium
TGGCTTAGGGGCTAACTTAACGCCATTGGGGCGTTACCCCATGTACCATCACTGCGCCTGAAATAGCCACCGTCACCGCCATTGCCGCCGGCGATCGCACGGGCCTCAGAGATATCGGACAGATCTTGTCCGATTTTAGTGACGTCGAGATTGCGGGCATCCTGGAGTGATACGAATGGCGTACCCTGGTCGATGCCCAGGGCACAGGTGAGATGGGTGTTAGATGGGGCATCGAATCGCCCATCCGCCGTGGTCATGACCAGGCATTGCACCACGAGATAGGGCTTACCACGGAGCGCCCAATGTGAGCTGTAGCGCACCCAGTAGCCGATGCGGAGGGCATCGGTGGCCGCGAACATGCGACGTGCCGTTCCGGCAGCCAGCGGTGTCTCGTCATCGCGGCGAAAGCGAAACTCAGCCGCGTGTAGACTTTCGTGACCACCACCACTGACGGAAACCGGGCACGTGATGTGGTCATACCAGCCATTTGTCAGGCCGCCGAGGTGTTCGAAGCCCTCGTGGAACAGCACCATGGGCGGGCGTGCTATACCTCGTCCCAACATAAGCCAGCCGGCAAGGCCCGCAGTGAGTATGCCGCCCATGATGGCCGGAAAGGCGATTGCTGCGGATAAGCCAGTTGAGGTGCTGGCCGCCAAGGTCGCCGCTGGTGTCGCTGAAGCCGGATGGAGGGCGGCGTGGGTGCAGGCTGCAATCAATGTTGATTCGGCCGCAGTGGACTCATGCGCTAGGCCGGTGGCGAGGGCCAGGGCACTGATGCGCAGACCCTTACTGCCGAACCAACTGCGCAGCTTGGTTAGGGCGTAATGAAGTCGCTGGTGCGCAGCGTCTTCACTAATGCCCAGCTGTTTAGCCACTGCTGTCTGAGTGTGCCCTTCAAGGAAGTGGCCGATTACCACCGCACGTTGCGGTGGACTGAGTGCCGCGATCGCCTCGTCCAGGTGTGGGCGGAGATCGCTCCAGACAGCTTCGTCTTCATCGCCATCCAGACGGCCGAGTGTGGACGCAGCGCGTTCGTGATGAGCACGTCGGGAGTCGGCGCGTTTCGTTTCGTTGCACACCCGGATCGCAACCCCATGTAGCCAAGCGGCGAGACGACTGACATCATCAATGTTATGTGCACGGCGCGCCAAGATGATGAATACGGCCTGTGCCGCTTCATCAGCCCGTATGCCATCGAGCCGTCGCCGGCAAACCCCGGCGACCAGCGCCGCGTGGCGTTGAATCAGACGGCTGAAGGCGACCTCGTTGCGCTGATCCTTCCAATCGGCGAGATCGGCTGCATCAGCGGAGAGAGATTCAGGCATGCGTTGATACCCTGGTCGGGCAAAGTGATGCAGGTGCAGGAGATCGAGGCTGGCGGTGATGGTTCCCATACCAGCTACTGGCCGGTGGACTAAGGAACCCAAGGAAGGGTCTTCAACGTTTGAAGTAAAGCTGACTATCGCATTGCCTTAGCAGGAACTGACCTTTGCAAGTCCGCCTAATGAAGGCCAACAATACAGTTATGATAATAATTGGGCTCTGCGTCATTTCGTGTGGGTGCTTCCCAGGTCGAGCTTTCACGCGATGAGGGAGGCCATGAGGATGAACGTGCGATGGTTGCGGTACCCGCGCGCCTTCCGTTTCACTGCCTGCACGAGACTGTTGGGTGCTTCAACAATACCATTTGAGACGTGGTTGACATGCCAATGGAGAATGCCCTGCCAATGGCTGCGCATGGTATCAGCGGCCTTCTCCATCGGCTCCAGTCCCGAGCGTTTGGCCATGGAGTTGCGAAGACCAATGCGACGCTGGTCGAGATCGAAGAAAAGACGCATGTAGTCGTGCCGCCGACGCGCTCAAGTTTCATCCATACCGATGGGACGAACCGTGCGCAGTCCATGCGTTCCGCCGCCTAATCGACATAATGTTCGACGATCCGCCACAGCCGCTTGTCATCCACACGCAGCAAACGGGCGATGGCCCGCATCGGCATGTTACGGGCTAATTCCAAGATCATTGCCTCCATCAGCAGGGTGAAGCCACTCCCAGGACGGCCCACGGTTCCGTCACCTGCTTCACACTAAAGGCACGACACTGAATGCGCAGAACGCGCGCGGTCAGGAATGCCTCATGCTTGAAGAAATCCACATGCCGCCATTGTTTCTCATCGGCGTCATAAATCGGGCAATCCGCCAATCCGCACGACGAGCATGGGAAGTGAGCGCTATCAGCATAAGCCAAATGTAGATGTAATGGTTTCAATAACCCGCCATGGAGAAGCCAGGCCGAGCGCGAGGGTTAAGAGTGGGTTGGTGTCCATGTGGGAAAACAACAGGAGCGCAAATCGACCTTGGAGCGCCAAGGCACGAGCCCAGGTTCACGGTAGATGGTATCCAAGCAGGACTTCAGGACTGGTTAAGCTGCCAGCATGGCCATCAAAGAATTGGAAGTTGCCACGCTTGCTGTGTGGAGTGCCTCCCCACCGAGCGGCATCCCCCGAGCTCCACAACGCAAGCCACCGGCCGCCCCAATCCCCAATCATGATTCGCTCACTCGTGCGCGTCACTTCACCTTCTCGATAGAACTTAAAGGCTGGTATTCCTCCCCATCCATAACAGCAATTCCGGTTTGCTCCCACGGGCAGTTCCTCCTGATGGCTAATATTATAGCCATAACCGGTATTGTAGCCGAAAAGCAGATCTGTGCTACGGCTAGTTGCTACATATTGTGGACAAAAGTAGATGTTTCCACTGTCCACGATCCCGCCGTTGTCGACGTACTGGCCGCCATGGGCATTCAGATAGCTATGAACTGTATCAGGCCATTGACTGCCATTGGGCGCGCCGGCAGCCGGATAAAAGCCCTCCCAATCAGCGGTATACGCCTGGATAGCAAGGGCAAATTGGCGAGATCCACTGGTGCATTTAGTGGAAATGGCAGCACCTTGAACAAGTTTGATTACCGGCATCAGCATCACTGCCAAAATGGCGATGATGGTGATCACCACCAGCAATTCGATCAGAGTGAATCCTTGGCGGCCCATATTTTCTCTCAAATTTTAATATACCTCAAAAAATAACCTTATCGATGTGGGATTCAGTGCTCATTTGCAGCACCTGGTTGACTTCTAGTGAAGCCCTCTGTCATAAATGGTCTTGTTCGGGCTTGAGGTTGGCCAGATAGTTCAAGTCGTCGATACGGGATGATCCATTTTACTTTTAATGTAATAATAGTTTGACCACTTTGTTTTTTAATTCCCCTTAGTTTAGGCATACTGAAATTCCGAGCCAGGTCACCGTCACAGGCTGAGAATCTTATGCCTCGTTGCGAGGCAGCGCCTCCTTGCGGACGAACCCATAGAATGAACCGCCGTACGCTGTGCACCATGCACCCCGCGACCGCACGCGTCCGAGGCCGGCTACTGCGCGCTGATGCTTCAGCTCAAGCTCACCCCTCCACGCCTATGTCTGCTCTGATCGAGAATGGTTTGCGGTATGGTGAATCAGGTAACGCCCCGAAATTCTCTTTATTAACCGCTAGGAAAGTGGCGAATGAGGCGGCTATTGGCCACGTCTCCAGACCCTAGAACCTCATTCGATCCTGAAGCCGGTCGGCGTTTACCGCTCCGAGCGTTGGCAGTGGCAATCCAGGCAGCCGTGCCGCGCACAGATGCGACAAGTCTCTGAGAGCATCTCGCGTAGCTGTTCGCGGGCCCGGTGACGGCGCACTTTTAAATTCGCTTCGGTGATGCCCATGCGCTGGGCGGCCTCGGATGCGCTGAGTCCATCAATGTCAACGAGCTGCACGGCATCACGGTACGATGGTTCGAGTTCGTTGATGAGATCTCCAAGACATTTACAGGCGGTGGCGTGGCCCTCCGCGTCAGCCGCTACTGTTTCAGCATGCCGCATCGGCATTGAGCGGGATCGCTTGGCATGCAGGTCTGCGATCAGGTTGCGCAGCACCCGATAGAACCACGCCTCCATCCGTTCGTCATCTCTCACGTCGTACGCGTGGATCATGGCTTTGGCCAGCGCATCCTGAACGAGGTCCTCGGCCAACAACGGATCGCCCACCCGCTTGCGCGCGAAGCCGACGAAGGCGTCGAGGTGCGGCAGCAAGCGTGCGATGCGCCCAGCAGCGGATTCAGTGGCAGGTACGTCCATGTTGCAATCGCCAAGCATTGTACGGCCATGGAACGAGGAAGCCAGCCACCTCACCCAGTGCCAAGATGCCGAGATACGCGCTTACGCTCAGGTGAGCGCGATTGCCGCCGGTTAGACCCAGGTCGACCAGATTCATCGCCGTCTCCATGGCCACCATCGACACGAAGCTCATGGATAGGGCCATGGTGATCGCCTCGCCGATGGCCCTACCGCGACGCACGAGCCACCACGTCTCGAGTGCTACTGAGGTGGCGAGCCCGGCGACGATGGCGGATACCATAACCAGCAGCATTGAGGCGTGCGGAAACCACACCCAGCTCGCAACGACCACGCCGACGTCGCCGATGGTGCACCCCAGCAAGCAGACCAGGGTGTTTTGCGCGGCTCGTTTCCACATGCCCGTGGATAAAGGCGGCGAAAGAAGGGTCCTCGCTGGACGTGGTGCCGCCGTGATGGTCGGCTTCGCGCTTGGTGGCCGGCAACAGGCGGATGGCGCATCGACTCGGCCGTGCTCAGGCATGGTGCAAAAATGGTTCATTATTCGATTCCTTGTATCCCTGCTGACGGACATCCCAGCGGCTGGTTACACTCCGCCAATCTTTCCCCTGTCTCCTCACCCATCCTCTCCTCTCCCGTCCCCTCCCCTCCCCTCCCCTCCCTCCTCATGCAGCGTCGCACTCGTTTTCGCCGTGACTCGTCGGCGATACTGATCGCGGACATGAGGTTCATGCACAGCTAATCGCGGTCATTTGCAG
This sequence comes from Planctomycetota bacterium, assembly GCA_043788625.1. Lineage (GTDB taxonomy): Bacteria > Planctomycetota > UBA11346 > UBA11346 > UBA11346 > CAIUVD01. The sequence goes on from JAYVTR010000374.1 coordinate 4,925, forward strand.
CGGTGTTTCATGACCAAAATCACACTACGCAGCGTCGCGAAAAAAAATTATTTACAAATGTTGAACTCACCTCGCGCACCTCCTTCATCTGCCGATGCGCATGGCTGGCAGTCGCCAAGCTCCTCAAGGAAAAAGGGGAGGCAGTGAAGGCGGAATTCGAAAAAGTTGCTGGTCGCGGGAAGTGGGCCCAATTGATCGAGCCTACATCCGAGAAGAAGTAAGTGGTGCTGGGAAGGGACGGTACCTGGGTGCCGCCCTCCTGAGCCTCACTGCATCATGGTGTTAGAAGGTTGGCCCCATCGAAGCGTTGTCGTGTGGCCCTGGGATTATGGCCCCAGGGCCACCGCTTTATCCCGCCAGCGTGATTCCCAACGCCTGGGCGATACGTGCCCCATAGGTCGCATCGGCCTTCACAAAATGCTGCACCTGACGCTCCTGAATCGAGCGCTCAGCTGCATGCAGATGACCCGACAGATTCGCTACCAGGCGAGCTTGTTCATCAGCCTTCAACACCCGCCACAACAAGCCTGCTTGCTCAAAATCGTCGGCTTTGCCGGCCGTTGGATACGGGGTACGCCCGGTCGTCCCATGCAGCGCAAGTGGCACCTCACGTGCTTCCGGTACAGCTACCGGACCACCATAGCTGTTGGGCTCGCAATTCGCACTCGCGCCACCATTGCCATCGACGCGCATGGCGCCATCGCGCTGGTGGTTGGCCACCGGCACGACTGGGCGATTGACCGGCAATTGAGCGAAGTTCGCGCCCAGGCGATAGCAAGCCGCTCCGGATACGAGAACAACCGCCCCTGCAGCAGCTTGTCCGGCGAGACCTCGACGCCGGGGACGAGATTCGCCGGACTGACCGCCGCCTGCTCGATCTCGGCATAGAAATTCTCCGGATTGCGATCGAGCACCAAGCGCCCAATCGGGATCAGCGGGTAGTCCTGATAGCGCCATACCTTGGTCACATCGAATGGATCGAAATGATAAGTCTCAGGGTCGGCGAACGGCATGATCTGGACATAGGCCTGTTCGCGGTTTTCTTCTTCGCTCATCGACACCAACACGGTTTCGACTTCAACCTGCGGCTGACGCTGATCGACCTCATTCAATCGCGTCGCCTGTCCCCACGATGAAAACGACTCACCTCGTTTTCATTCAAATGGACGGATCAGCCACGACCACAGGCCGCTGGCTTGCTTGGACAAGCTGCGGCCTTCACGGTCGCGCGCCGCGCGCCGCTGTTCAATTGCCGACACCACCAACCCCGAGAGCAGAATATTTTCCAATTCTTCGCCGACATCGCGCTCATCGCGACGTTCACGCCCACCAGTTCCCAGCAAGACATCCAAGCCAAACAGGTCGTGCAGCAAACCAGTCAGGCCGCCGACTTGGCTGCCGCGCCCGACCAGATGGATGTGCCCGCGCCGAGGCAGGGGATTCTCAGGGTCTTCCTGGAGCTCTTGCGCCCGACGACCGAAAAACTCGAGCAATGACGCGCGGCAGATGCGTGCCGCCGAGGGCAGCAAAGCATGGCGTTGGGCCATCACGTCGGTCCAGATCAGTTGCTGCCCGGCAGCATGCGAACCTTCGCCGACGCCGACATCGACTTCGCGTTTCAGGCTTTCGGCCAACGGCTCATCGATGTGCAATTCGCTCATCAGGCGGCGGGTGACGTCGTCGCCGCCGAAATCATAGGTGCGGATGCGCAGCAGGCGTTCGCCCGAACGCAGCAGGAAACTGGTGTGCCGGGCACCGCAGTCGACGATCAGGGTCCAACCGGTGGCCATCAGGCGACCGTAGATCCCACGATACAAGGCCGCCGGTTGCGCGATCACGCCATCGCAACGCAACCCCAACGATTCGGCCAACTGATCCAACTCAAGGCGGTAGCCGCGCCGGGCAAGGATCTGCAGCGCATGGCAGCTCAGACCTTTGCACTCCTCCCCCAGGGGATACTGCCGGCGCGCCTCGGTCTTTTCGTCACGGTTGAGCTTGACGGTGAGAGCCTTCTTGGTTTGCGACCGCGGCACGACGCCGTGGCATTCCCATTTCACCGGCAGGATGTCGATCAGCTCCTGTTCGGTGCCGACGGGCTTTTCCTTGGCCCGCAGCAAGGCCCAATCCATCTCGTGCGCCGTCACCGGCTGGAGAATGCCTTCGAAGCTAATGTCGCCAGCTACTAGGCGCGAGACGATGCTGACATCCGAACGCGAGAGATAGACGCTGCGCGCTTCGACGCCGGCGCTATCACAGACCTTGGTGATGATTTCACCCACGGCCGTGCGCTGTTCGCGCTCTTCAAGCTCGGCCCACGGCACCTCGGTGCGCTTGTAGGCAATGGTCTTGGTGCCGTACTCGCTGCTCATCAAAGCGACGATGCCGGTGAGGTGCTGACTCGAGATCAGCACGATCACCAGCAGGTCTTCAGAATCGATATCGCGACGCAGAGTAACGGTGGCAGGCATATCAGCGCAGCAGGTAGAATGGTTCTTTGAAACGCACGTTGATGCGCTCGATGCGGCTGAGGTCGCCCTGGCATTTGATGCTATGCACCAGGTCGCGGACCTTGTCTTCGGACTGCACGCCAAAGCGCTCTTCACCCGGACGGCCCCAGATGAACTTGGCTCCCTGACGGGTATAGAGCACCAAGCCGCGTGGCGTACCGGCGGGAATCTGCACCGGCACCGGAGGCAGGCCGGCAACTGCCGGTGGCCCCGGCGGCAACGGATCCAATGGGTCATTCAAGACGATGTCGGTGATCAGGCCCTTCTCCACTTGCGGCTCGAGGCGGCTCCACAATTCAACTGCCGCCGTGATCGCTGGTCGGCCGCCGCTTTCGATGCCGCGCACCAACGGCCGCTGCACGCCGGGATTGGGTAGCACGCCGGGCAGCACCAGGCCATCGGCGTCGATCCACGCCCGGCTGCCGTCCTTGAGGATCGCCGGCAGGTAGGGCTGGCGCAGACCCAACTGCACTTCGACGGTGCGGCGGATGCCGTTGAGCTGCACCAGCACCGGCGGCTTGCCAGCAACGCGGCGGATGGCCGAGACCTTGCCTGGCTCATGGAACAACCGCACCTGGCGCACTTCCGCCACCGCCGGCAGCGCGCGCAGGTGATCGGCGAGTTTTTGCAGCACCCATTCATTGGGCTCGCTCAATTTTTCGTACTGCGGGCAACGCCGCAGCCACGCCAAGACCTCAGCGTCCGGGACCCGCGGGCCCGGCAGCCAGGAAATGGTGACATTGGCCACCGGCAGCGGCTTGGGCAGATCGCCCCACGCCATCATCGATAGCACGATCAAGGCAGCGACGGCGATGATCGCCGCGGCGCTCCACGGCTGCACGCCGGTGCCCGCCAGCCAGCCACCCGAGGGTCCCGCCGGCACGCCATCAAGGGCACTGCCGCCCGGAGTCGGGGCATCGGCATGCGTTGATTCGCGAGCCGGCTTGGCGGCACGTTTGCGCCGCCGGGTGCTGGCCGGCTGCAGCTTGTCGTCGCCCTCGGCCTCGGCCCGTTTGCGTAAGGCAGCATCGATCAGCGCCTGCGGCTCATGGTCGACCTGCACCTCGGAAAAATCTCCCGAGACCGCCTCGCGGAATTCGGTTTCAATGCGTCGCGCCATGCCCCACCCCCCGCGCCGCAGCGCGTTGCACCAGACCATCCACCAAACGATCAAAGTCCATACCCGCCGCCGCTGCCGCCTTGGGCACCAGGCTGGTGGCGGTGAAGCCAGGCAAGGTGTTGATCTCCAACACCGCGTACTCGCCATCGGCGGTGCGCATGAGATCGCTGCGGCTCAAATCACGACAGCCGGCCGCACGGTGGGCGGCCACCGCAATGACGCTCAAGCGAGTGGCCAAAGCCGCATCGGCCACCGGCACTTCGTCAGTGTCGGCACGGTTGTATTTGGCTTCGTAATCAAAGATGCCGTTCGCTGGTTTGATCACCAACGGCGGCAAGGCGTACGCCGTTTCTCCGTCACCGAGCACTGCTACGGTGTATTCCGGGCCGGGCAGCTGCTCTTCCAGCAAGTAAGGAATGGCACCGACCTCGGCCAGCAATTCCTCGCACGTCGGCAAAACGAAGCTGGGATTGGCGACCATGCGTAGACCCACCGAGCTGCCATCGCTGCGTGGTTTGAGCACCAAGGGACCGAAGTGCGGCAGACGCAGATCTTTGACCTGGAATGGACTGCCGAGATGGATCGGCACGCCCCACGGCACGCGGATGCCAGCGGCTTTGAGTACCGTTTTGGCGGCTTCCTTGTCCATGCATAAGGCGCTGACGCGCGCATCGGAACCGATATACGTTTTACCGGCGGCATCCAGTTCGGCCTGCAGGCGGCCGTCTTCGCCATAAGTGCCATGGACGATGTTGAATACCACCGCTCCCGGGCGCAGCTGACTCAGATCCAGGGTCGATTCCACCTCGATCACGTGCACGTCATGGCCGCAACGTTGCAGGCCGGCGGCGATGGCCATGCCCGAACGACGACTGACCGCCGCCTCATGACCCGGGCCGCCCTTTAGCACATCGATTTTCAGCGCAGGCATGCGTCACGCTCCAGCAGCGTCTCGGGATGGGCGTGCAGTTCGGCCGGGCAATCCCAGGTCTCGACTTCCAGTTCCATGACCACTTCACGTTGGACCCAGGCGGTACGGCGGATGCGCCGCACCAGGGCGGTGACGTCGGCGACGGTGGCGGTGCGCTGCGGATTGACGATGAAGTTGGCGTGCACGTTGCTGATCTCGGCGCCACCGATGCGCAGGCCCTTCAGGCCCAGTTCGTCGATGAGTTTGCCGGCCGGCATGGTCGGGCTGGGGTTTTTGAACATGCAGCCAGCACTGGGCAAGGCCAACGGCTGCGACGCCGACTTGGCCTGCTTCAAACGCACCGATGTCGCGCGCAACAATTCAGGTTCAGCCGAGGCGAGGGACATTTCCGCACCCAGGAACAAGGTGCCCATGGGCAAGCCGCTTGAACGGTAGGCCACCGGCACGTCTTTGCGTTCGAGCCAACGCGGGGTGGCTTCGCCGGGCAACAGCACTTCGACGCGCGTTACCCAATCGAGAGTCCAACACGTGGAGGTACCGGCATTCATGCGCAGGGCACCGCCGATGGTCGCCGGCACGCCGGCCAAACCTTCGGGGCCGGCCAGACCGGCTTTGACCGTGGCGGCGATCAGTCGTGCCAAGTCATAACCCGCCCCGACCTTGACCAGAGCCTTGCCCTCGACCGGCGCACCCAGGGACAGCGTATCGAAAGCAGCGCCCAACTTGATGACCACTTCCGGTACACCCTTATCGCCAACCAGCAGATTGGCACCACGCCCAAGCCAGCGGTGCGGCAAGGCGAGCAGCTCGGGCAAGTCACGGCGATCTTCGAGGATGACCAACGTCGCCGGCCCACCGATGCGCATAGTGGTGAGTTCAGCCAAACGCACGGCGTGCACCTGGTTACGGCGGCGCAGGTCAGGACTCAGGCGATCAGCTGGGAACACGGGTATTTTCCAATGTATAAGTCAGAGAACTCATGGCCGATGTACACCGGCCATAAGCAAGAATTCAAGCACCTGCGGCGCGCATTCGCCGACATCACCCGCGCCAAGGATCAGTATCGTATCGCCGGGAAGCGCTCCCCGGGCGACAAACGCCACTGCTACCGCAGATTCAGCCGTAGCTACCACCGTGAGGGCATCTTCACCGCTGCGCCGCTGCATAACAGCAGCAGATAGGGCTGTGGAAGTCGCGCCATCGATGGGCGGCTCACCCGCCGCATAGACCGGCAGCAATGCCACCAGGTGGGCTTGGTCAAAGGCGCTGACGAACTCGCCAAAGCAGTCGTGGGTGCGGGTGTAGCGGTGCGGCTGGACCAGCACGTGGACCCGACCGCCGGCCAGGCGGGCGGCAGCGATGGTGGCGCGGATCTCGGACGGATGATGGCCGTAGTCCTCGACCACGCGCACGCCGGC
>JAYVTR010000375.1:0-12134 GCA_043788625.1 Planctomycetota bacterium
GACCGCCACCGCGGCTGGTGGTGTGAACAGCGTCGCCGGTAGGACCGGCGTGGTGACGCTGGTGTCCGGCGATGTCGGGCTGGGCAATGTGACCAACAACGCGCAGCTCACCGCGGCGCAGCTGGATGTCACCGCCACGCTGGCGGCCAACAGCGACACGCTGGTGCCATCGCAGAAGGCGGTGAAGACCTATGTCGACACCGGCCTCGGTGCCAAGGCTGCTGACGCCAGCGTCGTCCACCTCGCCGGTACTGAGACCGTGACCGGTGCGAAGACTTTCAGCGCCGCTGCTACTTTCAGCACCGCCTCGGTCAGCACCAGCCTAACCCTCCCTACCCAGGCCGCTTCGCCGACCCCGGCGGTGGGCATGATCCGCTATAACACGGCCGGTTACGTCGAGTTCTATCACGGTGCGGCATGGGTGCCGGTCAACAGCTATGCTCCATAGCCCAGGTCACTACCTGGGCCGGCAGATTTTGCATCTGCTTGCTGTTCTGCTGATCACCTCCGGCGCGTGCCTGGAGGCTGCGGTCGCCAGTTCGGCATCTGCCAGCCTGGTGCTGGATGAGAACTTGGTGTCAGGCGGCAGTTCGGCTTCGGCCAGCGCCAGCCTCGACGGCGACCTGGTAATGGTGCAACACCTGCGTGCGGCGAGCAATGGTTCCCAGGTTGGATTCCTGGGGGGCGTCGCGTCAGTGGTGCCGCTGGGAAACAATACCCCGGTGGTCAGTGCTACGACAGTGACGACCACTACTGCTATTGCCCTGGCCATCAGCGCGACTGACGCCGATGGCGATGCGCTGATCTATGCCGTGGGTACGCCCTCGTCAGGCGTGGTGAGCACGGTAGATCAAGCCTTGGGCACTTTCATCTGGACGCCAAGCGCCGGTTTTGTGGGCACGGCGACCATTCCGGTTACGGCGGGTGATGGCTGGGTGCTGGGATCAGGGACGGTCACCGTGCAGGTGGTTGTTCCGATGGTAATAGTGTCGCCAGCCGGGCCGCTGACGGTGCGCGAAGATGGCGGACAGGCGGCGGTGACGGTGCGGCTCAACGCCCCACCGACGGCTACCGCGACCATTCCGATACAATCGTCGAACCCATCAGGATGCACCGCCTCGGCGGCGAGTCTGGTGTTCACCACCACTAACTGGAATCAACCGCAGGCGATCGTGGTTACCGGCGTTCACGACATGCAGGTGACCGGTGACCGGAGTGTGACCTTGCAGTTGTTGTCGATCACTGGCGGTGGCAATTTCGCCGGGGTCAAGCCGGCGGATGTGACGGTGACGGTCATTGATATCGACAAGGCCGGCTTCAGCGCCGCGCCGACCAGTATCGTGGTGAGTAAGACGGGGACGACGGCGGTGCTGACGGTACGGTTGGGAACACCGCCTTCGGCGCCGGTTACCATCAGTGCGCTGTCCTCTGCCACGAGCAAGGCAATGATCTCGCCGCTGTTTCAGACGGTGGTGCCAGCGGCCTGGAATACGCCGCTGATATTTACCGTGACCGGCGTGAACGATTTCATCTTGGACGGTAACCAGCCATTTACGATTTCGTTTACCTCCAGCGGTGATGCCGCCTATACCTCGCTGCCACCAGTGCTGGTGAATGGCCTGTGTTTGGACTCAAACGCCAAGGCCTTGTTGATTAACCAGGGCACCACGACTTTACAGGTTGCCGAAGGTTCGTCGACGCCAGCGACGTGGACGGTGTTCCTGTCGCAGGTGCCAACAGCTCCGGTTACCGTTACGCTGACTCCCGACGCCTACCTCACCGTGTCGCCACTGACGTTGACTTTTACCCCGCAGAACTGGGCGACCCCGCAGACGGTGTTGGCCCGGGCGGTGGACGACCTGATTGCGCAGGGAACGCATCAAGGGACGGTGACTCATATCTGGAGCTCGGCGGACGCCGGTTACGTCAGCGGTAGCTCGGGTGTGGTGGTGACGGCCGCGGTGATCGACAATGATACAGCGGGGATTTTCGCTACCCCGACTGCGGGTCTGCGTACCAATCAGACTGGCGCGACGGCCACCTTTACTGTGACTCTGGCCTCGCAGCCCACCGCTTTGGTCACTGTGCCGCTGACCAGCACCGCTCTGACGCAGGGTCAGGTGTCACCATCTTCGCTGAGCTTCAATGCGACCACCTGGAATGTGCCGCAGACGGTCACCATCACCGGTGCTGACAGTGGCCGCTATGAAGGCGATGTCGGCTATCAGGTGTTGGTCGGGAATGCCGTTTCCACCGATAGTATGTACCAGGGTCTCACCGGTGGTCCGGTGTTGGTAACGAATCAGTCTGTCGACTTCCCGCCGACCATCGATCCGCTGATAGACCGTATCGTAGCCGAGGATTCGGGTCAGTTGGTCATCACCCTGAGTGGCATCAGCGTCGGGCACCCTGGCGAGAACCAGGTCGCCGTGGTGACCGCCAGCAGTGTGAACCCCGGCTTGACTGGTCCGTTGCAGGTGGTCTACGCTTCTCCGGGGACCACCGGCGCCATTAGCCTGACACCGCTGCCAAACGCCAACGGCAGCGCCACGATTACCATCACGGTGGCGGATGGTGTCCAGACTCTCTCGCGTACTTTTACGTTGACGGTAACGCCGGTGAACGATCCACCGGTGATCGTGCGCACGACGCCACTGGTGGTGGCGTATCATGGCAGTTCCCTGCTGTTGCCGCTGCAGGTGTCACCGACCACGGCAGGTCAGTTCGCCGTCGCAGATGTCGAGACGCCCGCGGCGTCATTGCTGATCCGCGTGGTCTCGCGGCCGAACTTCGGCGACCTGGAGTTAATCAATTTGCAGTCGGGGACCACGACGACCCTGGGCAACGGCAGCGTGGTGACCGCCGCGGATGTGGCTGCCGGACTGGTGCGCTACCTCCATATCGATCCGTCATCTACGCCGGCGACCAGTGATGCAGTCCAATTGCAAGTTGACGATGGCACGGGCGGAACTGCAGCTGGCACCTTGACCATCAGCATCGACACCAGCGTGCCGCGCATCGACCTGGCCTTGTTGCCGCTGGCCTATACCGAGGGCGGTACGGCCGTGTACGTGGGGGCGACAGCCCAGGCGTTTGCCGGTACCTCGAGCTCTTTCGACGGTGGGACGCTGATGATCAGCGGTGATAGCGGCACGGGTCCTGGCGACCGTTTGACGCTGGTTCCGACCGGCACTGGTCCGGGCCAGATCGACGTGGCCGGCACGCAACTGTCCTATGGGGGGATCATCTTCGCCACCGTGGGCGGAGGCACGGCCGGAGCGCCGCTGGTGGTGAGCTTCTCGGGCCCGACCAGTGCCGCCATGGTCCAGGCCGTGGTGCGTACCGTCACCTTCGACAACAGCGGCCAGAATCCAGGCTCTGCCAACCGTATCCTTACTTGTGTGGTGACCGATGCGGCAGCCAAGACCAGCCCGGTCGCCCAGCGCACGGTGGTCGTGACCACGGTCAACGATCCGCCGACGGCGACGGGGCCGGCGATCCTGTCTGTGGCTGGCAGGTTGGTGTCGGGTGCCATCACGGGCATCGATCCCGAGGGCGCGCCGCTTACCTATGCGCTGGCGACCCTGCCCAGCAAGGGGACTGTTACCGCCTTTGACGCTCTCAGCGGAGCCTTCACCTATCAATCAGGTCAGCAGCAGTCGGGCAATGATGTCTTCACGGTGACCGTCAGCGATGGCCAGATGATTTCCCTCCCGGCGACAGTACAGATCGATATTACCGGGCCGGGTACGCTGGCGCGCCCCTGGCTCTATTCGCGGCCACCCATGGTGGCCCAGGCCGGAAGCCTGCTGCAGTGGACGGCACTGGTCGACGCCAGCGATCTGAATTCCCCGTCGCTGGAGTGGAGCCTGTCGGCAGCCCCGTCGGGTATGACCCTGGTGGTCAATGGCAGTGGCTTGGATGCCGGCTTGTCGTGGCCCATCCCCGCTGGCGCTGCGGGCTGGTTCCGCTTTACCGTGGTGGTTATTGACCATGTGAGTCGTACGACCGCGGTGCAGGATCAGGCCCTGTTCATTGAAGCGATGCCGGGAGGTGGAGGATGAATTATTTTTTCGGCTGCCTAAGTGGATGTTTCCTGATAGCCATGCTTGCAAGCTGTGGTGTTAACAGTGATCTTTCCGAGGTGACTAAGGATCTGGTGGTCGGCAACACGTCGTGTCTGGTCATGGACCTCGATACCGGGACGGTCAAAGCGTATCCCTCGCTGGAGGCGGCCTTGGCCCTGTCGGGTATCCGCGACAACCTGTTGGTGCTGGTGCGGGTTCCAGGTGGTGCCGTCGTTGGCGGTTCCGCTCCCAGCATGCGTTGGGCACTTGCTGACGAGGTTGTGGGCAGCAAGGGTTCTGAGCAGACCTTCGTCTCGGTGTTCGAGATCACTCGCGGGCAATGGCGGCGCATGGCCGCAACCCAGCCGTGGACTACGATGCCGGTCGGTCTGGTAGGTTCGGGTGATACCCTGCCCGCCTGCGGTTTTTCTATGGAACTGGCGCATGCCGGGTTGCTCACCGCCAACGTCCGGCTGCCCGGCAGCTTCGCCTTGCCTACCGCTAGTCAGTGGGAATACCTCGCTCGTGGGGGATCCAGCGGGAGTTTCCCCTGGGGGGACAGCCACGATCCAACCGTGGCCGGGCTGTATGCGGTGACCGCCGATAGCGGCTCTGGTTCTGCTTTGACCGGGCCACGGCCGGTAGGCGCCCTGGCGGCCAACAGCTTCGGGCTTTATGATACGGCCGGCAATGTCTGGGAATTGGCTTCCGATAGCACGATCCATGGCGGAAGCTGGCTCGATGGCTTGCCTATGGCCCGCTCGGCTAACGGCATCGACTTGCCGCCGACCAGTGCCCATGCGCTGCTCGGGCTGCGTTTGCTGTACCGTTCGGATCAGCCATGATCCAGGGGGCGTGGTTGACGATATGTCTGATTTCTGGATGCAGCAGCTTGATGGCGGCGGATCTTGATGAACAGGCGTGGATGGTCGGCGTCGAACATTTGCCAGGGAATTTCGACTTCACCCTCACGGCGCCCAATGGTACCTATCAAGGCGTCATCACGGCGGAGTCGGTGGCGGTGGTCGGGGGTTGGCGGGGAACCTTCGCCAGTCCGGGTCAAGCGCAGGGTTTACTGATCCAATGTGAAGGCGCGGTGAGCCGGGCAAGCTTTGGCGACGGCTCTTTTCAGGCCGGCGAGCTGCGTGCCGGCTTGGGCTGGGCCTATGCTCTCGACCGTCGTTGGACCGTTTGGACCGGTGTGCGCGGTGTGGGTGGAATCGGCACGCTTTCAGGGTCTGACAGCTACACGCAGACGAGGCGTCTCACCGGCACGGGCTGGGGCTGGCTGGCCGGTGTGGGTGGCACTTGGACATATGCGGACTCGTGGGCCATCACCAGCCGGGTCGACTGGCGCGCCGAGCGGTGGACGCTTTCCGACAGCGACAACACCATGCATCTGAATGGTGCTGGCTTGGTGGTGGGGCTGGGCTTGGAATGGCGCCCATCCTGGAAGCCAAGGAGGCTCGAATGAGCGGCTCGGATGTTCCCATCATCCCAGCGCAGCATGACGAGGATGAATGGATCGTTATTGAACCCGGCACTGAGTATTCGGCGCTGAGCGTGCCCCCGTATGCGGGCGCGGATACGCCATCCGGATCTGCCGATGGCGAGGATCCCACCACGATCCCGCAGAGCCTGCCGGCCTCCGCGCCCCAGTCTGCGGTTTCGGCCAAGCGCTTAGTCGTGCCGGCACCCTGGGATGGCGATGACCGGACTCTGGTTGGTACAGTGGGTACGGTGGCTGCCGCCTCGCCCACCGCCTGGAGTGGCGAAGACCGCACCACCGTTCCGGTGAGCGCCGGCAATCCGGCCACTGCCACGGCACGGTCGGCGCCGTGGATAAAAGGTGCCCAGGCCCTGGATCCGCTGATCGATGCGTCGCAGTCGTACTGGGAGGGCGAGGACCGTACGACCGTGCCCCAGTCGGCTGGCGTGTGGAGCGGTGGCGAGCGCACGTCCGTGCCTGCCGCTCCATCAGCGCTGTCAGCGCGAGAGCCAGCAGTGCCAACGCGCAGCGACCGCCTACGCACAGCCAAGGGTGCCAACAAGCCGGATACCGCGTGGCTCACCGGTCAACGCGAAGGCCCTTTGACCGGCCAGCGCCTGGGCGACTTCGACATTGGCGGGATCATCGGCGAAGGCGGCATGGGCCTGGTCTACCGGGCGCGGCAGCTGAGCCTCAACCGCCGTGTCGCCCTCAAGGTGCTGGCTGAGAATCTCGCCAGCGATGATGGCTTGGTGCGCCGCTTTTTTTCAGAAGCGCATGCTGCCAGCGTCATCCAGAGTCCGCATGTGGTGCAGGTGATCTTTGCCGGCGAGATAATGAAGACGGTATTCTACGCCATGGAATTTGTTGAGGGCTGCGACCTCTACGCGGTGGTGCGCGAGGCCCGCGCCAACGCTAAAAATCTCGACCCCTTGTGGGTGGCGCAAGCCCTGGCCCAGGCTGCCCGTGGCCTGCAAGCAGCCGGTGAGCAGGACATCGTCCATCGCGACATCAAACCGCAGAATTTGCTGCTCAGTGGCGAAGGCGTGGTCAAGATCGCCGATTTCGGCATTGCCAAATGCCTGGGCGAAAACTCGCTGACCCTGGCCGGCCAGATCATAGGTACGCCGATGTATTTCAGCCCCGAGCAGGGGCGTGGCCAGCCGGTCGACCACCGCAGTGATCTCTACTCGCTGGGCGTGGTGCTCTACGAAATGCTGACCGGCATCAAGCCCTTTGTGGGCGGCGATGCGAATACCCTCATTTACCAGCATAATTATGTCGAGCCGAAGCTGCTCCGCGCGCTCAACCCGGCTATTCCCGAGGCCCTCGAAGCCGTGTGCATGCGCCTGCTGCAGAAGGATCCGGAGCGGCGTTTCCAGCACGCGGAGGAAGTCGCCCACCTGCTGTCCAGCATCGGCACCGGGCATCAGTCGGGTGAACTGAACTGGAGTCCAAGCCTTGGTACCGGCGCCCAGGCGGCCTTCCAGCGTGACCACGGCGGCTGGAAGCGTTGGTTGTGGCCAGCGGTGGCGGCGGCCGGCGTGCTGGTGATCGGCGTGACTCTGTGGCTGTGGCTGCTGGTCGGAAACTCGGCCGAGCGCGACGAGATTGCCCGCCATCGGGCGGCCCTGGAAATACTCGACCGGGTCGAATCCATCCCCGCGTCTGCTTCCAGCGATCTGCGCTGGCTGGCGCGCAAGTTGGGCAACGGGGATGCGGATGTGCAGCGCTGGCGGCTCAAACTGGCCCGCGTGAGCGCCGTCGAGGAGCGCCTGCGCGTCCTCGATGTAGCCGGCGATCTGAGCTCTGAGCGCTATCAACAGGCGCGGGCGGATCTCGCGGCTTATCAGGCGGATTCAGGCGTCCGCGGACCTCTGGTAGAGCGTTGGCGGATGGCTCTTGGCAGCTATGACGTGACGCTGTCAGAACTGCGTGGCGAGCTGGCGGCCATAGACGCTGCCCCGCCCTTGCCGAAGGCTCTGATAGAGCGCTGCGCGGCGCTCTTAAATCGCTATGGCAGCATGGTCGTAGCCGATGATCCGGCCTTGCTGCGGTGGCGACAGATCCTGATCAAGCGCACCACCGAGGTGCAGACCCTAGGTGCCTCGTTGGCGCGGCTCGATCTGCCCGACACGCCCCTGACGGCAGTCCTCGCTGCCACCCTCAGCGGCGACCTGGCGCGACTGGTGGCGCTCGAGGGGGATGACCTGCAAACGCGTACCTGGCGCACGCGCCTGGAGATTTTCGCCGCCGAGCTCACGGCTTTGCGCGCTCGTCTGGCGCGTCTGGATCGCGTCGAGCAGGTCACTATTCCACTGGCTCAAGAGTTGTCCGCCGACCTCGTACGGCATGGCACGCTGGTTGACGTCGGCGATCCGTCGCAGGCTGGTTGGGAATCCAAAGTGGCGGCCGTCCGCCAGAAGGTTGCCGCCTTGCGCGGGTCACTCGGCACGACCCTCAATGGCAGCAGGGGGCTGAGCGCTGCCGAACTAAGCGAGGCCAGCCGGTCGTTGGTGGTGTACCGTGCCCTGGTCAGCGGCGACGATGGCAGCCTTGCCGTGTGGGAACGCCGCCTAGCCCACGAACAGGCCGATGTCGACGCCCTGCGTACCCTAGCGGTGTGTCTCGATGGTAAGCAACAGTTGGTCCAGGCCGATTGTCGCGCAGCCGCGGCGGCGGTCGAGCAATTGGCGAGTCGCGGTTTTGCCGCGACGGTCGAGCTGGCTGGCTGGCGCCGCCGGTTGGCCGAAGAGCAGACTGCCAGCGAGCAGCTGCGGGTCGCTCTGCGGGCATACGCCACCAGCGGCTCCTTGCATACCGATGATGCAGCCCAACTCGTCGTGCGCTTGAGCGAGTCAGTTGGTACCGATGACGCCGAGGTAAAGGAGCTCGCGACGCGGCGCATGGCGGTGCTGCGCCTGCGCCAACGGCTCATCCTCCTGGATGCCGTGCAGCCTGCACCAGAGGATCTACCCAGCCTGCTTGCCAATTACATCCAGCTGGTTCCGCCTGATCAAGTCGACCTCGTCCGTTGGCAGGACAAGGCGGCGCGCATCGATGCGCTGACGACGCGGTTGATGGCGCTCGATGGCTCCGGCCGACCGCTGAACTCGGCGACGGCTGACCTTGCCAGTCTGCGGGCGCTGGTTGGCAGTGAAGACGCTCGGGTTAAACGCTGGGCGGCGCACCTCGTCAGTTTCAGCGCTCTCGGCGCCCGGCTTGCCGCCATCCTTGATCACGTCCTGGTGCTGACCGCGCCTGAAAAGACCGCCGCCGATCTTGATGCCTGGACGGCCCTGGTTGGCGTCAGCGATGTTGATTCGCTCCGCTGGCGCGAGCAACTGATCCAGCTGCTGGGGCCGCCAGTGCCGGCTTGGGTCTCTACCTCTGGTCGCGATACCCATGGCCCGTGGATCGCCATCACCGTGCGTGGCGTCACGGTGCGTCTACGCCACATCCCGGCGGGCGATACACACCTTGGCAGTCCAGAGAGCGAAGCCGGGCGCAAGGGCGACGAACACCAAGTGATGGTGCGCCTGTCCGCATCTTATTGGATGGCCGAGACCGAAGTGACGCAGGCGCTATGGACGGCGGTAATGGGCAGCAATCCCAGCCAGTTTCTGGGCAATAATAAGCCGGTGGAATCGATCTCGCGCAGCACGGCCGAGGACTTCTGTCGGCGCCTAAGCGGGTTGCTGCCGGGAGCCACCTTCCGTCTGCCCAGCGCGGCCGAATGGGAACACGCCTGCCATGCGGGCGATGCGGGTCCGTGGTTGGGGCCAGCTGGACCGGTGGCCGAGGCTCAACTCGCCGAGGTCGCTTGGTTTGGCCATAGTGACGGTACCCGGGAAGTCGCTCTATTGTTGCCCAATCGACTCGGTCTCTTCGATATGCATGGCAACGTGTGGGAATGGTGCGCTGACTCCCACGGCCCGCCGCCCGCCGAAGGCAGCGTCGATCCGCTTGGTCGCCGGGGGACCCAAGCTGAAATTCGCGGTGGTTCGTGGGCTGATGAGGCCACGAGCCTGCGCGCGGCGAACCGCGTCGGACTCGACCCCAGCGCGCGTTCGCGCATGGTCGGACTGCGCCTGACCTGCACCGCCGCATGGTCACTTGGGCCTAGGATGACCCCATGAATAGCGTTATTGTCCGCGCCTTGGTTGAGGCCGGCAGGCAGGCCCAGATCATCGATCCGGTGGTGGCTGGTCGGCTGCTCGAGCGCCTGTCGGGCGTCCCCGGTGAGGATCTGCGACAGGCCCTCAATGCATGCGACGCCGTGTCTGCCGATCTCCGCCATCGGCTTGGGCGACTGCTGGCTCCGGCCGGCAAACAGGTGGGTGCTTGGCGCCTGCACGCCCGTCTACCGGCGGTCAACGGACAGTCGTGGCTGGCAACCAACGAGCAGAACGAGCTCGCCTCGGTGCGTATCCTGGCGGGCCGCGATCTTGGCGATGAGTTCACCGAGGTAGCCCTGGTCCGGCGGCGCTTCCAGCGTGAGGCCGACGCCTGCCGGCAACTTGATCATCCCAATCTGGTGCGCGTGCTTGATGGTGGCAGTACCGCCGACGGTGACGCTTGGTTCGTGCTCGAATATGTCGATGGTGGCAATCTGGCGATGGCCCTGCGTTTGGCGGGTGGTCGCTTTGACGAGGCGGCGACGGTGGCGCTCGGGGTGCAGATAGCTTCTGCGCTGTGCGAACTCGCCCGCCTGGGCTTGGTACATCGCGGCGTGTCGCCGGTCAGTATCCAGATCAGCGCCAATGGCCTAGCCAAGCTGGGTGAATACGGTTTGCTGCGTCCAGGCGAAAGCGAAGTCACCCAGGTTCATCCCCGTGCCAGCGTCAATACCACCGCTCCCGTTGTTGCCAATGCGGCCAATGCCGATGCCGGGGCGTGGACTGCCCCCGAGCTGTTTTCGGGCGGTTTTGCCACTCCCGCGGCTGACGTTTACGCCCTCGCCTGTCTGATGTTTGCCTGCCTTGCCGGCCGGCCGCCGTTTACCGGCACCAGCCTAGAAGTCATGCATGGCCATGCGAGCGCGCCGCCACCAGACCTCCAGCGGCTGGCGCCACGGGTGACGGATGCCACCGCTGCCGCAATCGCCAGCGCCATGCTCAAGGATCCCGCGCAGCGGCCGTCGATCGAGGCGCTGCGCAGCGCATTAAATAGCGCCCGCGACCAGGTCCGCAGCCGCAGCCGCAGTGATCGTCTGCAGGCGGCCACCCCCCCCAGCAGCGCATCGAGTCACGCCAGCACCACGACACGCTCACGCCGTTCGATGGCCATGTCCGGCTCGCTGGACGACCTGCCATTGGGGGATCTGTTGCAGACCATCCAGCGGCTGAAGTCAGAGGGGATGTTGTACGTGACCCAAGCTGAGCGGGTGTTGCGGGTGGCCTTTCGTCAGGGCAGTCCGGTTGGTTTTTTGCCGACCGACCGGCGTGATATCGACGAATTGATTGAGCGTCTTGCGGATTTCGGTGCCAACCTCGCTGGCCGCCTCCGCGCCTTGACAGCGATGTCGTCCGAGCAATTCCTGGAGGCCCTGGCGCACGACCCGGAGGTGGCACCGGAGGTCGTGCGCCGGGCGCTGGAGGAGATGCTCTTCGACCAGCTCTGCCGACGTTGCGCCGGCAGCGACGAACGATTCGAGTTCATCACGCTGGATGACGAGAAATTCGCCATCAGTGAGGTGTTCGGCCAGGGCCTGCAAATACATGTCCCACATCTGCTCATGGAGGCGGTCCGTCAGGCCGATGAGACCCTGCGTCTGACCCGTCGTCTGCCGCCGCCCTGGGAAATCCCGCTGGTTGCCGCGACTGAGCGGGCAGCTCTGGTCGGGGAATACCGACTTTATCCAGAACGTACCATGCTTGCGCGACTCGATGGCACTTGCGCCCTCGCCGCACTGCCCGAACGAGCCATGGTGTCGCCGTATGCGGCGCTGCATTTTTGCGCCGAGCTGCAAGAGCGTGGCCTGCTCGGGCGGCTTCCCGTTGCCGCCTGCCGCGCTGCGGCGCAAGTCGTTTCGAATCGCAATCCCATGCTGGGCGAACACTTTGCCCAGGCAGCGCTATCTCAACATTGGGATGATCCCATCGCTTCCGGCCTGATCGCCCGAGCGGTGGCTGAATCCGGAGAAATCACCTCGGTCACCCTGGCTTCGGCGGTGGCACGGGTGGGCAACGTCGCCGGGGATTCGGCAAGCGCATTGGCCGCGCCGTGGCTGGCCCTGTTGGCGCAGGAGGATGGTTCTGGCACGGCCGTCCACCTCTACTCCGGCCCTGAACTGGTGATGGGCAAACTCGCCCGCCTGCCGGTGCATGTGACCCTGCGCAAGTACCCAGAGCAGCAGTTCCTTGCCGAGAGCAACCGGATCAGCCGCAGCCACTGCCGCATTGCCTGGACCGCGGATGGCACTGGCTGGACGGCCACGGATCTCGGCTCCGGCAACGGCACCACGCTCGATAATGCACCCCTTCAGCTTGAGCATCCGCAGCCGTTACCGTCGGGCCGTAACGTACGCATGGACGTGGCTGGTGTGGTACGCTTTCAACTGTGCCCAGTGGCTTCCT
>JAYVTR010000376.1:0-3952 GCA_043788625.1 Planctomycetota bacterium
CGTCCGCGCAAGCACTCGATCAAGGCACCAGACAACAAATTTACACTCAAATCGAAACCCGCGGGGTACGGCACCTGCTCGATTACTGCGGCGGCGTAGCTGAGATGGATTGCCGGTAACTCGATTAAACCGGCAGCGTGAATAGCTGCGAGGTATCCCTCATCACGGGAAATTCGCCACCAGGGGGCGACGTCGTCCTTATGCATCCATAGGCGCAGGATCCGCCGGCAGCCCCGCGCAGCCAAGAGTTGAACGAGCTTGGCACAGCCGTGGGCGTGGTCGCTGACCACCGCATCTATCCCGGCCAGGTCTGCCGCCTCCAAGCAGTCGCCCTGCACCACCACGTGGCGGGCACAGCGCGACTCACGCACCATCTGCAAGAGGTCGATGGCATCTTCAAGCACGATTGCCACGTCGACTTTTGGTAATTTTTGGAATGCGTCGCCGCGACCAGACATGCTGATGACCTCCATTCCCTGTGCGAGGAGCTCGCGTAGCACGGTGCGGTGAACCTCTGCGGCGAAGTTGAAGACCCCCGCAGCCGGCTGGAGATGCTCAGGTGCAAGTCCAGTGATCACGGCAGCGCGAACCGCTCGACGCTTCGCAGGCCGAGCCCGCACCGCGACGAGATAGCGTATGCGCTGCGAGCCTCGACGGACGACCCCCATGCGCTCCAGCTCTAAGAATAACTGGCAGATCGTCGTGTGCGACAATCCGAGCTCGGTGGCCAGGTCGCGTGCCGCCGGTAGTCGAGCGTTTGGCGGGAAGCGGTTGCGATCCTCAAGCAGGTGCAGAAGACGCGACAAACCGGGGTCTTTCGCCATGTGGATATCTTTGCCGTTGTGAAATGATGTAAACCAGGTCGACAAATGATCTCATGCAAGATTGTGATCCACCGTCGGCGGCACTGTTTCCCTAGATCCGCGAGCTGTTCGGGCATTTCCACTGAAATCTCGCTAGAAGAAGATTTTTTAAATTTTCCATCATCAAGGACCGTTGCCGGCACTCCGGCGCCAGGCGCCGGCAGTGCATCTATAGGCACGTTTGAATGCGAGGTGGAACTGTTGATCAGATTTGAACGCCACCTCGGCGGCAATGGCCTGGATACTGTCGGTGGAGGTTGCCAATAGATGCGCCGCTCGTTCGAGCCTATATCGCTGGAGCCACGCTTTCGGGGCGATGCCGACCACCTCACGAAAATGCTGGCGGAAGCGGGCTGGCCCTAAGCCCACGCGCTTGCCGACATCGGTAATTGCTATGCCTGGCTCATCTGAGAGGAGACGTAGGGCGGCGGCGATGCGCAAGTCTACACTTGGCGGGGGTTCGTATTCCGCTCCTGCTAGCAGCAGGGATGCGGCGAGGGCGCGCAACAATGCCGGGCCGGCCGCCCGAGCTTCATTACGATTATGTAGCGCCACGAGATCAAGAAGCGGGTCGCCCCAGCTCGGTATTGCATGTATCGGCACGACGAAGCCCGACCACGGATCAGTCCCAGAAGTGTCGTGATGCAAGAGATGCAGAGCGATTACATTCCAGGAGCGGCTTTTTTCGTAGTAGCGAACCCGGTGCGGTTCTCGGGCCGGGATAATCGCGAGACAACCTGGTTTCAGCACATGCCATTGGCCACGCAGGTGCAGTTCAACCGCACCATCAACGGCAACGAACAATAGCGTATCAGGGCATTTGCGCAGCGGGATGAACCACGTGGAATCAGTGCGCCAGAACACGGCGGAAACCAACTCGCAGATCGCGACAGCGAAGCGTGCGCAGGCAGCCGGAGTCGGGCCGATTTTTCGTTCACGCAGGAGATGGGAGCCGAAAGGGAGAGTGCGCATCAGCGAAAATGATACTGTTTCATCGAATATGCTCAATGAAAAGCAGCGAATGCAGGTTTAGAGTAGCGCATGCTCAACTCATCCGCCATCGACTCCTTCCATACTGATGGCTATGTCATCATCCCAGGTCTCTTGTCGCCGACGGAGGTGGACGAGGTCCGTGCCAACCTCACCCGCCTGGTATCTGAAGCCGATGAGCTCGGCGGATCGCCAGCAGGGTGGCATGTGGATTTCGAAACGGGCGATGCGGCGAGTCGGGAGCTGCGCGTACGCAAGTTCCGCGACATTGGATTGGCGGACGAATATTTCTGGGGACTGGTACGCCATCCGCTGGTACTTGCTGCGCTTGATTCCTTAATCGGTATTAAGCCGCAGCTCCTGCAAACGATGGCGTTGGTCAAGCCGCCGGATATCGGCTCGGCAAAGGACTGGCATCAGGACCTTCCCTATTTCCCCCTGGAAAATTCAGCGGCTGTGGTCGGTGTATGGATCGCCATTGACGATGCCACCATCGACAACGGCTGCATGCAGGTGGTGCCCGGTAGCCACCATCTGGGGCTGGTCACTCATATCCCAGGGCCGACCGGTTGGCGGATTGATCCACGTGCTTGCGATCCCTTGCGCTCGTCAATGGTGCCGCTGCCGATGACAGCGGGATCTGCCCTCCTGTTCGATGGCTCTCTGTTCCATTTTACCGACACCAATCGTAGTCGCCTGCGTCGGCGCGCAGTGCAGAATCATTATGCGTCTGCTGCGACCAGCATCGCTACGGGACGCACTGGGCGGCTGTTCGATCTCGATACGCCGGTGCCGCCATTTTTGTGCCTCGATTCTGCTGAATGCTTGCCACCATGCCCAAAGTTGGAATCGTTTCCATGGTCACTACGCGCTATGGGTTTCATCCCCTTTTCAGGGTAATACCTTGCTGTTTAGATGGGCGCATTGCGCCAGGTCTGATCCATGCCTTCGCGGGTGACCATCCACTGATCGTGCATGAGCTCTCGCTGGTGCGTGTGGTTGGGGTTGCCAATGCGCCAGGCATCCGACCACGCCAGCACATAGACGCTGCGCGGCAGCACGTCGCGCACCGACTGAGATAAGTTGGCGAAGTCGTAGGATGCATTCGAGTTATCACGCAGCGCATCGATGCCAAAGCCGAATTCAGTTTGCGCGTGCAGTTTGCCGCGCCGCTGTGCCTCATCATGAAGCACACGCTTGTGTAGGCGAACTTGGTAGGTGTCGTCGCCGATCACATCAACTTGATCATCGCCGGGGTAATAGGCCATCGATCCGGTGAATGCCCAAATAAGGTTATCCAACTTGCGTATGGCCGAGAAGTAGTGAAAGAGGTCGTGCCACACCTGCACGAACAAATCCGGGTGGTGTTTTCCCCACCAGAAGCCGCGATCGACTTCGTGGAATGGCCGCCAGATCACCACCACGCCAGCATCGCGCAACTCTGCGAGGCCGTCGGCGATACCATCCATCATCGCTAGCCAGTTGGAGCGGTCGGCGCCGCCGGGCAGCATGCGCGCCAGGTCATATTCGCAGAAGCGCTCATCGCCGGGATATTTATCGCTACCGCCGAAGCCAAACTTCATCATCCCACCCGAGTTGTCCGGACGATGGGTGTCAGGCCGGTAGGAATGGATGTTAATGGTCACCAAGCCGCCAGCGTTCCACCAGCGGATCAGTTCACGATTGAGGTGGACGCCGGTATTGGAGACATCGCTATGGTTGAGCGTGCGCAGATGCGAATGTTCGGTGGTGGCGATGCCAGGACCTTCGTTGATGCCGCCTAAATTTCCGTAATAATCAACGCCCATGATCGCTGGATGAGCGCCGCTCAAGGTGTGGATCTCGTCCATGTATTGGCGACGAAAAGTGCTCCACGGATGGGTCGTAGCGAGCAGCTCCGGCCGCGGGTTGGGATAGCCGCAGAACTGCCCGAGCAGCATCTTCCGCTCGCTGCGCTCAGGAAGTGTATGCAGCCAGGTGAGCAGGCGGCGGGTGATGGGCAATGGCCCTCGGTTAACCTTTCCGCTTCACGGCCGGTGCTTTGCTGACGCGTGTATGTGACCTTCCTGGTCGTTTTCTTCGAGCGGTTTGACTCAGCC
>JAYVTR010000377.1:0-4185 GCA_043788625.1 Planctomycetota bacterium
ATAAGCCGGCCTATGTCGCATCGTTACCCCCATCTGCCGCCGCCGGTTGGTCTGATGGCATGTTCATTCCATTGACTAAGGAGAGTTATTTCTATCAAGGTGAAGCGGAAGTCATCTATCATGAATTTACCCATCAGATCCTGCATATTTTTAGTGGTACTAATCGGGCTCCGGCATGGCTTACCGAAGGCGCTGCCGTGTACACCCAGGCTCCGGCTTTCCATGACGGACGCATGGTCTTAGGTGAAATCAGCGGCAATCAGCATCTGCACGTTTTTTTTGAACAAATGAAAGCCGGGAAGGCATTAATCCTCGCGAAAATTTTAGCGCTGGATGATGGACGTGAATGGTCGTCATCACCGACGCCGCATCTCAATTATCCGGCGGCTGGCATGCTCGTAGAATTCTGCATGGAGTCTGATCATCGTCGGCACCGTTCCGACTTCCTCGACTTCCTGCGCGACAGTTATCTCGGCAGCACCGCTAACTATAAAGTGTGGGATTATCTCGGCCTCAGTTATGCCGCATTCGATAACGGCTTCAGCGAGTGGCTGACTGAAACCGCGAAGCAAGTGCATGAGCCTGCGAATACCAGTGGAGCCAGTGGAGAAGGACAGCACTGAGCAGTACCTGTGGTAAGCACGGAGAACCGCGTTCACCACAGGTACTGATAACTTACTTCAGCGCGGCCAGGGCCTTGGCGTAGTCGGGCTCGTTGGCGATTTCGGTGACCTGCTCGGTGTAGGTGACGGTGCCCTTGGCATCGATGACCACCACGGCGCGCGACAACAGACCGGTGAGCTTGCTGTCAGCGATGGTGACACCGTAGTCAGTGCCGAAGTTTGGTGAGCGGAAATCCGATACGCCCCACACATTGTTCAGGCCTTCGGCGCCGCAAAAGCGGGCATGGGCAAACGGCAAGTCCTTCGAGACGCACAGCACCACGGTGTTGTCGAGCTTGCTGGCTTCAGCATTGAACTTGCGCACCGAGGAGGCGCAGGTCGGCGTGTCGACACTGGGGAAGATGTTCAAGATGATGCGCTTGCCGGCGAGGTCAGCGTTGCTGACCAGTGACAGGTCGGGTTTCACCAATGAAAAAGCGGGAGCGGCAGCGCCGACCTTGGGCAGTGAGCCGACGGTGTTGACAGGTGAGCCTTTGAGAGTGATGGCGGTCATGCGATATCCTTGTGGATGGGGTGATAACGGGGAGGAGCGCTTGGCTTTAAAATCTTTTTAAGCAAGAGTCGGCCGCTTGCGCGAACGGATGTTGAGCTCGGGGTCTTTGATGGTGACCACCGTATATGGTTCGACGCTATGGGTTAGCCAGACGCTGCCGCCGATGACGCTATGATGGCCGATGACGGTATCTCCGCCCAGGATGGTGGCCCCAGCATAGATGGTGACATGGTCTTCGAGATCGGGATGGCGTTTGTTCGACTGTCCGCGTTTCAGTTCCCCGTGCTCATCCTTGGCCAGTGGATTCCACGCTACGAGGCCGACGCTCTGGTAGAGCACGCAATGCTTGCCGATGCGTGAGGTTTCGCCGATGACCACGCCGGTTCCATGATCAATGAAAAAGGATTCGTCGATGGTCGCACCAGGGTGGATGTCGATGCCGGTGCGGGCGTGCGCCCATTCCGTCATCATGCGCGGCAAGATCGGCACCTGACGCCGATAGAGTCGATGTGCGAAGCGCTGGATGGCGAGGGCTTCGATGCACGGGTAGGAGAGGATGATGGTGGTCTGATCGGGTGCTGCCGGATCATTGCAGAACGCCGCCGCGACATCGGTGGCGAGCAGACCGGCGACGGCCGGCAGCTCTTCGATCAGCTCACGCGCGCATTCGCGACCTGAGCCGGGAGTGTGACCGTGAAGGTGGCCATGATGCTGGGCCACATACGCCTGTGCGAGACCAACCAGGTCGTTCAACTGGGTCTGCAGATGTGCCAGATTTTCCTGGATCGAACTGCCGTTGGTCGGTGCGAAGCAGCCGGGAAACAACACCGCTAGCAGGCTATGGCACAGGGTATCGACACTGTGCCGATCAGGCAGAGGGGTAGCGCCGCCATGCACCAAAAGGGGTGATAAGCGAGCGGCGAGATCACGCATAGGATCAATGGCCATGCGCGGCTTCTGGCATCGGCGGCGTGGGCGAGGACGCGGGCGAAGCCTGTGCCGTCTCGATCAGCGGTAATGGTGACCGCATAAACGGGTCACCACGCTTCTCAACCGCGCGCAGATCAGCTTCCTGAGCTGCTTGCAGACGTCGACGAGCAAGGCTCAGGGTGCGTTCAGCGGCTGGTTTTTTTGCGGTTTCAACCTTCGCCAAATCGCGTTCAGCCAAGGTCACGGCTTGTTGAAAGGCGACTTTGGCCTTGGCGTCTTCGCCAGCCACATAGTAGACGCAGCCGATAGTATCCCACACGCCGCTAGTCGGCGTATGCTCGACTTGTTTTTCAAGGCGTGGCAGAATGTGTTTGGCAAGGGCCACATCTGTCGCACTGGGATGGCGTGTGCCGGCAACCAGGATGTAGGCTAGCAAATTATCGAGCATCGCGTCGAGGTCGGCATCACCAGTGGGAATGTTGACAAAGGCGGTGAAGCGCTGGCGAAAGCGATAGAAGGCCGCATCAGCGAGCGCTGAATCATCATCGCTCTTGAGGCCGTCATGGCTCCAAGCGACATGCATCAGCACCGCTGCCACGCTCTGCCGCGCGAATGGCTCGGCGGCATTGAGCCACGCCAACAAGGGGGCGCTGTCGCCGCTATCCGCCGCCGCCAGAGCCGGGCCAAGTGATTGATCACGCCGTAGTACGGTCAGCAGCAGATCGCTGCCGTTGACGCTGCTGGCCGGCGTCTCTTCAAAGGCGCGGAAGCTGCCGGCATATTGGGCAATCATCAATGAGATGAGGAAAGCAGCGACAAGGATGAACAGTGGTGAACGCATAAAAGTCACAGAATCCGCAGGGCAGCGAGAGCGAGAAGGACACCCGTAAGTGCTGCCATGAGCTGCACCGTCAAGCGCACTCGGGCGTGGTGACGGTCGGCAAGCTGAGGAGTGGCAGCAATCTGATTGAGAAAGAGCATGCGTTCAGCGATAGAGTAGTGCCGCCAGCTGGGCGAGCGCGGATCGATCCCCGCCAGACGCGCCACTGCCGCTAAGGCGTGGCCCATGATGCGTGCGCCAGTCACGGCGTCACCCCGCCCCGCGAGTTCAGCTCCGGCGAGATCCGCCTGTCGTTCGCAGGCGCGGCTCAATATGCCAAACAAGAGCCGCCACTGTATCGCTAGTAAAGCGAGGGCAATGATGCCGGCACGGATCTCCTCGGTGAGCGATGTCATCCCGGGTAGTCCATTGATGGAGCGGTCGAGCATGCCACGCGCCGACCATGACAGCAGTCCTGTTGCCAGGGCGAACATGAGGTAGATCCACAGATGATGATAACGTGCATGCCCGAGCTCATGGCCGAGCACGGCGGTGCGTTCTTCGGTAGTGAAATCGCGCAGCAGATCCTCGGTGAACAGGACATAGCGTATGCGTGGCAACACGCCTAAGACCATGGCATTGTACATCCGTCCACCACTGATCGGCCAGTGCATGATGCTAGCGACGCGCACTCCCGCACGTTGGCATTCGGCTTCTAGCTCGGCGACTAAGGTTGGGTTAGAGAGGGGTTGGGCGCCCCACATCTTGACCAGCAGCCACGGCAAGAGAGCGATCAATGCCAAGGCCATGAGGCTGGCGCCGGCGATATTTGCCGCCTGACCGAAATTCCCTAACAGCCACGGACCGATGGTGGTGTGATTGCCGATCCACGCACAGACATCCAGAATCGGCCAAGCGATCATCAACGGCAACAAGGAAAAACGTACGTGATGCAGCAGGAATCCCCAGCGGCTCCAGGCGAAGCCTTTAATCGCACCTGTGGGTTTGGCCAGGCACCACCAGTGAATCGCCATCATCATCAGCCATGGGGCCAAGGCCGCCGAATAGCCGCTGACCCGATGTACCCACCCCATGCCATAGCACAGACCGGCAAAAGCCCCGACGATGGTGGCTTGCGCGATGATATCCCAACGCTCAAGAGCTTGACGCGTCCGCCAACGACCGACAAGCAACTGGCCCATGGTTTCGCATAACAACCACCACAGCAGCAGCGCCCACGGGATAATTACGGCAAATAC
>JAYVTR010000378.1:0-2899 GCA_043788625.1 Planctomycetota bacterium
GGATATTTCCGAAATCAAAGGCCTGAACACGGTCGAGCAGGCCCTCGCCAAGGCCCGTCGCGGCCAGGATGTGTTCGAGCGATTGGCCAATCTGGCCACCGCCAAACGCATTCCCATCGTGGCGGTGATCGATGGCCCGTGTCTGGGCGGCGGCATGGAACTAGCCCTGGCCTGCACCCATCGCGTGGTCACAGATGCTGAAAAAACCAGGCTGGGCCTGCCGGAAGTCACCCTTGGCATCATCCCCGGTTGGGGCGGCACGCAGCGTCTGCCGCGCCTGGTCGGTTTGCCGGTGGCGTTGGATCTGATCCTCAGCGGGCGGCAGGTGCCGGGTGTGAAAGCTTTTAAGATGGGCCTTGCCGATGCCTGCATCGCGCGGGCTTTCCTGGCCGACGACCTGCCACGATTTCTGAAGAAGATAAGCTCGTTTGTGCGCCGGCCGCTGTCGCGTTCGGTGCGCCTGATGCAGGCCCCGGGAGTGCGTTCGCTGGTACTGGGCAAGGCGCATAAGGAAGTCATGCGCAAGACGCACGGCCTGATGCCGGCACCGCTGGGGGCGATCGAAGTCTTGCGGCGGACATCAAACAGCATGCCGATGGTGCACGGCTTGGCAGTCGAGGCGGAGGTCTTCAGCCAGCTGGCGGTGACGGCGGTTTGCCACAATCTGGTCGATGCTTTTTTTGCCAATGAAGACGTCAAGAAATCAGCTGGCCGCCCGGCGCATCCTGTCACCAGTGCTGGCGTTTTAGGTGCCGGGATCATGGGCGGTGGCATCGCCTGGGCTTTTGCCGCCGCCGGTATTCCGGTGCGCATGAAGGATCTGCAGTGGGAGGCGGTAGCCAAAGGCCTGCAGCAGGCGGCGACCTACGACGCAGCTCTGTTGAAGCTGCGCAAGTTGACCCCGGGCGAGCATTCGCTGCGCATGCATCGCATCACCGGCACCCTCGATTTCACTGCTTTTGACCGCCTTGATCTGGTGGTGGAGGCGGTGGTCGAAGACTTGGCGATCAAGCGCACGGTGTTGGCCGGTTGCGAAAAATTCATCCGCCCGGACTGCGTGCTGGCGACCAATACCAGTTCCTTGTCAGTCGCCGATATGGCAACGGCACTTGCTCATCCGCAGCGCTTGGTCGGCATGCATTTCTTCAATCCGGTCAATCGCATGCCGTTGGTCGAGATCATCGCTGGCCCCGCATCGTCACCGGAGGCCGTGCAATTGGCGGCGGCCACCGCCCGCTCGTTGGGCAAGACGGTGGTGGTGGTGCGCGACTGTCCGGGATTTCTGGTCAACCGCATCCTTTTGCCGTACCTCAACGAAGCTGCGCGTACCGTCGAAGACGGCGCTGGCATCGATCAGGTCGAACGGGTCATAGCTCATTTCGGCATGCCCATGGGGCCGTTCACCTTGACCGATGAAGTCGGCATCGATGTCGGCTACAAGGTCGCCAAAGTGCTCTACAATGGCTATGGCGAGCGTCACGCGGTAGCCGATCTGCTGCGTTGCCTGCACGAGGAACTGCATCTGAAAGGTACCAAGGGCGGGCGCGGTTTCTTTGTCCACGAGGGCCGCCAGTCCCTGCCCAATCCCGAGATCGATCAAGCGGTGATGCGCGTGCAAGCAGCGCAGAAACGCATTCCGCATGCGTTGAGCGACGCCGAGGTGCTGGATCGCTGCCTGCTGACCATGGTCAACGAATCAGCGCGCTGCGTCGAGGAAGGGGTAGTGGCCAAGGCCTCCCATCTCGATCTGGCCATGCTCATGGGCACCGGCTTCCCACCGAGTCGTGGGGGGCCGTTGCACTACGCCCAGAGCCTCGGGCTGACGACGGTGGTCGAGCGGCTCAAACGCCTTGCCGACTCGCATGGCCCGCGCTTCACCCCGGCGGCTCTGCTGGTCGAGCATGCGCGCAGTGGCGTGGCCCTGGTGTGATGAACTTAGTGTGATGAACTTGGTATGATCAACCAATCAACATTCCCCTGGCATAGCTGACGTTTCCGGGGTAACATTAATCTGTGGATCAGCACTGATTCACACGACTTTTCTTCAGTTTTCGGAGACCCTCACCATGGCTACCGACCTTGACCCCAACCATTCGACCAATCGCAACGCCGACGCGGTGCCGGTCATCGACTTGTCGAAGATGAGTGCGAACAAGCGCGCGGCGATGGAAGTCGCTGAATCAGCGCGTGAGGCGCAATGGACCGAACCGAGCTTTGCCCAGCAGTTGTTCATGGGCACTTTCAACCGCACTCTGGTCGATACTTTTCCTCGGCAAACTGCCGAAGATGCCGCCATCGGTAATGCCTTCTGCGCTGAGTTGGCGACCTACCTGACCGCCAACCTCGACGCCGAAGAAGTCGATGCGTCGCGTACCATACCCGCCAAGGTCATTACCGATCTGTTCGCCATGGGCGTGTTCGCCATGAAGGTGCCGAAAGAATACGGCGGCCTCGGCTTCACCCAGGTCAACTACAACCGCGCCATGATGCTGCTGGCCAGCCATTGCGCCTCGACGGCGGTGCTGGTCAGCGCCCATCAATCGATTGGCGTGCCGCAGCCGTTGAAGTTGTTCGGTACGGAAGAGCAGAAGAAGAAATACTTCCCGCGTTTTCGCGCTGGCACCATCAGCGCTTTTGCCCTGACCGAGCCGAGTGTTGGCTCGGATCCGTCGAAGATGACCACCACCGCGACCAAGACCCCCGACGGCAAGCACTTCATCATCAACGGCGAGAAGCTGTGGTGCACCAATGGCCCGATCGCCGACATCATCGTCGTGATGTGCAAGACCGACCCGAAGATAGTCAACGGCAAGGAACGCCAGCAGATCACCGCGATGGTGGTCGAGAAGTCGATGCCCGGCATCGAGGTCACTCATCGCTGCGACTTCATGGGTATCCG
>JAYVTR010000379.1:0-6513 GCA_043788625.1 Planctomycetota bacterium
TCGGGAAAGACGTCGACCGGCAACCGCCCAGCCGTGACCAGGCCCAGACCGGTGATGATCAGGGCCGCCAGCAGGACCAGGGATCGGTATCGCAGCGAAAACGCAATAATGGCATTTAACATGGGATTCAGTGCGTTTTTTCGCTCGGAGTACCATGTGCATTGGTACGGACTTGACTCAAGCTCCACGCTCCGCCGACCACCACCACATCACCTGGAGCAAGTCCGTCGAGGATCTCGACCACCTGATCATCAGTGATTCCGAGCGCGACGTCATGCGGCACGTACGTACCGTTCTCCACCGCGAAGACGTATCGCCGCGGGCCATCCTCAAGGACCGCTGCGCGGGGTACGACCAGGGCCTCTTTCACTTCCCGTATGATCACATTGGACTCAACCCACTGCTCGCCGCGCAAGTGCCCGCCGGTGTTGGCTACCTCGATAATCAAATGGGCGGTGCGCTTCTGCGGATCCAGCTCGGGCGTTAGAAAGCGCACGGTACCGCTCACCGCCTGTGAAGGGTCGCCAGAGATGCTGACTCGGGCAGATTTGCCGGTCACATGTCCAAAGCGTGGGATCAACGATTCAGGGACTTCTGCCTCGATTTGTACCGTCGTATAGTCGGCGACCGCGGCGATGGTGGTGCCAGCCGGCACCCAGGCACCGGGAGTGATATCACGGCCGACAAGCACTCCGGCGATGGCCGAACGCAATTCGAGCACGGTCGATTGGAGCGCGCCCTCTGGTGTATCAGGATCGAGGTTGTTCATCGCCAGCAGGTTTTTCCGACCGATGGCCAGGGCCTGCAATTCAGCCGTCAAGGACACCACCTCGGTTTTCGCGACCGCCAAGTCCACCTCTCGCGAGGCCGCTTCCCGTGCACTGATACCATTGTTGATCAGCGTGCGCGTCCGCTCCACATCAGCAGTCAGGAAAACGACTCGGGTTTCGGCGGCGTTCTTGCCGCTGGCGGTCCGCGCTCGTTCGGCTTCCAGCTTGCTGACCTCGTATAAACTGCGGGCCTGCTCTGGGCTATCCAACCGGGCGATCACATCGCCCTGGGCTACTATATCCCCAACTTGCTTGGTCACCGTGAGCACACGTCCGGCAACCGTTGGCGCGATGATGAAGCGGTGATCAGGCATGGCCCGCACCACGCCGCCCACATGGATGACTTCCGCAATGGCTTTGGTGTCGACTTCAACGGTGGTGAGGCCGATGGCCTTGGCAGTTTCGGGCGAGATCACGCGCGGTGCATGGGGATCGAGATCGCCGGCGCCTTTACCACCGCCGCCATGGTCTTCGCCACCATGGGCAATTACCGACTCGGTGAGCCCTGATGCGAGGACGAGCAGGATGGCGCTGCAGCCGATAGCGGTAGGGTGAACGCAGCGGTAGGGAACTCGGATCATGGCAGAAGCACCTCGTGGATACCTAGGTAACGTCGGTTCAGAATGGTGTGTCTCAGGAATTCGCCTCTCCTTAAAATTGACGTTCATTTATGATTTATAACCGTTTACGTAAATAGGTGCCATGTACCACGCACACGATCATCGGCCGCCTCCAAGACTGACGCCTTCCCTGGAGCCAACAGCGGTGCCGCGTGAACAGATGCCCTCCTTCCGTCGTGTTGACGCAATGCGTTCCTGAGATACGGCCGTAGTATAGAGCTTGCCAAACGCGGAGGATCTTGCCGCCGCGGCTGTGGGCCTCCTACGCCGCCGCCGAGTTCTGTGCGACTATCTGTAAACGAGAGGGGGGCAAGTGCCGGTGGAGTTCCTGGCTGCTTGCCGGTAACGGTCACGGATCTCTCGCTCCGAGATGCGCTGGAGCGTCAGATGGTGGCCAGTCGTCAGCTTACCGCCAAGTCGTCGCTGACTACCGGCAGGTCGCGCTAACGACAAACACAGCGGAGTGCGCTCAACATGGTGCACCGCGCTTGTCCGCACCGGAAAAAGAAACAGGATTTTCACCATGAAAACGCGCGATAGCGGCATGCCCGCAGCCACTCAGTGGGAGACCTACTTCGATCCGCTGAAGATCTTTACTGTCCTCGGACTCGCAAAGCCCTTGGAGACTCTCGTCGATATCGGTTGCGGTTATGGCACCTTCACCATGGCAGCGGCACGTTGTGGATGGCGTCGCGTGATCGCCATTGACATCGATCTGCCTTCGGTGCAGGGGTTGCAAGCTCGCTGCCTGAGCGAATCCCTTGCTTGGGTCGATGCCCGGCAACGTGACGTCGTAACAAATGGTTTTGGTTTACTCAACAGCGATGCCGACGCGGTGCTGCTGTTCAATCTTCTCCATTGTGAGGATCCTCTGGCTCTGCTGACTGAAAGCATGCGGGTGCTCCGTCCTGGCGGTCACGTGGCGATCATCCACTGGCGCAGTGATATTCCCACTCCGCGGGGCCCCGAAGCTGCAATCAGGCCGCGACCAGAGACCTGCAGTCAGTGGCTGAAAAAAACCGGCTTCGAAATCTCCCTGGAACCAATGATCCTTCCTCCCTACCATTACGGGCTCGTCGGACGCAAACCCGGGTCTGCGGAATGCATGTCTCTGTTGTCCACGCGGTAGGAGATGTCTCGACCATCTGAACCTGTGCACAAAATTTCCCATGATGAGAGAGACCAGCACGTTAAAAACCCTTAAACGGGATGGTCATCTTCATTGTTAGTGCGCCATGGCCAGGGCAGCCAATCCGGTCCCCATCACTAACACTGCGCTCACGAGGGGCGCATGCTTGGCGATTAACGAAAAACGTCCAGTCTGCGCGAGCTTTGCGAAGCCTGCCACTACCGCCATACCAATTCCGACCATGGTTACTGCCAGTCCCAGGCTGAAGCACAATACAGCCAAAAGTCCAAACGCGACCTTACCGGCTGACAGCGCCAGTAACATCACGGTGATCGATGCGGGACAAGGTATCATACCCCCCGCTGCTCCAAAAGCGACCACCTGGAGGGACGATGGCCGTCCACCCTGTTCCACATAGGTCGGCATGACCGCTGCATGGGCTCGCGCGTGGGCATCATCGTCGAGATCGTCATGGTTTTGATGACGTTCGTGGTGACCTTCGGGTTCATGCATGGCGAAAGGGTGCCGCTCCTCGCGACCCGGAGCCGACAAGACAGCCTCGGCAGTGAACTCGTGGGGCTCGGCGGGGGCGACCGAACTGGAAAATTGACCAAGGTGCGTGCTGTCTGGTAAAAGCTGGAGGACCTCAACCCGACCGTGCTCGCGTGCGATCGAGACTGCGAAGGTGGATCCAGGTAAGCAACGCGTGGCGGTAAAGCGCATGCGCTCGCCATCCGCAGTATCGATAATGCTGAGCGTACCCTCAGCGATGTCCGAGGAGATGGCGATTGGATTGGGAGCCCCATGGTGATGGGCATGAACGGCACGTTTTGGGCGCGGCCAGCGACGCCAGAGCATCCACGCTCCGATAAGGATCACGAGCACTCCACTGCCGATCTGAAGCCAATGACCCACTTGATCGGTAAATACCTCTTTCCCGAGCCACAGCGCTGAAACAGCGATGGCGATGACGATGAGACTATGGGTCGTCGCTGCCGAAACTCCGAGCAGGAAAGCGTCCCACTTGGTGCCCTTGGTCCCGATGAGATAAGCGGCAATCAAGGTCTTGGAATGACCCGGTTCGAGGGCGTGCAGCGCTCCGAGCCCAAGAGCAGTCGGAAGGTAAAGAAGAGACAGGGTATTGATCACGGCAAATGTCCTGTGATTTACTTGAGGTAAGCGTTCACCACTTCGAGCAGTTGTTCCGCTGCTTCGAGCTGCTCGGACGTAGACTTCCCTTGTGGATCTAGCACATGGTAGCGGACGTGCCCTTCGATCACTTCGGCCATGAGGCCGTTTAATGCACCTCTACAGGCCGCTATGGTCTGGAGCACCCGATTGCAGTCGCCATCGGCGAGGATGTCCTTTTCGATAGCGACCACTTGGCCCTTGATGCGACGGATGCGGGCTATGAGTCGATCGCGATTCCCATGCAGGTGCGCCATCATGACCTCCTATACCCCAGTATAGTATACAATAGATCCGCGTTGCAATGATGACGAAGACGACTCCGCAGCCAGCCTCGACTGCAGCTCGTCAGTAACCCCATCTACCAGCGGGATTATGGGCGATAGACATTCTCACGTTAGAATATGTATACATTTATGAGCGATTGCGCTTGCGGGCAAAAACGTGCACCCGCTGTATAAACGTTTCGAACGTAAATCCTGTATACGAGCAACAAGCGGGGCTGCTCTTGCAGTTGGTCTTGACACTCACCTTTAATTCAGCTGCGATCGCTAAGATCCCCAACCAACTGGTTCGGATCGAGAGAAGGCAGGTCAGGCCTTCCGCATCGTGGCATAAGAAAACGTCGCGATGAAGGTGCCGGCTTGGAGCAAGATCTGCTGCGCACGTACGGTTTCTTGGAGGATGTGTTCGAGGACGTGTTGACGGATGGCTTGCTGTCCCATGCGCATGCCAACGACCGAACCGCAGAGTATGGTCACGCGCTCGGCCGGCGCGCATTGCTAGTCGCACGCGCACTGCGCTGTGGCGTTCGGCTGCAGCACCAGTTATATCAGGTGGCAGGGGGGTGTGGTTAGCCCTTGATCTGTTTTGCAATCAGTTACAAGCCAAGACTTAAGATGTTCCATTGTGCCGCACGCAATTGCAAGCTCATGATACTGGCCATCTTTGCCAGTCTCCTGTCGCTTGGCATGCAGTCGTTTCCTGCGGGTTCGGTCCTCTGCTTGGAAAATGAGGGCGGTGTCGCTTTCGGATGCAGTGAAAGCATCTGCTGCGAAAGCATGATCAGGGAAGGTGGGCTCATGCACTCGGCCCCGGCAGTGCCGGTCTCAGGGGTGTTCTCCTGTAAGCGCTGCGTGGACCTCGTACTGCCGCACGATCGCTTTCATCAATCGCAAAAATGGACAGTGGATGCGCCCGCCCGCTCGGCGAAGCGCATTCTCGTCGGCATGATTATCTGGCCACCGCTTCGCATGGTCTCTGTCGTCGAGGATGTGCGCGACGATCGAGAGCCGCCGTATTTGATTCAGATCGCGACCACCGTCATCCAGTGTTGATTCGTTCCTGAGGGCATCCCTGCCATAGCAGGCGGTGCAGACCCCGGTTCGAATCCACCTCGTACGGCACGGCGTTTTGCCATGCCGTTCAATCGGATGATTGCATGCCTACTTCGTATCGCGCGTTGCCCATTGCGGCAGCGTTGTTGGCAGTCCTAACGGGCTGCGGTTCCTCACGTATTGCTGACGGCACCGCTCCGGCGGGAATGCTAACCGCTGCCAGCGGAGCTGGTGTTGCGGCATCTCCGCCCACATCCGCATCAGCACCGGTGCCGGCGATCGCTCCCGGCAAAGCTGTGACCCTGTCGCAACTGATAGCCGTCGCCCTCCGGTACAATCCGACACAGGCGGTCTTCGCAGCAAATCGGCGGGCGGCCGCTGCCCAGGTGGCGCAGGCACGTGCCTGGGACAATCCCGAACTCGAATTCGAATTCGGTAGCGCCAAGACCACGGAAGATGAGCGCCACGGCGTGGGGCGTGTGAGCCTGCGTCAGCGTCTGCCGTGGCTAGGCAAGCGTGGGTCGCGTATCGACGCTGCCACGGCGGGAAAGATGGTTACTGAATTGGAAGCCCGCACCCTGGGACTTGAGATCGCGGGTGACGTGTCCGCCACCGCCGTCGATCTGGTCATCGATCTGCAGGCATACGAACAGGCCATGGTGATGCAGAAACTGGCACATGATGTGGCAAACTTGGTAGACAGTCGCTTGGCTGCCGGCGAAGCCACTAAATCGGATTTGTTGCGTGTCCGCGTGGATGCCTTGCAGGCCGATCAGGCCGTTGCCGAGAGCATCAGCGACATCGAGGCGGCACGT
Organism: Planctomycetota bacterium; assembly: GCA_043788625.1. Taxonomy (GTDB): domain Bacteria; phylum Planctomycetota; class UBA11346; order UBA11346; family UBA11346; genus CAIUVD01. Next base: position 5,920 of record JAYVTR010000379.1, read on the forward strand.
GCCAGCTTGAACGCCCTCTGTGGCGGGGGTCTGCCCGCGAGCTACACGATTGATCTTGAGCTCAGTCAGCTGCCCCCCATTGATCGCGATCAGACGCTAGCTGCTGCCGAGCGGCAGCACCCGGGTCTGGCGCGGCTACAGGCGCTGGTCCATCAACATGAGTTGGACGTCGATCGCGAGCGCCATGCCGCCTATCCTGATGTGACGGTAGGAGTCTTCGGTGGTAAGGAGACGGATAGCCGTGCCGTCGGGGTCTCGTTCGGCATCGATGTGCCGCTGTGGAACCAAAACCAGGGAGGCATCGAAACGGCTCGGGCTGAGGTCGATCGTGCCAGCGCCGAGCTGGCCGTCGAACGGGCCAAGCTGCGTCGCGAGGTTGAACAGGCCTGGCGCGAGTACGAAAAAGCCCGCTCCATCGTGGAACGGTACCGCAACGATATCCGGGCCACCGCTCAAGAAGCACTCCGGCTTGCCATCAATGCCTATCAGGCCGGTGAAACATCGGCATTCGATGTCCTCGATGCCCGGCGCACGGCGCAGAACATCGAAACCACCTATCTGGATGCGTTGCGCCAAGCCCAGGCCGCCCGCATC
>JAYVTR010000380.1:0-9662 GCA_043788625.1 Planctomycetota bacterium
CGATTCACTCAGGTGGTCTTCATCAGTGGGAGCCGTCGCCAACAGAGCGGCATCGACCAAGGCCCGTTCGCGTCCGCGCCGTGCTTGACGTTCGCGAAAGTACTGGCGCACGCGATTGCGGCAGATGGTGCGTAACCACGGACCTAATTCGCGTTGCGTGTCGAATCCCGCTAGCCCGCGCCAAGCATCGATCAGCGATTCCTGAACCAGTTCATGAATGTCGTTGCGTCCATGCAGATTGAGCGCGACCAGCGCCCGCAACGAAGCCTGATGGCGGCATACCAGCTCCGCAAATGCCTCGCGGTCACCCCCTTGGGCTGCCACTACCAACTCCAATTCATCGCGCGGGGTCATCACTAAGGTACTATGCAGCCACCATCCATATCTCACGCAGCAAGTGCCCACATGAATAGTTCAAGCTGCGCACGGGCACCCAGCATTAGCAAAGCTGGTTAAATTAGTACTGAAGTAAGATTACGCGGTGCGGGGTCTGTGGTAAGGGTTTGAATTTTTCTGCGATGTTGAATCGCGCCACCTACTACCACCATCACCACCATGCCAGACATGACGGACCTCGCGCGGTATGCACCGCCAGTCCCCTCGGCCCGCATCCAGTCGATCACAAAACCAACCGCAGCCGGTAAGCCGCCCTCGACGGTGCTGGCATATTGGCGCCTGCAAAACGGTTCGGTCGCCTCGTGGATTGCCATCTGGGCAATGCAGAACTTGCGCTATCTGCCGGTGTATGCAATTCCATTGATCACCGGTTGGTTAATCGATCACATCGATCCCGCCAATCCGCAACGGGCCTTGGGGCCGCTGCCACTGGCCCTGGCAGCGACCATGGCCATGTGTGCTGGCAATGTCGCCGCGACAACTGGCGCACGCATCATCTTATCGCGAATCAACCGTACCATGGCGGCTGGCTTGCGCAGTTCACTGATCCGTCGCATCAATCGCCTGACGTTCGCTTTCCATGATCAGGCGCAACAAGGGGCTCTGCAGAATAAATTCACGCTCGATATGGGCCGCCTTGAAGGCTTTCAAAACTTCATCGCCGAGTCGATCCTGATGTATGGCACGGCAACCATCGTCACCATGGTCATCGTCGCTCTCTACAATCCATTGCTGTTGACCGTCATCGCTCTGACCGTGCCCTTCAATCTGATGATCGCCCGTGCCCTATGGACACGCATCAAAGCCTCGAATGAGCAATTCCGCAAAGCCGAATCAGCCTTTATGGCCAACCTCAATGAGACCTTGACCGGTCTGCGCATCAGCCGCGCGCACGCCACCGAGGAGTTCAGCGAACATCGCCTGTCACTGGCCGCCGGCACGGTAGCCAAGGAAGGCATGCGCCTGGATTTCGTCAATACCTTGTTCGGTTCAAGCTCGTGGGCCATTTCAACGTTTTTAAATATGTTCGTACTTGGTTTGGGAGTGTGGTTGGCGGTGTCTGGTGATCACCAGATGATAGTGCTGGGCCACACCTGTCACATCACTCATATCACCATTGGCGAGCTGACCATCCTCATGACCTATTACGGCATCATCGCCGGCGCGGTGGGCAACATCCTCAGCGGACTGCCGTCGATGGCGGCAGCGGATGACGCCATCAAATCGATGTCGCACCTCTACGCAGAAGAAGCTCAAGAAAACAATACCGGTAAAATCAGCGTGCCACACATACGTGGTGATGTGACCCTGAGCCAGGTGCGTTTCCGCTATGCAAACGCCGAGCGCCATAGCCTGGATGGCCTGGATCTGACGCTGCCCGCCGGCAGCTCATTGGCCTTGGTCGGCCCGTCGGGTAGTGGCAAGAGCACCATCGCATCTTTGATCCTTGGTTTTTATGAGCCCGAAAGCGGGGCGATCTTCATCGATGGAAAAGACCTGCGCACCTTGGATCGCCGCAGCCTGCGCCGCCATGTCGGAGTGGTCAGCCAAGATGTGGTGCTCTTCGAGGACACGCTGTTGGGCAATATCGCCTGGGGTGATCGCAGCCCGGATCGGGCCCGCGCCATCGCTGCCGCCAAACGTGCAAATGCCTATGAATTCATCGAACGCTTTCCCGGGGGCATCAATCACATCCTGGGCGATCGCGGCGGCGGTTTGTCGGGTGGCCAGCGCCAGCGCTTGGCGATCGCACGAGCTCTCTATCGCGATCCGCAGTTGCTTATTCTTGATGAGGCGACCAGCGCCCTCGACCCCGAAAGCGAACGCTTAGTGCAGCAAGCATTGGATGAATTGATGCGCGGGCGCACCACCCTGATCATCGCCCACCGGCTTTCTACCGTACGCAATGCGCATCGTATTGCGGTGATCAAGGATGGGCGCGTCATCGAATCTGGCGGATTTGATGAACTGATGGCGCAAGACGGGGCTTTTCGTCGTCTCGCGCATGGGCAGTTAAGTTAAAATTCCGCGGTCATCGCGGTAGACCCATTCAGTCCCGGCGCGGCAAAAACGTGAGGTCTCAAGGTGCTCACCGCTGGCGTGCGTCGCTTTGAACTGCACCACGCCAAGGTTATCGCTGACCCCGCCCCCCTGGACGGCGACGATCTCCAAGTTTTTCCATCCCAGGGCAAAGGTGCGCAGGAAATCTTTGGGCGTGAGTTTGGCGCGCAAGGTCAGGTGGGTGGTGCGCAGCAAATAAGGAATGTCGCGGCGCACGAAGGCGACGTACCGTGAACGCATCAAGGCTTCGGCAGTGGGCGCATGGCCACCGGTATGCCACGGCTGGCAACAAGAAGCATAAAGAACACCAGAGCAGCAGGGGCAATCCATGCGCGGCAGCGTGCGTCTTCGGTCGCCAGCGCAACGGTCCTCTGCATCTTTCCTAGAATCACGAAAACATCGAATCAACCCTGAACGTCACTCATGCTTGGCAAACAGAAGGCCTCAGTATATTAGTGAGATGGTACGGTATCACTGTTTAATCATTCTGGTAAGTTTCGTGCTGAGCGCCGTTGAAACGCCCGCAACCGGCGTCTTTACCACCACCTTCCAAGAACGGCATCCGAGCAGTTTTCTGGCGGTGCTTGGCAAGCGCTATGGTTGGGCGATCAAGAATCCCGATCAAGAGGTCTATGACCTCAGCAAGGAAAGTTTCGAGGTCAACGTACCTAGCGATTATAACGACAAGCTGGCTTATGGTCTGCTTGTCTACACCAATGCCAGCAAAGGCGGCAATGCTCGGCAATATGACGCCCTGCTCGGTAAAAACCATCTGCTCTGGATCGGCGCGGAAAACGTCCCCAACGAGCGGGCGGTGGCAGCACGCTGGGGACTGGCCTTGGACGCAGCGTGGAATATGGCCAAACGCTATCACATTGATCCGCGACGGGTGTATGCGGTGGGTATCAGCGGCGGCGGACGTTGCTCATCACGTATTGCGCCGACCTGGCCCGAGACTTTCACCGGCGGCATCTACCTGGTCGGCTGCAACCCGCCGATCCTGCCGGCCGACAAGACACTGGCGGCAAAGGCGCTGAACGGGCGCTATGCGCTAGTTACCGGCAGTGACGACTTCAATCGCAAAGACACGCAATCAGTGCTGAATTCCTATAAAAGTCACAAGTTTTTACATGTTGAATACTTTGAACAGCCCGGATTGGGTCACGCCTCGCCGAATAACGAGTGGTTCGCAAAAGCCCTCGCCTTTGTCGATGCTCCCCTCGTAGAGCAAGCCAAAGACCTGCTGACCCAGGCTGTCGCCCTTGAAGCACGCAAGCCTTACGATGCGGCGAAGCTCTATCTGTCGGTGATCAACGATTATCCAGTGGCGTTCGAGTCCGGCAGCACGGCCCAGGCCCATCTGACCACACTGACGCCTGCTGTCGAAGCCGGCCTCACCACCGAGATGGATAAACTCGGCGTTGGCAGCAAAGATAAATGGCGAGCGATGAGCGAACGTACACTCGGATTTGTGGCGCACGCCCGGGCGCTCAGCACAGCGAACGCTTTTGGTGAAACCGAACTGGGGTTGTTGATAACCGCCGGTAACCCAGGAAAAATTGCAAAATTCCGCGACGAATGGTCGAACTATCCCTGTGCACAGACAGCGAGCGAGACTTATGAAAAAATGGCCGCCACCGCGCTTCAGCCAATCACTGCCCTGGAGCCAACCAAGCGACCGAAAGCAGTGGCTAAATTTCTCAAGGATTGGCAAGACTGCCCCAGCCGGGTGGCAGCCAATACCCTGATGGAGACCGATTTGGACGCCGAGCTCACGGTCCTGCTCGCTTTGCCGAAAAACCGCGAGGTGAAAGTGTTGAGCTTTGCCAAGGCCTGGCCAGGCACCGCTGCGGCTGCCAAAGCCATCACCGCCATCACCCCGCCGGATCCGACCGCGGCGGCCAAGAGTGATGACAAGGAATAGACGCGTTTGCTGAAGTCATGACGCCATTGCCCATGCCGCAAGGCGTCGATAATACCTTTGTCTTATGAATGATTCTGATTTCATGGCTCGGGGCTATTGGCGGCAGGGGCAGATTTCCACGGCCATCATCGAATCGACTTATACCCCGACAGCGCAGCTCAGTGCCTTAATCGATACGGCGTGGACGACGGCCTGTGCGCGCCCTGGGGTGCACTTGTTTGATGGCCCCCTGTGCCGTTTTGAGCAGCTGATCGCTGACCCGGATCATTTCCATCTGGTGGTGTCGCGCTGCAGCTATAAACAATTTCTCGGCACCAACGGCTGCCATGCGCAATGGGCAGCCAGGCATGGCTGGGCGAGCTTGGCCAATGCCGTCGGCACCAGCGCGGCGCTGGTCAGCGGCGATGGCTGGTTGGTGTTCGGGCGGCGCTCAACGGCAGTGGCTCTCTATCCGGGTTGGGCTCATCCATTTGGCGGCATTCTCGAGCCAGGTGAGACGCTTGATCTGTTGGCGGAAATGCAGCGTGAGCTGCACGAAGAGATCGGCCTCAGCGCCGACGAAGTCAGCGAACTGGCCTGCATCGGCCTGGTGCGCGATCCGCATCTGCTGCAGCCCGAACTAATTTATGTGGCACGTACACCGTTGCCGCTGGCTGAACTTGAGCGCCGTCTTGATGCCGGTGAACACACCGATTGCTGGAGCGTTCGTGCCTCGGTCGTGGCGATTACCGCGGCATTGCACGGCGAGCAGCTGACGCCGGTAACCCGTCTGGTATTACAGCGGTATTGTGAGATGGTGTAGGCTTATGCGGCGGCGATGGAAAATTCTTAGTGGAGTCGGTTTGGGCGTAATCGTTGTGGTGGTCAGCGCGCCGCTGCTGTTGCGTCATGTGCTACGCGCACAATTGGCAGCTGCCGGCTGGCCCAACGCCACTATCGAGCGCGTACGTTTGCATGGCAATGGCATGGCCATTTCTGGACTCGATCTCTTGGGCAATGGCCAGGCTACCGCCCGCAAGGTGACGGTTGATTGGTGGTTGAGCAAGGTCGCCATCGATGGCCTGGCTATCACCCTCGCGAACGCCGACTGGAGCCCCCTGCTGCCGCAGGGCTTGAGCGAAACTCCTGCGACCGCGCCTCAGTCATTGCCACTGGCGCAGCTGACCCTGAATAATGCCCAGGTCACCATTGGCACACGCAAGGTAGAGGTCGACGCCACCGTGGTGCGCCTGCAAGCTCAGCGCCTGCAGCTCAGCGCGCATGTAACCGGCGATATGCAATCCGCCATCGATGTCGATGGCAATGCCTCGCTGAACGGTGACTGCGATATGCATGTGGTGATGGACCGCGTAGCGTTGGAACTGCTGCCGTCGACATGGGTGCACGGCATTGCAACCGGGCGGGTCAGCGGCGATGCGCGGGTCACCCGCACCGAGGACGTGCTCGGCATTGACGGCGATGTGAGCATTGATCAGCCCGGCTATGTTTTGCCGCTGCTGGGGCAGGTGCGGGCTCAGCGTCTGGGTGGCCACATCCGCTGGAACAGCGCCGCCCCGCTGGGCTTCGCCGGTAAGTTGCATATCGACGACGCGCGTGCCAGTCTCTTGGGTGTCAATGTGGCGATACCCACGGCAACCGTGCATGGTGATGATCAGCGCCTTGATGTGATCGGTCATCTGCAAGCGCTTGGCGCCGATCTGCAAATCGATGGCCATATGAGTGCTGATTGGTCGACGGCAGCCGGCACTGTGCACGTCGATGGTATTGATTTGAATGCCGTAGCGGGTGTTCTTCAACCCTGGCTGCATCTGGCGTTTTCGGCCCGCGGGCAGGCCTCCATCGCCGCCAGCGTCAGCAAGCTCGCCGACACCTGGCACACCACGGGGACCGTCACCTGCGACCATGTACGCCTAGCAACTATCGATGAAACCACGCGACTGACGCTGCCGAGCGCCGTAACCGAAATCAGTGCGGCGTGGATCGATCGCCAACTGACCGGCACCGCCGTATTGCATCTCCAGCACAGCCAAATCGAGGCTCCGGGGGTCCATGTCGCCAGCGTCGACGGTACGTTACCATGGAGCCTGGGTACGGATCCGCAGTTGGACGGCTCCTTACAATTCACCGGCGTTGAAATCGCCGGCTTTCCGCTGAAACAATTAGCGGCGCACGTGCGTGGCGTCGACCAGCGCATCGGCGGCGCAGCCCGCGTGGCGGTGCTCGACACCGGACATGGGCAAGTCGATGGCTGGTATGACCTGCGCCAACAAGGTGGGACTTTTGCCGTGGTTGTTCCACGTTTTACCATTCTTGACCCCGCCGCCGTGCGCACGGCGGTGCCTGAGATCGGCCAGCGGGAATTGACCGGTGACGTTGATCTGTCGGGTACGGTGGTGGTGACCAGCGAACGCATCATCCCCAACCTGCATTTCAGCCTGGCCGAAGGGACTTTTCGCGATCCCCAGGCCAAGCTGACCATCGAAGGACTGGCGGCGGCGACATCAATCACTGGCTTCACCCCGTTTTCAACCGCCGGCACTAAGCAGGTCGCCTTCCGCTCGGCGGTGATCGGCAGTTTGGCGTTTGGTGATGGCAGCGCCCGGGTCACTGCTCATCTGCCAGCGGGGATCGATATCAGCGACGCCTCCATCGCCTGGTGTGGCGGCCGGCTTGCCATTCCCGAGTTGGCCGTCGACATGGCGCATGGCCGTGCCAGCGGCGTGATTGCCTTGGCGCGCATTGAGCTCGGTGAGCTTTTACGTCTGACCATTCCGCGCCAGGTGACCGGCGAAGGACTGATCTCCGGTACGCTGCCGCTGACCTTAGAGTGGCCTGAATATACATTCTCGTTCGGTCGCGGCAGCTTGCAGGCGGATCCACCCAACGGCTGGCTGCACCTGAAAGACCGCAGCGCCTTGATGAGCGCCATCACCACCGGTTTCGCCGTCGTCGATACACAGATCGTCGATACCGTAGCCGATTTGCTGTTTGATGCCTTACGCATCGATTTCATCCCGGAAACCCCGTTGACCTCGGTGGCCCGTGTCCACCTCAGCGGCCACGGTCGCAACGGTGAGTCGCCGTTGGCAATCGGCAGTCTCGATATCAATCTGCGTGGCCTTGAGCGCGCCCTGGCCGATGCGCTGTTCATGCAACGTTGGCAGAATCAACCCAGCGGTTCCACTACCAACAATCAATCTCCGTGAGGTTTTATGCGTACATTTTGGTTACTTCCCCTGGTGATGACGGTCGGCTGCAGCTATACCGTGAAAGTCGAACCGATTCATCTCACCGTCGATGTGAACATCAAAATCGACCGGGCTTTGGATGAATTCTTCGCCGCTCCGGCCGCGGGTGTCACGCCGGCTACTCCCGCTCCTAACGTCCCTCTGACTTCAGCGAAATGAGGTTCGCCATGTTCCGTTACCTGCTCGTGATCGGCTGCCTCAGCATGCTTGCCGACCTGCCCTCCTATGCCGCTGACACCAGTGCGGCCGATGGCAATTCAACCAGTAGCAATGCCGCTGCCAAAGCAGAATTGAAAGCATCATTTGCTACACGCTTGCAGTCATTATCCGCCGCCAAAGCAGCCGGCTCGATTGGCGAATGCACCAATGGCACGGTGGCGGTGGTGGGTGATATCACTGATAGCGGTATCAGCGCCCTGGTCGAGGCCGAGAACACCGATCGCAACCGCCTGTACCTGATTTTGGGCAATGAGACCAACGTCTCAGCCGCCCTCATCGGCGAACGCAATGCGATGCGCAATTATCAAAATGCCAAACCCGGGGAGTGGCTTCGCACCCGCGATGGCAAGTGGAAGAAGAAATAAGTGGAAGAAGGAACAAGTGCAAGAAGTAACAAGTGGAAGAAGGAATAAATAAAAGAGGTTGCGCCGGGAGTGGCGCAACCTCTGGTAATTAACAGATAATTACCCGTAATCAGCGGGCCGCTGCCGTTTCGACACCAGTATCAAGCCACGCACATTCAGCGGGCGTGAGGTGCACAGCAGCACCAGCTACGGTGTTCTCCAGTTCGGCTGGAGTTGCCGCCCCCACCAAGGCATGGACGGGCAAAGGTTGGCTCAATGTCCATGCGGTCGCCACCTGCGGCACCGTCAGGTTTTTTTGCGCGGCCAAATCGATACAACGATCGAGACGCGCGAAATTGACCTCATGGCAATACGCGGTGCGCGCGGCGTCATCAAGTTTGGCGATATCTGCAGCGCGGCTGGTGCGTTGCACACGTCCTGAAAAAAGTCCGCGGGCCAATGACGAATAGGCGAAAATGCTGGTGCCCGATTGCACATACCAGGCTCTGGCGGCGGCGTTTTGTGGGCCAGAAATAGTCACGCAGCCAGGCCCCCAGGGGTCCTGGACCTGCTCGGCTAAGCCGAAGTTGGGACTTGAAACAGTCATGCCGGTGAGGCCCTTGGCCGCGGCATAGGCATTGGCCTCGGCCAAACGTTGATGAGTCCAATTCGAACCGCCGAAAGCGCGGATACGCCCAGCCTGCAGGTGCTCGTTGAGGGCCTCTACCAATGGTCCGACCGGCTGGCTGACATCGTCACGATGCAGCATCCACATGTCGACGTAGGTCGTCTGAAAGCGGGCCAGGGTATCCAGCAGATCAGTCCCGATGTCATACGGCGTCACGCGCTGACGATCGCCGTTGTGATGGCATCCCTTGGCCAATAGCACTACGCGGTCACGAGTGCCACGCTGCCCCAGCCACACGCCGATGGCGCGCTCGGTGTCACCGCCGCCATAGACGTGCGCGGTGTCAAGAGTGTTCACACCCAAGGCGAGGGCAGCATCAAGCAGGGCATTCGACTGCTCTTGGCAGCCACGATTGATGATCATGGTGCCGAGCACGACGCGTGAAACGGGCAGCGTGACCCCGGGAATTTGACGAGTCTGCATGGTTCAAGCCTTAGCCGTAACGAGTTCACAGGGATAAACGAGGCCGACTTGGCTGCGGCACTGGTCAAGACAGCGCATGATCGCCAGCGATTCATTGAGCGGGATGAGTGGGCTTTCCTTGAGGCCGGCGCGCAGGCAGCGCCCGACTTCCATGGCTTCGTGGGTGTAGCCGTTGCCGAGGAAAGGCAGGTCGAGACTGACGCTGGGCTGGCCATCGCGGTGCAGGGTGACCTTGGTGCCGTGCCAGAAATCGGGAATTTCGATACGTCCTTCCGTACCATAGATGATGGCGTCGTGCTTGGTGCTCAGACGCACCGCGCAGGTGAGGTTGGCAAGGGCGCCATTGGCCCAGCCGAGGG
>JAYVTR010000381.1:0-5676 GCA_043788625.1 Planctomycetota bacterium
CGGTCGGCTTTGACCGAGTGCTGATGATCGCCCTGGGGTTGGCCACCGTCTCGGAGACCCAGGCGTTTGCTGCCGGGAATGAATAAGGCTGCCAGGTGAGCTCACATTCACCGGTGAAACACATGCACTTGTCGATATGGCGGGTCTGTTTTTTTAGAGTACGCTACGCTCTTGGCATACTCAGATCGCGCGGCCGGGGCCAAACTCCGCTGCATCCGCGCCCTGCATTCGCAGGCGCTGGATGAACTGCCGCAGAACCCGGTTGGCCAGACTGATATCAGCAACGCGGTGCTTCAGATCACATGTCGAATTGTAGATCAGGCTGTCAAAGGTGATGTCGCCGGTGGTTTGGAACCCACGCCGGTCATTGGCGGCGATGGCCTTCAACAATGCCCGCTGGCTGGCCAGTGGGTCCTTAAGGCCGGTCAGCGCCCAAGCGAACGGATGCCGCCCAGTGACAACTTCGTAAACCATCATGGCCCATGAATAAACGTCGCCACGCGTATCCACCAAAGTCTCTTTTTCGCCAGTGAGGGCGAAGAAGGCCTGTTCAGGGCTGGCGTACTTCGGGGTCAGCAAAACATTTTCGCGGGTCGAGCGGCGTGAACGCCAGCGGGCGATGCCGAAGTCGGCGATTTTGCCCTGACCGGGGCCGAAAATGAGAATGTTTTGCGGCTTGATATCACGGTGCGCCACAAAGTGATCGTGCGCTTCCTTGATGCCTTCGGTGGCATTAGCGACGGCTTCGAGCATGCCGACGCGATCGAGGCCGGGCAGCGGACGCTTGGCGCGCATGACCTGATCGAGCGAGCCGAAACGGGCACGTTCAGTGATCATGAACGGCAACAGCGTCAGGGGAAAGAACTCACGTAATTCATCGGCCAGATCGTCGGGCAACTCAGCGTCGCCGTATTCGATGACCTGCAGGATCGCCTTCGAACGGCGCGACAGGATCATGGTCTTTTCGCACTCGACCTTGAAAGCGCCGAAGGCGGCCACCGCGTCATTGATGTCGGCCACCGCTGGCGCGAAAATCTTTACCGCTACGTCTTCACCATGGTAAAGACCAGCGTACACGACCGTTTCCTTGCTCGGCTTGGCCAAAGGGTCGGTCAAGCGGATGTGCTGGGCGAGAAACACTTCTTTGAGGGTGGCCTCGAACGCCGCCTGATGCACGCGGCGCTTGCTGAGGATTTCACCGGCCGTGAGCACCGCCGTGGTCGTATCAAGACCTTCGCTTAATGAGGTGGTATTTGCGTCGGACATGAATTAGTCACAAAGCCTCGGGATCTGCGTCAAAGGTACAACCCGCAACCCAAGACGGCGAAAATCCCATGGACCAAAACGCCAATTACTGCGCGACCAGGTGATCAGACCACGCCAAACCGGCTTGACGGTGCCGCGACCACCGCGCACCGGGCCGCAAAAATGCAGGTAGTAGCGGCGATGCGCTGCCGCCGGCGACCACACCCATTGCCGCCGTACATATTCCATGCGCCAGGTCGGACACGACTGGCCACGGGCCACGATCAGGTCGTAATGAGTCAGACCATGGCCGTGATGACACAACAGTGTCGCCTGGTTACGCGGCATGGGTTTACCGGTGACGGGCTTGCACTGCCGCCACGCCAGCTCCAACCGGACCCTCGCCAGCCATGAGAGCCCGCCACTCGGCAGGCTCTACAACCTGCGATTCTTCGCTCAGCATCACTGGGATACCATCATCGATGCGGTAGGCCCGACGCGTCGTAGGGCACGTTGAAATAAGCCGTTGTCCTACAAGCTTCAATGGTTTACGTGATTCCGGGCAAACCAACAGGTCAAACAGATCAGGAGCAAAAGGCAAGGCGTCAGACATAGGTTTTCTCACAATGTGGGGCACGCTCACCTGCGCACCAGGGGCGACGAAAGCAAGCCTCGATGAAGTGGTGAGGAAGGTTGTAAGAGACCAGATCTCCGTATCCTATCCAGCCCATGGCCAACGAGGCCGCTTCTAGTCTGAACAGTCTCCCTGAGGGTCAACGGAACGACAGCCCCGCGCGCAAGCCGCGCCGGCGGCGCGCGACCGGCCGCTACACCGCCCGACGTCGGCCGACAGTTTTGCCTCGTCCTGAGCACATCACGGTCATCGGCCATAATAGCCGCACCCTAGAAACCGTCGGTCTTTTCGTCGGTACCGGGTTGCCCGTGCGGGTATACACGACCAATCCAAACCTCGAAGTTCAACTGGCTCCGTATCCAGGGGTTACCACCACCCTGATCTCTGATGCCTATGCTCAGGCACCGCGCGATCTGCCCCCACCGCCGTATGTTATTACCGTTGATACGCTGGCCGATAGCGAGCGCATCAGCCATTGGTTGCCCGAAACGTGGTCGCGGTTTCTGGTACGTGGCACTAACCGAGCCCGTAAACATCCGCCCGGCTTTCTGACCCTGCCCGGCCTCGACCATGAAGACCGGCCGGTGATCTTGCGCCGGCTCGCTTCACTGGCCTTGCTCGACCGGTTGTGCGCCGTGGCGCGCACCGCAACTAAACCGCTGATCCTGCTTTACGGCGACCCCGACCCAGATGCCATCGGCGCTGCTCTCGGCCTGGCGACGTTGTGGAAACGTGCGGGGGTCGACTGCCAAATCCGTTACACCGGCGAGGTTCAGCGGTACCAGAATAAACTGCTGCTGACGTACTTGAAAAAAGGCATCGTTCGCCTCCACGGTGACGAACAGGCCGAATCCGACCTCATTGCGGTGGTCGATGCCCAGCCAGGTTTCTGGCACGAAAACGCGCCACCGGCGCGGGTGGTCATCGACCACCATCCTGAGAAAGACGGCACCCGCGACTGCGATTTCGTCGATCTGCGTCCCGAATATGGTGCCACCTCGAGCATGGTCACCGAATACCTGCTCGATGCAGAAGTTCCAATCGATCGCAAATTGGCCACCGCCTTAATTTATGGCATCGCCACCGATACCGACGATCTCAAACGTCATACTCACGCCGCTGACATCGCCGCCTTTGAAGCCCTGCATCAACGCGCCGACCGCACCTTTTTATCGCGTCTGGAAAAGAGTCAGATTCCGCCGGCGGTGCTCGATCATATTGCCTGGGGCATCAGCCACCGTGTGGTCTATCGCGATCTGGCGGTGGTACATTTTGGCGCCGTGCCGACCGCCGATGTACTGGTGCAAGTCGCCGATCTGCTGCTGTTGACCTATGGCATCACCTGGATCGTCTGTGCCGGTGTGGTGACCAAGCCCGCCGACAAGGGTGGCCGGCGCTTGGTAGTGGTGTTCCGCGGTGATGGCTTCCAGCAAGATGTCGGCCGGCGCGCGGCGCTGGCCTTTGCCAAACTCGGTTCGGCCGGCGGGCATCGGTCGATGGGCCGTGCTGAAGTGCCTTTAGATGATGATGTGACGGTCGCCGAAACTGTGCCACTGCTAGTGGACAACTTGTTCGCGCGCATGTCGCCAGCCCGGCGGCGACGCTTCACCCGCACCTTGACCGGCCACCTGACCGCGCCGCGTCCGGCCGATCCGGACGAATACGAATTGTCGACCTGAAAAATGACCGATTGGCTCCTTCCCTATGTTGGCAAAGTCGTGGTCGCTGACCTGGACGAGCACTACATGGTCCTCGGCACGGTACAGTCTGTCGCCGCCGACTGTGTGGTGTTCGCTGACGCCGATCTCCATGATCATCGCGAGGCGAACTCAACCAAAGAGGTCTACGCCATCGAGACCAAGAAAATCGGCATTCGCGTCAATCGCACGCAAGTTGCCATTCCCCGCCATCGCCTGGTGGCCATCTCGTTACTGGAGCATTTGTGCGCATAATTCCCTGGGCCCTCAGCATTGCCGGAGCGGTGTGGACCACTGGCAATGCAGTGGTGGCGGCCGCGGCAATCGCCGCCTTTCATTGGCAACGCGCCAATCCGACCGAGATCACCCGTGATGGATTGGGCGGCGCACTCGGCGCTGGATTTGGCTTATGGTCGGGCTTGGTTCAGCTGCCGCTCCTGGTGATTATGATCAGCCTCGGTTGGTTGGCAGGCAGTGCATGGCGCATCAATCAACGCGCGCGTGCTGCGTGGTTGGTCGCCGCCATGATGGTACTGTGGGGCGTTCATTCAGTGAGCCATCAAACGATTGCCGAAGCCAATCAGTTAGCCACCGGGATCCGTGAGCTGCATACCAATGAGGCCGCCAATGCTGCCAGCTTGCGTGTTGACCTCGAACAGCGTTTTACCGTTCAGCACCAAGCCTCAGAGCGTTGGCATGGCATCGAGACACTATTGGCAATGGTGGTGATGATCTCCGGCTCGACGGTTTTATTACGTCGCACATTTGTTTCTTCCGCTGTCCCCTCTGTGGTTTAGACTCACACGACGATGCGTCTGTTCCGTTTATTTGCCGTGCTGAGCAGCGCCATTGCACTTACTGGCTGCCTGACGCATGAAGCACGCATCACGGTGCCCGCATCAGCGGTGCAGCCGGCGACGGGTCCGCAGCTCGAAGGCAATACCACCATTGGCGCTCATTCTTTTCTGACGCCACCTGGGCCGCCACCCAGCACCGTTCAACGTGGGCCGTTGCCGCAAGACGTCACGATCACCGCCTGGCGTCGTGATGCCGACGGGCTGATCAGCCGTGACGATGCCGAGGTGGTTACCGGCTTGCCCTGGTGGCAACGCTTTCCTTGTGACATGGTCACCGATGTCGCGCCCACCGAGCTGGTGGTGCGGGCTGAATACGACGTGGTCCTGACGCCAGTGATTGCTCACACGCGTGCCCAGCTCGACCATGAAGCTGCCACCGCCGGCTATGCCACGATTTCTCTCCAGCCAACTCCGCTAGCCAGCCCATGATGATTCGACCTATGCGCATTTTTATCTTGGGCCTGCTGAGCATCGCCCTGGTAAGCACCAACGGTTTGGCTGCCGATGCCACACCACTTATACCCAGTACCTCGCCGAGCGCCGTGCCCGCGGCGCCCACAGCCGAAGAGTGGGAACCCATACGTCTTGCCATCGCCAATCGCACACCGACGGCACAAACCCAATTGCTGGCCCTTGAGCGGCGTTATCCCGTATGGGTCGACGGTACCAACGCCCTGGCCACCTACCTGCTTGAGCAAGGCAAAGCCGCCGAAGCTTTAGCCGCCGCTAAACGCGCCAGCCAGCTGGCGCCGGCAAATGTGCCGGCGCGGCGGATCCAGATTCGCTCCTTGGCTGATCTCGGGCGTAAGGCGGAAATCTATGCACTGGTCGATACCACGTCGACCACGGATCCTGCCGGCTGGATCCGCTATGAAGCCGGCCTGGCGGCAGTTGGTTTCCATGATGCCGGCAAAGCCGACACTTTTCTCACCGAGGCCAAAAGCCGCATCGGCAGCAAGATTCCTAGCGAATTCCTGTTTCTCGAATCACGGATAGCACTGCTGACACGCGATTTTGCACGGGCTGAATTAGCCCTGGTCAGCGCCACCAAGCAACAGCCTGATTTCTGGGATGGCTGGTACGAACTTGGGCGAGTGCGCCTGGTGCTTGCCGATTTCGACCACGCCCAACGCGGGCCGTGGATCAGCAAGGCCAACGCGGCCTTCACCACCGTCTGCAAGGCGCTCCCTAACGACGCACATGGCCACTTGGGGCTGGGACGAGCCCAGGCCGAAGAAGCCAA
>JAYVTR010000382.1:0-20486 GCA_043788625.1 Planctomycetota bacterium
CTGTTCGAGCCGGTGAACGACAGCACCGCCAGGCGCGGATCGGCGGCCAGGGCGGCGATCTCGGGATGGCTGGCGGCGAGCAGCTGCACCACGCCGGCATCGGCGCCGGCATGCCGCAGATGCGCCAGGACGGCTTCCGCGACTCCTGGTGCCTTGGGGCTCGGTTGCCACAGCACCGGGCAGCCGGCCAACAGCGCCGGAGCGATTTTATGCAGGGCGAGGGTGAGCGGAAAGTTGAAGGGCGTGATCGCCAGTACCGGCCCCACCGGATGCCGATGGAGCTCGGCGGTACCGCCATCACCAAGATTCACCGACCTCGGTGCCAAGCGCGGCAATTCTTCGACCGTGGCGTGGATCAGGCCGACGCCACGCTCGACTTCCTGGCGCGCCAGGCGCAGCGGCTTGCCGGTGGCGGTGGTGATGGTGCGCGCCAGGCCTTCCTGATCGCGGCGCAGCCGTTCGGCCCAGCGCGTCAGCAGACCCGCGCGCTCCCCGGCGGGCAGGAAATCGACGTGGGCGAGGGCGACGGCCAGGACATCACTCATACGGACTCACCCTTCAGCGCGGTACGAGGCGGCAAGATGAAGTCGCCAGGATGGCTGACCAGGCGCACCACTAAACGACGCGCCAATTCCCGGCGATCAGCCAGGGGAATTTCCATGGCGCGCATGGCCATGTACAGGCTCAGGGCGAAGCTGACTCCGAGATTGAGCACGAACATGACGGCGATGCCGGCGACAGCATTGAGGAACCAGCCGCCCGACCACCACGCCTCGCCCAGGCTCCCGCAGGCCATGAACAGCATGCCGGTGGACAAGGTCACATGCCGTACGTCCAAAGGCAGGCCGAAGAAATGAGCGACGGCCGGGGTCATGCCCAGCATCATGCCCAGCGAGATATTGGTGCCCCAGCCCGAGATGTGTTTGCGCCAAGGGTCGGCCCAGCGAGCGCCCCAGCTGCTGTCGGCCAAGCCTTGCGGGATCCGGTTGTAGGCGCTCCAGTTATCGATCCATCCGCCGACCACCGAGGAAAGCCACAGGATGACGCCGGTGAAGGCGGCAAAGACGATCGTGCCGCTGGTGGCCGGGCCGAGGGCATCGTAGAGTTTTTGTGCGTCCTCGGCGCTCATGAAGGTGTGGCCGGACACCAGCTGCCACATGTTGCTCAAGGCCAAGGCGCCGGCGCCGACGGCAATGACATTGCCAGACGCCGCCGCCAGCTGCGAATGAGTGATGCGGGCGATGCGGTCGATGATCTGCTCAAGGCGGTCAGAGCCGCTGCTGTGGCGCATGATGGTGGCCAGGGTGGCGGCGGTCATCGCCGGTTGCTTGGTTGCCAGCACCAGATGGCAGTGATGCAGGATCATGAACGAGACGGCGTAATTCACGCCATAGAGCAGGCCATGCACAAAGTCCGGGGTATGCCATCCCGAAGCCGTGATCTTGATCGCAGCCGTCGCCACCGTCACCACCCCGCCACCGGCGGCGGCCAGTAGCAGGTGCCGGTATTCATTGATATCGCGAGCGATGTAGTGTTCGCCGGTTTGCCCCGAGCGCTCGACGATACGGCGGTACAGCAAGCGCAGATTGGAACCGATGTGGGCATTCAGGCTGCGTTGCTCGTGGGAATGGTAGGCCAATTGCGCGAGCAGGCGGTGCATCAGGGTCGCCCGCGGCAGGCCCTTTTCGGCGGTGGCGATCTGCCCCATTAATTGCAGGCGCTTCAGGCAGCGGTCGAGCACGTCCAAGCCATAGACGATATCCACCGACACGCCTTCATCGGCCAGTTGGCTATGGATTTCAACCATCTCGGCACGGCACTCGGCGATGGTTTTTTCCCAGGTCAGGCGGGTGGTGTCGTCGGTAGCGAGCAGCAGTGCCTCACCGGCGGCCGGCAAACGCGCGAAGGGCGACTCGGCTACCGGTACCGCTTTCGAGCGCGTGCGCAGTTTGGAGGTCAGGCCCTGGGCGGCGACCCGTACGCATAACAAGCGCAGGGCATTGGCATACGACAGCGATAGGGCGCTCCAGGCGGGGCTGCCGATCTCAGGGGTGATGACCTCGAGCAGACGCGCGAACAATTCAGGAGGCCAGCTGGCAAAGCGCGTCACGTGGCTGGAAGTGCGGAAGCACCGGCGCACGAATACATCCAGATTGCCGGGCTCACGCGGTGTGGGCAAGATCTTCGACCACACCCGTTGGCTGGCTTCGGCGAGAAAGCCGCGGTCGGAAGGCATGCCGGTTTCCGACAGCAGATCCGTCGCATCGGTGTCGCGGAACAAGGCGCCCATGGCTTCCTGGACGCGTTGACGCACGGGCTCGACGGTTTCCAAAGCATGCAGCAAAAAGCGCAAACGGGCGGTATCCCCAGTCGAAAGGATGGTGCTGCTGCCATCACCCTGGGCGGCTAAGGTGCGAGTGCCGATGCGCGACCAATCATGCAAGTCGATCCACGCGGCAAGGCGGTGCTCGAGATTGGTGGCGGTGGTCAATGCCGCCAGTCGTTGGGCCAATTCAGGGATCAGCGGATCATCGCGTTTTGAGTGGTGCAAAGCCGCGCGCAGTTCATCGATCATGGCGGCTATGCTGTAGATTATTCAGTGGATGCTAGCCGCTGTTGAAGTCATCATTTGCGACCGCCCAGCTCGGCGCTTCGCTGGCGGCGAAGGCCCCTAGTGTGGTCTGCCATGCGCGGACCAGTCGATGCTTTTTCCCTGCCGGACTTGTTCAGCCCGGTACCCGAGCATCCGGCGGACGTGTTGTTGACCCCTGAACGGGCTCGTAAATACCGTCAGGTTTTGGCACGGCGTTGCCAGCGCTTGGTGATTGTCGTCGAAGATTGTACCGATCCGCATAACGCCACCGCCATCGTGCGCACCTGCGATGCCTTTGGTTTGTCGCGGGTGTTCGTCACCACCGCCAAGGAAAGTTTTAAGATAAACCCCAAGATCAGCCAAGGCAGCCATTATTACGTCGATGTCGTGGTGCACCGCGACATCACTTCCGCCTATGCCCAACTACGTGCCGAAGGCTACCGCATCCTGGTCACCGATCTCGCCGCCAATGCCGTGATCGGCCCAGACGCACTCAAGCCGCTGTTGGACGAGCAGCCTCTGGCCCTGGTCTTCGGTAACGAGACCGCCGGCGTCAGTCCGGCCGCGAGTGCCCAGGCCGACGGCTGTTTCCTGATTCCCATGGCCGGCTTTCCGCAAAGCCTCAATTTGTCGGTTTCGGTGGCAACGACGGTATATTCTTTGCGTGGCGAAGCCCTCTCGGCAAATCGCCCTGGCGATCTGAGCGCCGCCGAACAAACCGGGCTCTACGATGTCTGGTTGCGTCGCCACAAAGGCGACCTGGTGGAGCGCGTGCTGGCGCATGAGGTCGATCGCAAGGGCACGCCGGTGGAGGTGTTCCGCGCTGAAACGGGCGAGCTCGTGTCTCCGCCGACGGCAGGCGCATGATCGACTATGTCCGCCGTATATTGGATGCCCGCGTCTATGACCTCGCCATCCAAACGTCTCTCGATCCGCTGACGCGTCTCGGCCAACGCCTGCAACGGCGCATCCTCCTCAAGCGCGAAGACCTCCAGCCGATCTTCTCGTTCAAGATCCGCGGGGCTTACAATCGCATCGTGCGCTTGTCAGCGGCTGAGCGTGCGGCCGGGGTCATCTGCGCTTCAGCCGGCAATCATGCGCAAGGTGTCGCCCTGTCGGCCCAACGGCTGGGCATCGTGGCGACGATCGTCATGCCGGTGACCACCCCGGCGATCAAGATCGATGCGGTGCGCTATCGCGGCGGCCTCGTCGTACTGCATGGTGACAGTTTCGACGAGGCGTACCAGCATGCGCGCATCCTTGAACGTGAGCGCGGCCTGACCTTCGTCCATCCCTATGACGATCCTGATGTCATCGCCGGCCAGGGCACGGTCGGCATGGAACTCTTGCAGCAGCATGCCGAACCTATCGAGGCGATATTCGTGCCCATCGGTGGCGGCGGACTTGCCGCCGGTATTGCTTCCTATGTGAAATTCTTGCGCCCCAGGACTAAGGTGATCGGGGTCGAGCCGGTCGACGCGGCCTCGATGAAGGCCGCCATCGCTGCCGGCGAACGTGTGGTGCTTGGTCGGGTTGGGCTGTTCGCCGATGGCGTCGCTGTGCGCCAGGCGGGCAATGAGACCTTCCGTCTGTGCCGTGAGCTGCTGGATGAAGTGATCGTGGTCGACACCGATGCCATGTGCGCCGCGATCAAGGATATCTTCGAGGATACCCGGGTGATCGCCGAGCCGGCCGGGGCGCTGGCGCTCGCCGGGTTGAAGGCCTATGTCGCGCGCCATGCGCCAGGCAATGGTGTGCTGATCGCCATCAACAGCGGCGCAAACATGAACTTCGATCGCCTGCGCTATGTCGCCGAGCGCGCCGAGATCGGTGAGACCAGAGAGATCCTTCTGGGCGTCACCATCCCCGAGGAGCTGGGCAGTTATCGGCGTTTCGTGCATCTGCTGGGCAACCGCGTCATCACTGAATTCAATTACCGGTATGCCGAGGCCGGCGACGCGCACGTCTTCGTCGGCCTGACGTTGGCCGACGCTATCCACGAGAAGCCGGTGGTCCTCGCACAGCTGACCGCTGCCGGTTACACCGTCCTCGACCTCAGCGCCGATGAGACGGCCAAGACGCACATCCGCTATATGGTCGGCGGCCGGGCCCGCGCCGTGGGTGACGAGGTCATCCTGCGTTGCGAATTCCCCGAACGTCCGGGCGCACTGCTCAAGTTCCTCGATGGCGTCGGTACAGAATGGAACATCACGCTCTTCCATTATCGCAATCACGGGGCGGACTTTGGGCGGGTGCTGGTTGGCCTGCAGGTGCCGGCCACGGATCGCGAGCGCTTCGACCAACGGCTGAGCAGTCTCGGTTACGCCTATGAGGACGAGACGGGCAATCCGGCTTACCGGATGTTCTTGGGTTGTTGAGACGCGCAGGCGAGTTTTTCCTGACCTGGAAGCTGAACGTTCCCGCTCAACCCTGCCGCGGCCGTCCCCGCGCCACCGGCAACGCCGTCAGCGGGTTATCCGGCCAGCTGTGTTTGGGATATCGTCCCCGCAAATCCTTGCGCACCTGTGGATAGGTGTTGGCCCAGAAGCTGGCGAGATCGCGGGTGACTTGTTCGCAGCGGTAATTGGGCCCCAGCAAATGCAGCAGCACGCCACAGCGGCCATTGGCCACCGTCGGCGTCGTCGGCTGGCCGAATAATTCCTGCAGGCGGACCGCAAGCACCGGTGGTTGGGCCAATGAGGCGCTGCTGTAGTCAAGCTTGATGCGATTGCCGGTGGGCACCGGCACATGCGTCGGTGCCCACTCGTCGAGGTGGCGGGTCTGCTGCCACGTCAGTCCGGCTTGCAGGGCGTCGATCTTCGGCTTGGCAATGATTTCGGCGCGCGAGCGGCAGCCCACGCATAAGCCGGCGATCACCACCGCCGCCTCGGGCTCCGGCGGCAGCTCGAGATCCGTGGCGTAGGCGCGCAGCCAGCGGTAACGCGCCAGCCACATTGCTGCATCTTCATCGGCGGCCAGCACCGCCGTGGCTTCGGGGGCCAGGCGTTCGGCGAGGAAGGCCGCCACCGTCGCCGGATCAGGCTGCGTGTCGCGCGCCATGCGGATGGCCAGATCGCGGTAGAACCAGCCGATCTGTCCGCTGACCTGCTGCTTTTGATCATCCCAGGTGAGGCGCTCACGGCGTTGGATGCTGCCGGGAAAAACCGCTTCGATATCGGCCTCGGTCAACTCGGCGGCTTGCCGTACCACCGTCGATGAGCGCATGCCCTGCCCCAGGCCCTGACAGGCGACGGCGAGAAACAACTCAGGTCGCGGATGGCCGCTGCGGGCGGCGACCGCACTGGAGGCATCGAGGTCGACGGCAACGCCACCGATCATCATGCCGCGATTGGCATCGGGGGCCGCACGCTTGACCACCCGATCAGGATAGGCGGCCAGCAGCAGGCGCGGAATCAGGCTGTCATGTGGAGTGGTAGCCGCGGGGGCGCGCCGGCCATCGGCGCGGCTCGCCTGCAGCAGGTCATCGCGTACCTGGGCCGCCTCGCGCGCCGCCTGCGGCTCGATGCCGCGACTGCGCAGGCCGGGGTGGAAGCCATCGCGCTCGGCGATCGCCAGCAGTTCAAGCCGGTCGATGACATCGGCCACCGCCGGCATCGCCGCCGGTCCGTTGCGTTGCTGTACGCGCACATCGCGTTCGCCGGTGAGCGCCGCCAGACTGGCGCCGAGACGCGCGTCGCCGGCCGCCTGGGCATCGACCAGCAAGCGGCCGACGCGTGGATGCACCGGCAGGCCCGCCAGTTTTTTCCCGAGCGGAGTCAAGGCGGTAAATGGCGCGGCGATCGCCCCGAGCATGGTCAGCAGGTCTTCGGCGGCGGCGAGACGGATTTCACCGGGGGCTTCGAACCATGGGAATTGCCGGGCGTCGGGGTACTCCATCTGACGCAGCACCAGCAAGGTGCCGGCCAGATCGACGCGTTGCAGTTCAGGGTCGGTGGCTTGCGGACGCCGGGCGTCGGTCAAGGGTGTCGACAGGCGGATGCAGCGGCCGGGGGCGGTGCGGCCGGCGCGGCCGGCGCGCTGCTCAAGTGAAAAGCGCGATACCGGTTCCAGCCGCAGTTCGTCCAAGCCGGTGGCGGGATTGTGGCGCTGGACGCGGGCGGTGCCGGTGTCGATGACCGTGCGCACTCCGGGAATGGTCACCGAGGTCTCGGCGACATTGGTGGCGAGGACGATCTTCCCCAACGACTCCGCCGCCGCCGGTGACAGCGCGCGGTCTTGCACGTCGGGCGGCAATGAACCGTGCAGGGGGCAGATGTCGCGATCAATACCGGCGTCGAGCAGGGCGCGTTCACAGGCGCGGATCTCGCCCATGCCGGGCAAGAACACCAGGATGTCGCCGCAGTCAGGATCGCGCAGCGCGTCGCTGACGGCGCGCGCAACGGCGTCGGCCAGGCGCACATCCGGCAATTCCTGGCGATTACTGACGGCCACCGGAAAGGTGCGGCCGGGGGCCTCGACGATGGGGCAGTTGCCCAGGAATGCCGCCACCGCCTGAGCATCCATGGTCGCCGACATGACGATCAGCTTCAGGTCCTCGCGCACCGTGCGCTGCAGTTCGCGCAGGTAGCTGATGGCCAGGTCGGTGTGCAGCGAGCGTTCATGGAACTCATCAAGGATGACGGCACTGATGCCTTCCAGATATGGATCCGTGCTCAGCTGGCGGGTCAGACTGCCCTCGGTCATGACCCACAGCTTGGTCGCCTTGCCGCCGACACTGTCAAAACGTACCCGATAGCCGACCTCTGATCCGAGCTGCCACTGCTGCTCATGGGCGATGCGCCGGGCGAGGGCCTTGGCGGCGATGCGTCGCGGCTGCAGCAGGTAGACCTGACCGCTGACCAGGCTGGCCAATAACGGCGGAACGCGTGTGGATTTGCCGGAACCGGGCGGAGCGGTGAGGACGCAGGCTGGACCGGCGGCAAGGGCGGCGGCGACCCGTGGAAGGGCTTCGTCGATGGGCAGGGTAAGCATCGTGGGGAGGCGACGTTCGGGGTTCGGCGGCCAAGCTCAAGGCCAGCCCAACGCGGAAGCAACTTCGCGCTTCGCCAGCCACAGGCCGCGCTACCGTGCTACGCCATGCGTTACGCTACCGATGATCTTCGTGTTGATGGCCTGCGGCCCTTGTTGCCGCCGGCGATCCTGATGGAAGAGATTCCGCTGACCGACAGCGCCTCGACCACCGTCGCCCTCGGGCGCAAGGCGATGGCCGAGGTCTTGAGCGGGCAGGATGACCGTCTGATCGTGGTCATCGGGCCATGCTCGATCCACGACGTCGCCGCCAGCACCGAGTACGCGCAGAAGCTGAAGGTCGAGGCCGATCGCCTGGCCAGCGATCTGTTGGTGGTGATGCGCGTCTACTTTGAAAAGCCGCGCACCACCGTCGGTTGGAAAGGCCTGATCAACGATCCGCGCCTCGACGGCTCGTTCCGCGTCAATGACGGCTTGCGTTTGGGACGCGCGTTCTTGCGCTCGGTCGCCGAGATCGGCCTGCCTGCCGGTTGCGAATTCCTCGATCTCATTTCGCCGCAGTTCATCGCTGATCTGGTCAGCTGGGGCGCCATCGGCGCGCGCACCACTGAAAGCCAATGCCACCGCGAGCTGGCCTCGGGTCTGTCGATGCCGGTGGGTTTCAAGAATGGCACCGACGGCAATCTGCAGATCGCCATCGACGCCTGCAATGCCGCCAGTCATCACCATCATTTCCTGTCGGTGACCAAGGAAGGCGTGGCGGCCATCGTCTCGACACGCGGCAATCCCGATTGCCACGTGATTTTACGCGGCGCCGGTTCCGGCCCTAACTATGAGGCTGCCTTCATCGCCAAGGCCATCGAAAGCCTGCGTAAAGCCGGTCTGCCCGAACGGGTCATGGTTGATTGCAGCCACGGCAATTCATCCAAGGACTATGCCCGGCAACCGCTGGTTGCCGCAGATATTGCCAGCCAATTGGCCGCCGGCAGTCGCGCCATCCAGGGGGTCATGATCGAAGGCCATCTGGTGGGTGGTCGGCAGAACCTGCCGGCGGTCGGCCACACCGCCGCCCAGCCGTTGACCTATGGCCAGAGCGTGACCGATGCCTGCCTGGGCTGGTCCGACACCGTGCCGGTGCTTGAAAAGCTTGCCCAGGCAGTGGCCGCGCGGCGCAAGCGCTGACGGATGCATCGCCGCCGGCAGCCATAGGCTGCGGCCATGCGTGTTACCCTGGTCCTGGTGTTGCTTCTTCAGCTGACGCTGTCTTCGTTGGTGGCTGCCGAGCTTGATCTGCTGCCGGTGTTGCATCAGGGGCGCATCAAGCCGCTGGCCGTGGCCGCCGAAGAATCATTGTACGCCGTGACCGGTAGCGGTCGGTTGCCCGGTTATGCCGATGCCACCACCACCGTGGTCGAGATGATGAATGAGCCGGCGGTGTGGGGCGAGCGCCCATTGGTGTATGCGCCATGGTTGAATCTGCGCGCCAAGCTGGGGCTCAAACCAGAGGACCAGCGCGCCACCCTACACCAGGTCGAGCGGCTGCGTCCTGAACTCGAAGCCGCCGTGGCGCGCAAACAGCGCAACGATCAAAGCGGCATCCTTGAGGTGCAAACCCCGGTTCAACGCGCTGATGATATCGCCAGCGTCACCTTGGCGAACCGCTACGCGGAGGCCCTGTCGCTGCTCAGCGGGCAATCGATCATGCTCACGCCGCTGGCGATCGATGATGCCGAACGCGCGTGGGTCACCACGGTGGTGGCGCCGAAGTTGCTTAATGACACAAATCCACGGCCGTGGCACGAGGCCGTGCATGAGGCGTTGGCTTCGCCCAATGGGTTGACGGGGGCCAATATCTGGCTGAGTTATGAAGACATCGTGCGCAGCCCGGATCCGTTGCTGGCCGATGCCCCCGCGGGTCTGGTGCGGGTGCTGAGTATTGGCAAGGAATTCGCCGGCTTGGGTAAAAATGTCAGCGGCGAAGGCCCCGGCTACGTCATCGACGCCTTCACTGACGCATTGCAGGCGCGTGGCGCGCATCCGCGGCCCGGGCTGCTGCGCGCTGAGTTCATTTATCAACGCAGTCATCCGTTCACCATCGCCTGGATCGGTTTCATTCTTGGCGGCTTGGCCGTAGCGGCCGGTCTCAGTCGGCGTAATTGGTGGTATCGCCTCGGCTGGGGCCTGAGCCTGTTGGCGATCACTGCCACGGTCGCCGGCCTGGCTGTGCGCACCATCATCACCGGTCTGGGGGCGGTGACCAATCTCTACGAGACGCTGATTTATGTCGGCCTGATCGTCGGCGTGCTCGGCCTGTTCTTCACCCGTCTCACCGGCAAGGGCATCTATGCCGTGGCAGGGGGCATCGGCGCCGGCCTGTGCGCCATGGTTGGCGAGGCCATGCCGCCGGATCTGGGCCAGCACATCGGCCAGTTGCAGCCGGTGCTGCGTTCGAAATTCTGGTTGTGGATCCACGTCAAGGTGGTGGTCGGAGCGTATGCGCCGTTGGTGCTCGGCTTGGTCTTGGGCAATGTCACCTTGTGGCAGGCATGGCGTCGGCGGCGGGCAGTCACCGCCGACGAGGGGCGCAACCTCTATCGCTGCCTGCAGTGGGGTACGGTGATGATGGCCGCCGGCACCTTGTTGGGAGCGGTGTGGGCCGACCAGGCCTGGGGTCGTTTCTGGGGCTGGGATCCGAAGGAGGTCGGTGCCCTCCTGATCGTGCTGACGTATCTGATTCCCCTGCATCTGCGTTATGTCGGGGTAGTCGGCCCGACCGGTCTTGCAGGTTGGTCGGTGCTCGGCTTCATATCAGTGATCTGGAGCTGGTATGGGGTGAATTTTATTCTTGGCGCCGGGCTGCATGCGTATGCGTTCGGTTCGGGTGGTCAGTCGATCGTGTTGCCGCTGACGGCGGCGCAGATCGCGCTAACCGTGTGGCAGCTGGTGGCTATTCACCGTACCGCACGAAGTGCGCCAGTTTCGCTGTCAACGCCGGCAGCGTAAGTTGGCCCTTGGCGACGGCGGCGGTCAGATCGTACCAGTCATCCGTTTCGCCGACTACCGAAGCGCCATTGTCGTGGAGAAAGAAAAAAGCCGAAAAAAGCCCGGTGCGCTTATTGCCATCATGAAAGGGGCGCGCGCGGATCAGATGAAAGATATAGGCGCCAGCTTGCTCGAGGAGGGTGGCATGGATCAGCTGCCCCAGCACCCGTCGTCGCGGTTGCTTTACCGCCATGGCCAAAGCGCCGGCATCGATGACCCCGGATGTTCCGCCGAGACGGGTGATGACGTCGGCATGCAGCAACACCACATCCCCCTGGGTGAGGAAGCGTGGACCGGGTTCATGGCCTTCGCGATATGCCGATGGCGTCTCACGCACCCTTGGTTTCATAGCATCAGCCATCGGACGGCGACGAGGTTGAGTTCCGCGCGGGGTGTCAGTGGCAAGGTTTCGGGGTGCCCCTGGACCTGCCGCACAATTTCCCCAGGCTGTTGCTGCCTCAACCTCCTATGATTCTCCTGGTCAGAAGTTAGGACATGATGGTCATCGATCGTGTGATGCGCATGTACCATGAGCAAACCTCCGTTTTCGTTCTAACAACGTAGTAATAGATTCCAGCAATGACTACCGAAGTGCCTAAAAATCCTATTCGCTCGGGTGCCGACTGGCAGCCAATCAGTCGTGGATATGAGGATATTCTCTATCATCACGCTACCCGCGCGGCGGGCAAAGTAGCCAAACTCACCATTAATCGGCCGGAAGTGCATAATGCTTTCACCCCGAAAACCGTGCAGGAACTGCGCGACGCCCTGCAGCATGCCCGAGATGATCTCGAGGTAGGCGCCATTATCCTCACCGGCCAAGGGCCCAAGGCTTTCTGTTCGGGCGGTGATCAACGTGTGCGCGGCCACGGCGGTTATGTTGGCGGCAAACAAGGCGATATCGTTCCGCGCTTGAATGTCCTCGATTTCCAACGCGAAATTCGCACCTGCCCCAAACCAGTGGTGGCAATGATCGCCGGCTGGGCGATCGGTGGCGGTCAGGTCCTGCACCTGGTGTGCGACATCTCGGTAGCGGCAGACAATGCCCGATTTGGCCAGACAGGGCCCAAAGTAGGCTCGTTCGATGGCGGTTATGGCGCGAGCTACCTGGCGCGCTGTATCGGCCAAAAGCGTGCCCGCGAATTCTGGTTCACCTGTCGCCAATACGACGCCCAGCGCGCTTACGATATGGGTCTGATCAATGACGTCGTACCGTTGGCCGAGCTCGAAGAAAAAACCATCGCCTTGTGTGATGAGATGCTGGTGCATTCGCCACTGGCGTTACGTTGCCTGAAGTCGGCCTTCAATGCCGATTGCGATGGCCAGGCCGGGCTGCAAGAGTTGGCCGGCAATGCCACGCTGTTGTTCTACATGAGCGAAGAAGGCAGCGAAGGCCATCGTGCCTATTTGGAAAAACGTGCCCCGGATTTCAGCAAATTCCCGCGTCTGCCTTAACTTAAATTGTCTTGCCTATGGGCGTCACCGCCGGGTACACTCCACGCCGCTGTTCAGGTGAATCGTTGAGCTCACAAACGCGCCACACTTTATCAGCGGTCAGCCAGCGGTCTGGATCGGCATCGGGCGGGTTCAATGGCGGTCGCCGGATGCCCGCCGCAGACGGCAGCGGCACGTAAGGACGTACTTTTTGCGCGCGTAGCAACTGCGCATCCGAAACGCTCAGTGTGCCTGGGATGATGGGGTGATTCACGGCGCAGGTCTCGTTGTCTCGCTATTATGACGAGTTTGTTTCCTTTTAGGAAACGATCAACAGAAATGATATGAGTTCATAAAATAAAGCCTTAACCTCGGGCGTGGCACCGACTTTTGGAAAATTCTTGAAGAGCTTGATCGAAAAGCGATTTCTCAGCCTGCGCGGATTCATCCGTCGGGCTCAGCCTCTGGCCAATGAGAGCAGTGCCGTTGGTTATTTATCAAAGGTCATCGCTGGCACTAAGCCGCCGCCCATGGACCGCATCGATGCCTGGGCTGACGCCTTAGATTTGCACGGTGAGGTCCGTCAGGAATTTTTAAACCTGGCGTTGGAGGATCTGCTTGCACGGGCGCCGGATGAACTCAGGAAATGGGTTGATTCAATGCGTTCCGAACTGGTGCAGGTGCGGGAGCAACTGCAATCATCCACACCTGCGAAACGCAAGCCGCGCAAGCCTCGTTAATGAGCTCATGGGTTATCAAGTTGGTATAGTTCAACAACGCCAGTCTATTTTGCAGTAACTTCGTTTCTACCCGCGTGATTTGCTACGTTTGCATCATTTGTTCAGGCTTCGGAAATTTTGCGTACGCACAAGCTCACCCTGACTAGTATCTACTAATAATTCCTAAATATTCTTTAAAATTAAATGTATATACCATTGCCAATAATGGACTTATGAGAATTTTAATAAAACATATATAATATTTTTTAAGTGTAGTAAAATACTACACGTCTTTTCAATTGAACCATTTATAAACCGAATTACATGAACGGTACTATAAAGCATAATAGATCGGCGTTTACCCTGATTGAAATCATGGTAACGATGACGGTTATGGCGGTTGGTCTGATGGCAGTATTGTCATCCATCTCAACCTTGAACAGTGCACGTCAGGCAACCGTCGAAAACTTACGCGTAAATGCCCTTTTGCGCACTTTAGTGGATCGTGTGCAGGGGGCTCAGTGGAGTGACTTGACGACTACGCGTTTGCCATGGTCGCGAGTTCGCCTGTTTGAAGATCATTCGCTCGGCAATGGTGATGCCTTGCCTATGACGCAAACTGATCTTGTGACATATGGCCTGTTGAGTCAGCCAATTTTAACCGATGGCTCAACAACAGAGCTGAAAGTTTATTTCGAATACTACCGTGCGATCTCTTACAGGGACGGAAACGGTGATGCGGTACTCGGCAAAGAAGGTGTCAGCGAAGATGTAAGCATCTCTTCGGTAAGTGCAGCGGGAAGCGTCATGCATTCGGCGCCAAAGCGCAGTCTCTACCGCCTCAAGCCGACCTCAGATGTACTCGGACTCGCAGATCCCGATTTATTGGGTGCCGATGACCCAGTCTTGATACGCATCGTTGTCGAGCTCAGTCCGACTCGCCATATGGAAATCATAACTGGGAGAAAACTGTGATGTCCTCTTACCGCATGCGACTGGGGTTCACACTAGTCGAAGTGATGATCGCTCTGGTCATATCCATGACGGTACTTGCGGTCGTTATGCAAACGATGATGTCGATGAGTAGTTATGTGGCTCTGGGCCAGGCTCAAGATGATCTGGCACTCGATGCAAAACATATTTTTGCTGAGATCAGTGCAGATCTGTCGGCTAGTGGTTGGTATTTTCCCGCCGATGGTGGGCCGTATAGTGGAGTTGCTTTTGCTGATGATCGCGCTCTGCGGTATTTCCCAGCCGTAACGCAGCCTGCCGTAGGCACATTAACCGGCGGTCAAATGAACGGCTTTCCTGAATTAAATCGGACAGCTCCATTTATTACGTTCCAAGAGCTAGATGACGGTGACTTCCCGGGTCAGTTGGCTGACGCGATGCGTTCTCCGGCGGTGCTCAATGGCCTGGGGGCTCAGCGTTATCGCGAAAGTTTTTACGCGCGTAGTCAGGAATTGATTTTTTTACGTTGCACGGTGAATTCATGGAACGCCAGTGCGAATATTCCATTACAAAATAACAGTGGACTCCCATCGAACATCCAAAGGCCAATGATAAATTTCGGCACTAAACCAGCCTCCACCTGGGCCACGCCGGGTAAGCAAGACGAACTCGGTGTTTTGCACACCTCGGGATGGACTGAATCCAGCGACGGTGCCGGCGACTGGACGCAACGTGCGGTTGGTAAGCCCTATGGCTTGGTGATCGAAGGAGCCTTTATGGACCCGCAAGCGAGTGGATCGGTGGGTGTCATCCTTCAATGGGAGGAAATGGGACAGATTTCTTTCCAGTCACAAACAGATGCAAATTTGCGGGTCTTCACCTATGCCGTGGTACCGACTCCCAAAGGTCTGGGCTATGGTCGTTTAGTGCGTGCCTTTGTGAGTCCGGTGACAGGAACACCGCCGCCTATGGGTACCGAGCCTGGCCAGGCGATTGCAATCAACGGCAATCGTGCAGTAATCGTCGACTCGGTATTGTCGAATAATGTGGTACGAGCAGTATTCGAGACGGCCCGGCATGACGCAACGCTACAGATGAATCAGGTACGAGTACGGATCTATTTGGCTCGCCATACGCCGACCCTGGGCGACTCAAAACTCAATGTAAAGGTGATGGTCGAGACCACCTTCACGATGCGCGCCAAAAACAGTAATATCGATCAGGCACTCGATTTACCGAATATCGGCACTACGACCCAATTTACTTATTAACTCGGCGGATTTAATCATGCATCCATCCTTAAGTTTATCGACCTCCTACTCACGTGCGGCGAACACCCTCGTGGTAGCCTTGGGCGTGTTGACGCTCATTGCTGCCATGGCTATTATTTCCAGCGAGTCGGCGGTGTTGGCGCATAAGGAAACGACGCAGGTGCGGGGCGGAATCGAAGCCCTTGGGGCGGTCGAGTTCGTTCTAGCGAGGCGCGAGCAACAAGTTGCCGAGTTGGCAAATATTGGTGATCCAGGCGAATTCGCACGGTGGAAGAGTCACTTTGGTACTGAAAATTATGGCGTTGATTACGTCGGGAATTGCGAGGTACGCTGGAAAATAGAGCCGTGTCTGACAGCGCCCCGCAATAACCCCGAAAACCCCACCGACATTGAGTTCATTGCCAATCCGAATCCAGATCCCAACTGGGCGCCTCCTGTGAACAGCAAGGAGCTCACCAACGATAATACCTATCTTTTTCGCATTGCCGTCGAGGCCCGCTATACCCCAAATGGCCCAGATCAGATTTTAGCGCGTGCCCAGGGTGTCCGCTACAGTGTGATCAATAAAGAAGGCCTGTTCCGCTATGTCATATTCTATGCTCAGGTTGGCAATAAGGGAGATCTTGAAATTAGCCATGAGGACAAGGTGCAAATCGAAGGAAATATCCATACCAATGGCGCTTTGTATATGGGTTCTGGCTCATTGACCAATGATTATGCCGCGGCCTCAGGGCCGAGCCAGCAAACCATCATCGGTCCTACGGCGTGGCGAGACTTCAATATGAATGGTGTGAAGGATGCCGGCGAAACCAATCTGCCGGGGCGAGTGACCGCAGTCGATGGGATTTTTAGATTGAGTAAGCAGACCATGTATGGGGCGCTCAATGGTTACCCTATGAAATCTGAGCCTGCCGGGTGGACGCCTTCAGCTGCCTATGATACTGACCCGGCGCATGTGTATCCACGCGATAGCAGCATTGGTATTACTGCTAATGAATTGAGTCAGGTTCTCATGGGAGCTGGTAAAAAAGTAAGTGTGATCAATCCATATCGAGTAAAAGATACCAGCGGCTTCGTGACCACAGGTCAGGGGCATAAAAATCTCCACAGTGCTAAGTCCATTACCACATCCCAGACCATCAATTTGGATCCTAGCAATACACATATCCCATTGCTCGGACAAGATCAGGATAATCATCGACGTAATGATGCCCGTGACGGATGGTTTGAGGGTAAGGGTGTGGGCGAGTGGAAACAATTTTCGAATGGGCCGACGACCCAAGATCCTACGCATCCACAGGGGTTCGCTGGTTATGTTCGCACCAATGAAACTGGCGGGCGGGTAAAGAAACTGCCACGCGAGTTGTCTGG
Source organism: Planctomycetota bacterium (assembly GCA_043788625.1). GTDB lineage: Bacteria > Planctomycetota > UBA11346 > UBA11346 > UBA11346 > CAIUVD01. Next base: position 16,371 of record JAYVTR010000382.1, read on the forward strand.
AGTCGAAGATGCACCTTTGCGACCGCTGGAGCGGCAGCAGATCGTTGAAATTGATCCTTTGCGGCCCGAGTTGGCGACGCCCCTTTTCGCCGTAAAGAATGCCGCTGACAATCGTGATCCCTCGAAGTCGGCTATAGATTTTGGGGCTGTGGTCGAGGTTCCCGGTAAATATCTCGGACTTGCCCTTGGCGATGGGAATTTAGCCCGCAACGTCGATGGTTCAGGCTGGACGGTCAAAAAGGTGACAGCAGGCGGCCTAGGAGATCCTGCGCAGATGCCGAAGATGGGTTTGGCCATTATCGAGCGGCCGGTGCCGGATGCAGCGATTTGGCCGGGCACCGTCGACATTCTGGTTCCGCCCTCGTCACCTGATTATTTACCGTACGCATATGGAAAACATTGGCGTCCGTTTATTAAACCGTTTGTCGCCATTGATGTCAGCGAACACATCAGTCCTGGGGAAACGGGGGTTAGGGCTTGGCGCGGCATTGGGTTGGACTCTTCGTTATCCAGTTCGGATCCATCGCCAATCAATCAGAATGGATCATTGCGACGCAATACCTATATACCTGGTGGAACACTGTCGGTTGCTGCCGCTTGCCGGGAAGGTGCGCCTCAATACCTGGAACTCGACACTCTTGGTAAACAAATTCATACGCCTAAATGGTATAACGATAACTGGCGTTTTTTTCACCTGAAACAGCCTAAATGGGCGGGCATTTCGTTTCCAGGGGTCAAAGTCTCTTACTTTAAAGATGCCTTGCCTAAAGATGAAATGTCGCCTAATGCGGGACGTTATAGTCCGCTCATCTTGGCCACCTGGGGTGAGGAAAGTAATCAAGGCGCGGACGGAAATCAAACCAATGCCTATATAAGTACCGGTAACAATGGCCGTGCACTCACCGGAAAACCGGACTCAATAGCGAATTTAATAATGCCAATGGTGAGCATCCCCGGTCCGGCTGAGATAAATGCAGCGGTAGGCACAGCTGCCAGCATGGCAAATCATTTTAGCGTGCGTTACGAGGGCTTCATCGCTCCACAATTCAGTGAAGCGTACACTTTTACCATAAACGCGGATGATGGCGCGCGTATGTGGTTCGATGGCAATTTAATGACGAGCCCAGATTCATGGAAAATGGGAGCGAACACATTTTCCTATACAACGGTTGGGCCGTTGGTTAAAAATACACCCTATCATTTCGTCATCGATTATTTTCAAGGCACGGGTAGAGATACGATTAGCTTAACATGGAATAGTTCGTCACAATCATCGTCAGAGATTCCTACCGGGACAACTTCGTCACCGGCCATTGGTTTATACCAGCCTGAGACTTTCACCGGCTTTGATGCAACGAAATTTAAGTATATCCAATGCCAGATAGACACTACAAGCCTGAATGGTCCAGCTGATCAGAAAGTCGGGCTTATGTTGCGTGACGGCAATGCCGGATTGTCACAGTTATTAAGTGGCCGTGATAGTTACATTGCCGTGTTGTACAGTCCAACGCGTGGCTTCTTTACTCAGCGTCGCTTAGAGCCAGCGATACCACAAGCTTCGGAACGTGCGAGTTGGTTTGTCGGTGGTGACGCTCAATTTGATGCGAATGGAGCAGGAAAAAATGCGAATTCATCAGGTATGGCTGGGGCTGCGATGCCGAACAATGGCATTTTTAATCAAGTCGATTCGAAGATTGTTTATACCAATTGGAATCGCCCGGCTACTTTGAAAAAGACGTCATTAAATGATGTTCCTGCGCAGCTCGTTTATACCTATGACGCATCGAAGAAGCTCCGTTTCCAAACCAGTCTAACGACGGTGCGCGTAAATTCACAACCCTGCGACCTCGGTGATGGGAATCCGTTTATTGCGAAATTCGGCTTCGATGGGAACGATACAGCTACTAAGACATGGGTCCCAGCGTTAGAAGCGTATAAAGAAGCGCAACGCGAAGTGGTGGTTTCTTTGACCTCAACTGCACCCTTCCCAACTTTTAGCGGCACAAATCCTAAACGCTCCTTGAAAATATTCGATGATGTTTCCACCAACACGACCGATGTAGAAGAATTTTCCCCAGTCGAAGCTATACGCTTGAGTGGGACTGAGCTGAAACTTGTTTATTCAAGCAATTCACCACTTGTTCAAACTCAAGGCACACCGGTATCAACGAGTGTGAAGGTTGAGGATAACTGGGTTTTTGGAGTGACCTCTGCACAAATAACTATGATGAATAGCAAAAATTGGAATGGACACGGCAATTGGGTGTTGGCCGGACCGGTTGGATGGTTTGACGCGAATAACAATATAGTCTATTCGTCGGATCCGGTGCTTGATTGGGACACTTGTCCAACGCCCGCCCCAGCAAATCCGGCAGCATTCACCCAATGGAATGATTCACTCGGGCGCTCATTTGGTTTGAACATGAATGATAACATTCCCTTTGTGGTGCATGATGTAAATTCATACGTGTCAAGTTATGGACATTGGAGCATAGCGCCCGTCACCCAGTATATTCCGTGGGTCACGGACTGGGATACCAGCGATCAATTTTTTATCCCTGCTCAGACACATTCTTATCGTCCAGACTGTTGGGATGAAACATTACCGCTTCCGACACGCCCTACAGCAAAGAGAAATCTAGTAAGTACATCGCGTTGGAAGGATGACCAGCCGAACCCAGGCAGCCCCATGCCGACGACAATAGGTCCGAATGTTTTCCTGCGCATTGTGGAGGTCTCTCCTAATATCTATAATTTCCTTTATTACCAAGGAACTAAAAATGTTACCACGCTGACTAATTCAGATTTCCAGCCTATTGTGGATAACAATTCAGCCCCCGTGTCAGCAGATCTGATGGGATGGAGCCACAATCTATTGGCTGGCCCATGCGTGCAGAGCGGTTCTACGACGGTCGCTACCCAGGTCGTGTTTCAGAATCTTTCGCTTAAGATAACTGGTGACAGCTCTGATACGAATGGCGATGGTGCACTCGATTTCCATGACTGGGACAATGGCATGGGCGCAGGCGCAACGGCCAAGTACCTCGCCAGTCAGTATCAGGTTTTCTTTGGAATCTACGACATCACCGAAGATTTCTTCAGTTACTTGTCCAGCCAACCAACGGCAGCATGTGCCAGTGAAGAGTGGTTCTACTCGCCACGCGAGTTTTGGAGTCAAAAGCGGACCTGGGAAGATGGTACTGAAAAAGATGCAAGCGATCCATTACGTACGATCTACGCTGGACATGGTGAGCTTACAAACCGCTTGTTACTTGGTAAGACGACCACTCTCACTCTCAATATGGGTAAGGATCCGTTAGATAAGGATATGAGTACAGCCGGCATCCAAGCGGAGGGTATTCAAGGCTATTTGCGTACTCGCTTGCTAACGGATGCAGTTAAGAAACCGATGAGTTCACGTAGCGTGCCGACGGTAACAAGCGATGGTACTTTATCTGATTTATTCAACGGTTTATTGTACGCGTCTCGCACCAATCGCTATCCATGGAATCCCAATGAAAAATTGACCTTCAATGCGGGAATGAACCCGTGGAGCTTCGATCCGCTGTTCCCACTGCCAAATACTTTTTCAGCAGTGACTCCAAACATGTCAGCGTTATCTAATATGGCGAATCCATACATGCTGTGGTCCGGAGTACATCGACTGCAGCCATATCCCCTCGATGTCGCTCCTGCGTTCAGGGACGATGATTTTCATCACGGAGTACGCATTCTCAACGCAAGTGATATTTATTGGGGTTACAAAGCATATAAATTTGGTGAGAGCAAGACGTCGATTGTGTGTCCTAACACCGTTTATGTGCAAGGTAACGTCAATACAGTTGAACACGATGTTTCAGTTCATGGTCTCACAAGCAAAGTGAAAAAGCATACACCACTGGCCATTTTTGGTGACAGCATCAACTTGGAATCGGAAAATTTTAATCCGATAAACTATCAAAATGCTGGAACAAACACTGATATAATCGGCAAAAAGAGGGGCGGTGGGATTTTGGCTGATCCAGCGCAATCACAGGCTGAGACGACATCGTATGTCACATGCTTCTTAACGCATAACATCCCGACTTCGCGTGATCGCGTGCGTGAGGGCCAATC
>JAYVTR010000383.1:0-17834 GCA_043788625.1 Planctomycetota bacterium
CCGACACCTAAAGCGGTGAGTATCGGCGCGATCGACACCCCTTCGGTCTCGAGGATGACCAAGCCGCCAATGATGAAGAGCACGATGCGCGCCAACAACGGAATGACTGTCGCCGAGCCGCGGAAAGCGATGCGTTCGGCATACAAAGCCAAAGCGCCGGTGGCGATGCGGGCGGCAGTGAGAGTCAGCGAGATGATGACCAGCACCTCGACCAAGCGGCTGATGGAGGCCGCCACCTCGCCGTGCAATGGCGCCACGCGCACTGCCAGGTGCAGGCCCAACAAGAACACCCACAGCCAGGTTACGCCACGCACTGCCTGCAAGATGACCTCGTCACCCTTCCACGCCGTGGTCGCCGCCCAACGCAGCAACCACATCCGCGCCACGCGATCGGCTATCCAACCCAAGACCACGCCACTGGCGAGGATCAGGCAAGGAATGACCCATGGGTTGGCGAGAAGATTGAATTCTGCATCACTGCTCATGGGAGATTCTTGTCACTCGATTCAGCGAACTACAATCACCAATCGGTTACCTTTCGAACCACGCCGCGCGCTTATTCGACGGCAAGTTTAGTGAGGTAGTCAGCTAAGGCCTTACGTTTACTGTCGGCTTCGGCCTGCAGCCGCTCGACTTCAACCTGCAGGGCCTCGACCTTGCTTTCCTGGTCATTCAGTTTGGTCAACAGACGCTGGTAGTACTGACTGGTCTGGTTGCCCTGCACCGTGCGCATGTTCTCACGCAGGCGCTGCTGATCCTGGACGATCACCTGGACCTCCGCTTGCTTGGCGGCGCGCGTCCGCTCGGCGGCGGTGACCTGAACTTTCAGTTGTGCGGCCTGCTGTAACGCGGCGCGCACTTTTGCTGAGATCGTCGTAGTCTGCGCATAGCGCAGCAACGACTCATCATCGAGGTCGAGAATACCCATGGTCTCTTGCTCGATATGCGTCTCGTGAACGGTAAACGATACCGGCTTGCCACCGGCGGGCACCGCCACTTTGAAGCGGTACACGGCATCGGTGCTCTCAAACGGAGCTGGAGTGTCTTGCAGCGTCCAGCCATTGCGACGCGGGTATTCCAGCATCACCGTGCGCGGCTGCGGCGACGAATCAGTGAAGGCATATTCCTGGATCGCCACTTGCGCTTGGGTCGCCCACAACACCCCATCGACGATACGCCCGCTGACGAGGTGTGATTCATCACGCTGCAGCTTCGGATCGACCGTCACCGGCAAGTCGATGGCAAAGCTGAGCAGACGGTGTTCACCAGGTGGCAATTGCGTCAGCTGGGCATCGCCGGCGTACGCTCCGCCATCAAACACCGACACCGGCCCGGCGAGCAAGTGATTGGTGGTGGTATTGGTCAACAAAGCGCCGCCCAGGGGGTGCGTCGCATGTACTTCCTGGTTGTAGATACTGACCCGCTCGACCTGCACCGCGGCAGTGACGATCGGCAACATCGCCGAACGCTGGCGCGGCAAGGTGACATCTGCGACCTGATACTGGAACAAAGCGCCGACTTCTTCGCCGGTGGCACGTGAGCGCACCGAAGCGGCAATATCCAGCGGCGCGGCTGGACGGCCGGCCGAGCTGAGAGTATTTTCGGCCTCGGCCCTACGTAACTGCCCCATTTTTTTTTCAGCGGGTGCGTTCATCGATGCGGGGGCCATATCCATGGCCGGGGCTGCGGTCGGCATGGCGCCGCCATAAACCTGTGGCTTGAGAGCAACCTCATCGTGGGCCTCTACTACCGGTCGAGGCAGGTAGCGCGGTCGATACAGATCCTGAATAAACGACAGCGGTCGCCCGCTGACCAGCGACAGGTTAATGCCCTTCCAATCGCTATCAGTTTGATTATCGACCATGGCCCAGCCCTGCAGGCCGGCTTGGTCTTTACCGACCTCTGGCAAGACCAGGCGATAGCTGACTTTCCACAACGGCGTCTCGACCACGTAGCCGATACGCACGCCACGTTTACCCTGGCCATCAAAGTGCAATTCTACCGGCTTGCTGTCCTGATCACGTGCCTGGGCCACGACCGCCAAGGCACTGGTCAATTCGGCTTGCAGCTTGGCATCGGTCAGGGCCAAGGCACTGACCTCATCCAGCGGTATCTGCCGAAAACCAGTCGCCGTCAGCAGATTGACGACACTGATCACCACGGTCTGCTTGTCGCCCAAGACCCGCGTCCGCGATTCAACGCCCAGGATCGTCCCGCTGACTTTTTCGCTTTGCCAACCGACCTGCACCACCGCTCCCCGCAACTGTCCGATTATCTGCGCCAACGTCGGATTGCCGCGCAGGTCGACCTGGAAACTGGCGAGGGTCTTGTCGAGCGGATCCTGACTCGGATAGACCACGGTGCCGATGCTGCCACCGTCGAGATCTTGCAGTACCAAGGATTTCAAAACGTCATTGATCTGCCCGGTCTTGAAACGCAGCTGAGCCTGGGCCATGCCGTCAACACTGCCCTGATGCTCGAAATAACCGACGCCACTGGAATACAGGACGACGGTAGTGACGGGGATCTCTGGCGCTGGCTCAGCCGCCATCACGCACAAAGACATCAAGGCAGGGACGATGGTACGCATGGACGGAAACCTCGGTGAGGAGTCTACGTTTGAATGTGAAAATCCTTAGTGGGAACTTGCCGCAAGCGACCAGCGACCAGCGACCAGCGACCAGCGACCAGCGACCAGCGACCAGCGACCAGCGACCAACTTTCGAAGCTCAAAGCTCAAAGCTCAAAGCTCAAAGCTCAAAGCTCAAAGCTCAAAGCTCAAAGCTCAAAGCTCAAAGCTCAAAGCCGGCGGCTATCGCCCATCAGAGCAACTGCAGAATATCACGCGGATGATCGACGAGCACATCAAAGCCCATGGCTGACATCTCTGCAGCATTATGGATGCCCCATGTCACCCCCACCGCCCGCATCCCGGCCCCGTGCGCGGCGTCGCAATCGGCCGGGCTGTCGCCGATAAATAGGCATGCCTCGGGGGCCACGCCGCACTGCACCGCCGCCAATAAAGCGCCCCGATGATCGGGCTTGGGTGCAGGGCAGTCTTCTTCACCCAATAAAGCGGCAAATGATGATGCCAAGCCGAGGTGACGCATGGCCGCGCGGATGAAAGCCCCTGAATTATTGCTGACCATACCTTGCGGAAGACGACGGGCGGCGATCTCAGCGATCAATTCAGGCACCCCATCATAAGCCCGCACCAAGTGCGGCAGGCGCTGCATGGCGACATAGAAATCGCTCGCCAACTGCGCCAATATTGCCGGCTCGCTCAGCTGGGAATGCAGGCCCATGCGCGGAATCGTCGGATAGGCCATGCCTCTGATGATCTCGGTCGCCGGCCGTTCGGGCAGACCGTGCTCACGCAGGGCAGTGTTGGTGGCTGTCACCACCACCGCCAGCGAGTCGACCAAGGTGCCGTCGTGATCGTAGATCACCGCGGCGATGCGTCCCATCAGATGAACTCGCACCAATAGGCGCTGGCCACCGTCGATTTCACGTCGAAGCCCGACTTGGCCGGAATCTCGAAGCTGGTGCCGGCGGGATAGACCACCCACGTAGCCGAGCCAGGCAACTTGGCCTGTAGTTCACCGTTGATGACGGTCATGCGCTCAGCGGCGTCGGTGCCGAAATGGAATTCACCCGGTTCAATGACGCCCACCGTCTGCTTACGGCCATGACGCTCGAACCCGAGCGATTGCACAGCACCGTCAAAGTAGGAATTATGCTTGGACATCGGAAACCTCCATGAGTGGGGCGGCGATGGTCGGTGCAAGTTTGATCGACGCAATCCATGGACAGCCGGTGGTCACTGACAAGATCGGCGCGCCCATGAACACCCCTGTCATCACCGTCTGCTCGATCGAGAAATTCTGATATGTGCGGCATCGCTGGTTACCTCGGTCCAAAAAATGCTGAGCAGATCTTACTAGTCGCCCTGGAGCGGCTTAAATACCGCGGTTATGATTCGGCAGGCATTGCCTTGCTGCATGGTGACGGCATCGCCTTACGGCGGGCAGCCGGCACGCTCGAACATCTGACCCAACGCTTGGTCACCGAGCCAATGGCCGGCTGCGTCGGCATTGCTCATACCCGTTGGGCGACGCACGGTGCGCCAACCGAGACCAACAGCCACCCGCATTTGTCCTGCGACCAGCGCATTGCTGTGGTCCACAACGGCATCATCGAAAACCACGACAGCCTGCGCAAAGAGCTGCAAGCCGCTGGCGTGATCTTCCGTAGCCAAACCGATACCGAAGTCATCCCCCACCTCATCGCCCAAGCCTATGCCGGCGAAAGCAAGGGTGATCCCTTGGCCGCAGTGCGCGCGGTATTGCCACGCCTGAGCGGTTCGTTCGCCTTTGCCGTGGTCTTTGCCGATTTCCCAGAGCGGATTCTCGCCGTACGCCAGGGCTCGCCGCTGTTGGTCGGTCGCGGCGCCGAAGCGATGATGCTGGCCTCTGACATCCCAGCTCTGCTGCCGCATGCCAACCACGTGCTGCACCTCGATGACGGCCAGATTGCTGACCTTGGCCCCAAACGCGTCAGCATCACCACCTTTGCCGGGGCGGCCGTGGCGACCACTTTTGCACCGATTGAAATCAGCGCCGAAGCTGTGTCGAAAGGCAATTTCGACAGCTTCATGGCTAAAGAGATCGCCGAACAACCGGCGGTGCTCACCCGCTTGCTGGCCAGCCGCATCAATACGCTCGCTGGCCACGACCTGTTGGTGATGCCCGATCTCGGCATCGACTTGAGCGCCGTCACCCACGTGTCGTTCATCGCCTGCGGCACCAGCTGGCACGCCGCCCTCTTGGCCAAGCGCTTTATCGAGCACCTCGCCGGAATTCCCGTCGAAGTCGAAGTCGCCAGCGAATACCGCTATCGCAAACCAGTGCCCATTCGCGGCGGCTTGGCGGTGGCCATCAGTCAATCCGGCGAGACCGCCGACACCCTCGCCAGCATGCGCCTGGCCAAACAACTCGGCCTACCAGCCATCGCCCTGGTAAACGTCGTCACCTCGACTATCGCTCGCGAAGCGCATGGCGTGATGCCCTTGTTTGCCGGCCCGGAAATCGGCGTCGCGTCGACCAAGGCGTATACTGCCCAAGTCTTAGCACTCTATCTGTTCGCCTTGCAGATCGCCAAGGCCAAAGGTCTGCTGACGCCCACCGCCGAGGCCTTGACCCTGGAAAACCTGCGCCGACTACCCGAACAGGTTTGTGCTACCTTGGCCGGCTGCGAAGCCGCTGTCGCCGAGGCCGCCGAGTTGTTTGCGCCGGCCGATGCCAGCGTATTTCTTGGGCGTCTCGGCGAACACCCCACGGCTCTTGAAGGCGCACTCAAACTCAAGGAGATCGCCTACATCCACGCCAACGGCTATCCCGCCGGCGAGTTCAAGCATGGCCCGATCGCCCTGGTCACCGCCACCTTGCCGGTGGTGTGCATGTGTCCGCAGGACGAAGCATATGAGAAGATGCTTTCTAATGTGCAAGAAGTCCGCGCCCGCGACGGGCGTCTCATCGGCGTCGGGCATGGCGACGACCAGCAGCTGCGCGATCTGTGCGATCACGTCTTCCCCGTTGAACGTGCCCATGCCTTGGCCATGCAGCCGATCTTGTGCATTCTGCCTCTGCAGCGCTATGCCTACCACGTCGCCAAGCGCCGTGGCTGCAATGTCGATCAGCCGCGCAATCTGGCGAAATCGGTTACCGTCGAATGAATCTCTATTCCCCAGGGTAATCCCAGGCGAATACGGTCCTCCAAGCCGCTGGTGCTGGACGCTGCAACCACGTCGACGCATCGGCGGCCAAGCCGTTGACGCGTCCGCGATGACGCACATCGGTGATGTAGGTCGGCCCGGCATAGCCCCATTGGCCAACCCCGGTGGTGCCACTGACGCTATCGACCAACAGCAGCAATTCGCTGGGCCGTCGCACTGCCGACACCAGCCAATGGCGTGGCGCGTCAGCAAGCTCAACCCGCGAGCCGTTCATCTTGAAGCTTTTGGGCGCCGTCTCGGCAAAACCCGCCACCGTCGATCCCAAATGTACGCCGGCACATTGCATGACCTTGATGGCATTCGGCGCCTCAAGAAAATCCGGCAAACGATCAAACCAAGCATCGCTGGTCGCGGCCGTATCATGAATTGGATCAGCGCGGCTGATCGCTGGATACTGACCTTCCCAATCATTAGCGTAAGCCACTAACGCGAGACCTACTTGATGCAGATTTCCACCACATCTGCTGGCAATCGCCACGCGACGCACCATCTGTACGGTGGGCATCGCCACACATGACATGATCGCTACGAGGCTGATGACGACGCACAGCTCAATTAAGGAAAAGCCACGGCGCATGTGCCCCCACCTTGGGATACACATGCGCCGCGCAATTACTAATTAGTTAATAGTTAACCGGCCGAAGCACTGGCGAAGCGTAGTCGATCGACCTGCAGAAAGTCGCCATAGGTACGGCGGATGCCTTCTTCAAGACTGATGCGTGCCTGCCAGCCGCGTGCGGCCAGACGTGACGAGTCGAGCAATTTACGCGGCGTGCCATCGGGCTTGCTGGCATCCCATTGAATCTCGCCCTGATGACCGACGGCTCGCTGGACGATTCCGGCCAATTCACGGATCGACACTTCGGCACCTGAGCCGACGTTGTACAAATCCATACTCGCCTCACCAGCTGAGACATGTTCCATGAGATAGCAACAAGCCTCGGCCAAGTCATCGACGTGCAGGAATTCACGTAGGGCGGCGCCAGTGCCCCACAACGATACCGGCGCATGGCCACGCTCCTTGGCCTCGTGGAATTTGCGGATCAGCGCCGGCAACACATGCGAATTGGCTAGGTCGTAATTATCCCCTGGCCCATAGAGATTGGTCGGCATCGCCGATAACCAGCCCAGGCGGTATTGATGATTATAGCTTTCGACCAGCTTTACGCCGGCGATCTTGGCAATGGCGTAGGGCTCGTTGGTTGGCTCAAGCGGGCCGCTCAACAGGTAATCTTCCTTCATCGGCTGTGGGCACATCCGCGGATAGATGCAGCTAGAGCCCAAAAACAGCAATTTGCGGACTCCATGCAGCCGTGCGGCCTCGAGAATGTTCAACGCGATCATCAAATTTTCGCTGAGAAACTGCGCACGATAGGTGTTGTTGGCGTGGATGCCACCAACCTTCGCTGCCGCCAAGTGCACGTACACCGGCTTTTCAGTGGCAAAAAACTTCTCGACCTGGTCCTGCCGTTGCAGGTCCAACTCAGCGCGGGTGCGGGTGAGAATGCGCGTGTGGCCGCGCGCGGCGAGCGTGCGCACCAACGCCGACCCGACCAGACCACGATGACCGGCAACGAAAATCGGAGCGTGGAGGTCGTAGCTCATTCGCGATAGGCCTTGGTCTTGAAGCCGTGCTGGTTGAGCACCGTATCCTGCCGCGCCTGCTCGAGATCATGGGCCATCATTTCCTGGACCAGCTTCTCAACCGTGATTTCCGGCACCCAGCCGAGCTTCTGCTTGGCCTTGGTCGGATCGCCCAACAAGGTTTCGACCTCCGTAGGGCGGAAATATTTGGGATCGACGCGTACGATCACCTTACCGCTGGCGGTGTCGGTGCCGATCTCATTGACGCCGATGCCCGACCACTTGACGGTGATGCCGGCCTCGGCGCACGACAGCTCGACGAAACGGCGCACACTGATCTGCTTACCGGTGGCGATGACGAAATCCTCGGCCTGGTGCTGCTGCAACATCATCCACTGCATGCGCACGTAATCCTTGGCGTGGCCCCAATCGCGCAGGGAATCCATATTGCCCAGGTACAGGCATTGTTCGAGACCGTTGCGGATACGCGAGATCGCGCGGGTGATCTTGCGCGTTACGAAGGTCTCACCACGGCGTGGCGATTCGTGGTTGAAGAGGATGCCATTGCACGCGTAGATGCCGTAGGCTTCGCGGTAATTCACCACGATCCAATAAGCGTACATCTTGGCCACCGCATACGGTGAGCGAGGATAGAACGGCGTAGTCTCGCGCTGGGGGATTTCCTGCACCTTGCCGAACAACTCGCTGGTCGAAGCCTGATAGAACTTGGTCTTCTTTTCCAGACCCAGGATGCGAATGGCATCCAACAATCTCAGGGTGCCGACGCCATCGACATCGGCCGTGTATTCCGGCATCTCGAACGACACCGCCACATGGCTCATGGCGCCGAGGTTGTAGATCTCATCCGGCTGCACCTGACCGACGATATTGATCAGGTTGGTGGCATCGGCGAGATCGCCGTAGTGCAGATGCACGCGCCGATCGGGCTCATGCGGATCCTGATAGAGGTGATCGATGCGATCGGTATTGAACGACGATGACCGTCGTTTAATACCGTGGACTTCATAGCCTTTATCGAGCAAGAGCTCAGCGAGGTAAGATCCATCTTGACCGGTTATACCGGTAATGAGGGCTTTTTTCATAGGTACGTCTTAGTATGTATACTATGTTAGTTGTTGTAAATAGGTTGCTTCGGCATCAAGTGAAACGCCGCACAGCATTTCGAAAAACGCTGACATGCGACCTTTTTTTTACCGCGACAATGGCAGCATAGACTGGTTATTGGCCGAGTCATTGAGCGAGCTGTCCGTTCCCAGCGCGCACCCGAGCGCCAAAGCCAAGCCGAAGAAAAGCTGAAAGCGCGATGACGCGTAGGCGGCCAAATCCTCGGTAAGCGAACCTACCAAAAATACCCCCAATGTCGCTAAAACCAACGGCCACACCGCCGGATGACGCTGACGATGCCGCCACAAATGACGCACCACACTGGCTAGCCATCCGCACCACAAAAAGAGTCCCGGAATACCATACAGTACCAACAAACTCAAAAAACTATTATGTGCATTGCCCATGTTGGCCCCTTCAGGACCCGCCTCAGACAATCCATGCGCCACGGTCGCCACAGCTGCCTGATCATATCCGCGATGACCAACGCCCGTGATGGGATACAGACGGAAAGTTTCCCAAGCGGTATGCCAGATGAAGGTCCGCCCATCTTTGCCAGCCAAGGCATTTTGAATACGTGGACCTTGTGTAGGCCAAGCCGCCAATCCGATCACGCTGAGCAAGACGATCATGGAAATCGTAACCAAGGCTAAACGTCGCCATGGCAGCAATCCCGCCGCCAGCACCCATCCACCGATGATAAACGCTAAAAAAGCCCCGCGAGCGCTGCTGATAAAGGTGGCTACCACTCCCATGGCAATGAGCCCCAGTAAGCCGTACAGCCACCACGTATGCCGCCGCGCCATGCGATAAAACCACGCCACCAACCATAAGGATGCGAATGCCAAGGCATCGCCAAAGCGGATCCAATGGCTGTAAAAGCCCGATGCCTTCAACTGACGCACGCCGTTGCTGTCGACTCGCCATGGCTGCGCATCGTTGCGATAGCCGACCATGAACTGCACCACAGCCAGGCAGGTGGCGACGACCGCGCCGCCCAATAAGGCCCACATTGCCGAACGTAAACGTCGCGGCTGCGATGCAGCTAAGGCCCATAATGGCAGGGCTGGCCAGCAATAGACCCACCCCGGTGGCACCCGCGATACCGCAAACGGACTCAGAAAACCACACACCGTCATCCATAGGCTGAATGCTACCGCCCATTGCCAACCAATGAGAAAAGGCGTGATTTGCCGCGGCTGCAGCAACGCCCCGACGGCAGCTAAGACATAGCCGACATAGACAACTGGCACCGAAGTGCACATGCCGAATGCGGCAATTACTATTCCACACATCAGCGCCGCGTCAGACCACCACGCACGAGTACGCATAGAAGCGGATGGCAAAGACTGAGCGCTCATAATGGGCGGTGAGCGTCGTAGTTGCCATACCGGCGCAAGGGCGATTAGGCCTTAATCTCCAATGTGCGCACGCAACAATTCATCTAGGGTCAGCAACCGCACATGGGCAACCAAGCGCTTGTAGCGATGAGATTATCAAATGGATCACATATCCCCCTAAGCGATCCCGCGCGATGCTCCTCTATCAACCATGGTGGGTAGTGGCGACGGTAAGCCCCATATCGACATGTAACGCGCTGAGATTTCGCAGACTCCGCAACGGATGCGTTAAATTTCAAACAAAGAGCCAACATGGAAGTCCAAATACTTAAAAATATCGGCAATCCGTAATGGGTTGAGGTCAAGCGCATTTACGTGCTTTAGATTGGCCTCGACAGGGGCGACAATAAGCCGCGAGCGCTCAATACTTGCCATATCACCTGCACTGATTCCGGCACCGACTGACTGCCCGTGTCGAGTCGTAGATCAGGTGCAGTTGGCACTTCATAAGGCGCACCGATGCCGGTCAGATTACCAATCGTCCCCGCACGCGCCTTACGGTAGAGCCCCTTGGGATCGCGCGCTTCGCACACGCCGACCGCGGCATCGACATGAACTTCAATAAAAGGCAAATCGGCAACGCAGGCCCGCGCCGCCGCACGATCCGCCGCGTACGGCGAAATCACCGCCACGATGACCACTACGGCTGCGTCGGCAAACATACGTGCAACCTCGCTTACGCGACGCAGGTGTTCATGACGATCGACCGGACTGAATCCAAGATCTCGACTCAGACCGTGCCGCAGGTCGTCACCATCGAGAATATATGCAGCGCGCCCGGCACGGATCAATTGACCCTCCAATGCTTTGGCGATGGTTGATTTGCCCGTACCCGATAGGCCCGTCAGCCATATGACGGCCCCGCCCTGCTGTAGAGACCCCCTGCGTGGGTCGTGAGCCATTGGACATAGAGCCTTCACGATATGCGGAGCCGGGGGACGGACGTCATGGCTTTCATGATGCTAGAGGAGCGTGACGACAGAGCATGTCATTTCAACCACTCGCAGTGGTGCAACAGATCCATCCATGCGTCATATTAGACCTGGAAGCGCTCGCGTGAGTGATATCGTCATCGCTCCAAAATGATCCTTCACCCGCGACCTACGACTGACGCCCCGTTGCGGGTATTGCATATCAGCGGGCGCAGTGATCACGGCGGCGGTCCAGAACATATCTTACAGGTTATTGATGCCAAAATGCCGGGCATCGAGCACTTTATTGCCTGCCCTGACAACGGCATTTACTGGCCGCGGTATCGCCAACAACTTGGGGTGACACATCTGTGTGCCCTCCCACATCGCAGTTTATCGCTTAGCTCATTCTGCCAGCTACGCAGCTTTGTCGAAAAAAATCGTATCCAAGTGGTGCACAGTCACGGTACATGTGCCGGCATTTCCAGCCGTACGTTGGGAATTACCCTAGGCCTGCCGGTAGCACATAGTTTTCACGGCGTCCCCGTCACTAATAGCATCAAACATCACGTGTATTGTCACGTTGAACGCCTGCTGAGCTATGCCACCGACTGCGCCATCGCCGTATCGGCCGGCGAAGCCGATCTCGCCCACAAGCGCTGGCGCCAGTATCGCGGCAAGTTGGCGGTGGTGCCAAATGGTATCAATTTAAACGTCATGTCCCCTACTTGGGCATCTTGGCCAACCCTCGCACAAATACGCATCGTTAGCTTTAACCGCAATAATCATCAGAAAAACCCGGAATTACTTATTGAAATCGCGCGCATCCTTACCTTGCAAAGCATTGACTTCCGCATTGATGCTTATGGTGAGGGTTTGCAAAATCCGCAGCTCACTACCTCCGCCATCCGTCGTGGGGTAGGTGGGCATTTATTTTTTCACCCCCCCACGGATACGCCGGCACTAGTTCTTAAAGGTGCTAGCATCTATTTATCGACCTCACGCTGGGAAGGCATGCCGCTGGCGGTGCTAGAGGCGTGGCAAGCCGGATTAGTGGTGGTGGCAAGTGATGTCGTCGGAAATCGTGATTTAATAACCGACGGCCATAGCGGTAGGCTCTTTCCCAGTGGTAATGGACGAGCTGCGGCGCGCATAATTCGCGAACTTAAAGCTGCTCCCAGTCAGGCTGAGGCCATACGCCAAAATGCCGCGTTCCAGGGGAGAAACGATCACTCGCATAGCTTAATGGCCCTGCGCTTAGAATGGCTATACAGAAATTTAGCCCGTCCAATTGAGCGGCGCGAAACGATGAGCATCGACCATGAGCACTCAGCTCCTAACCATATGCTTCTGATGAAAACGCAGTGAAAAAAACGCTTACATCTCAACAAATAATATTAAAAAGTGGGTTTTCGAGCCCTATCAGCCTTGCCCTTACAGATCGTCCCGTACATTTATATCCCCATGCGTTCCCGGCCATTGGCTCATCTCGCTCATTGGCTTAACCCCCTAACTCTGGGACGGGATCTGTGGCAGCACCGCCACCTCATTCTTCAATTCACTAAGCGCGAAATTGAAGGGCGGTACAAGGGAAGTTACCTGGGGCTGCTGTGGAGTTTCATCACTCCCATTGTTATGCTGGCAGTATACACATTTGTTTTCGGAGTCGTTTTTAAATCCCGCTGGCCTCACGAACGCGGCGGCGACAGTCTAGCGGAATTCGCTCTGGTAATGTTTGCTGGACAGCTGGCCTTTCAGACTTTTGGAGAACCAGTCGGACGAGCAGCAGGGCTAGTTGTCGGAGTACCCAACTTTGTTAAAAAAGTCGTTTTCCCACTACAGATCCTCTCCTTGGCAACTGTTGGCGCGGCCGCCTATCACGTCGGAGTTGGCCTACTGATTGCACTTGCCGCTTCCTTGATCGTACATGGCTCGGTGCCATGGACAGCACTGTTGGTGCCCGTTTCGTTGCTACCCCTGGCGATGCTCGGCCTGGGCTGCAGTTGGTTTCTGTCCTCGCTGGGCGTCTATTTGCGTGACGTCGGCTATCTAGTTGGAGTTGCCCTTCAGGTCTTGTTCTTTGCCACACCGATTTTTTATCCGGTGACGGCTATCCCCGAGGCCTACCGCGGCTGGATAATGCTGAACCCTCTGACGCCGATGATCGAATTGGTACGGGGACATCTCATCATCGGCACGGTAGGTGAGCCAGCAATTTGGCTGACAGCTTTTGCCCTTGGTGGGCTAGCGATGATCGGTGGCTATGCGTGGTTCATGGTGACCCGGAAGGGGTTTGCGGATGTCCTGTGAGCAGTGCCGCGCTAAAAGCCAAGTCATGCCGTTCAGCGCACGATTGAACGATAAGATGATTCGTAGAATTATGATAGCGCACGCATGAACAAACCGAGTCCCAGTCAAGTAACGACCGAATCAAATGACATCATTATCCAGGCTGAAAATCTTGGCAAGATGTACAGAATGTATGTTAAACCTGTCGACCGCCTTAAGCAGCTCTTATGGGGGGGATTTTTAGACAAACCTTATGGTCGTGAATTTTGGGCCGTTCAGGGTATATCTTTAGCCGTACGCCGGGGAGAAACCGTCGGAATTATCGGGCGTAACGGCTGCGGCAAAAGCACGACCCTGCAAATGATTGCGGGGACACTTACCCCAACTACCGGCAAAATAACAACCACCGGAAGAATCACCGCCCTTCTCGAACTTGGTAGTGGGTTCAACATGGAATACACTGGGCGGGAAAACATCCGCCTCTATGGCTCCATATTAGGATTTTCCAATGACGATATTGTAAAGAAAATGGAACCCATCATCGAGTTTGCCGACATTCACAAGTTCATCGATCAGCCATTGAAAACATATTCAAGTGGCATGGCCGTCCGCCTTGCCTTTAGCTGTGCAATTCATGTCGATCCCGACATCTTAATCGTAGATGAAGCGCTTTCAGTTGGGGATGCCCGCTTCCAACAGAAATGTCTGCGCGCAATCGAAGGGCTCCGTGAAAAAACAGCTGTCATCCTTGTAACCCATGACGTTTCGGCCCTCAAAAATTTCTGTAATTCAGCCATATGGATTGACCAAGGTCAAATTCGTTTAACGGGGACGCCGGACGAAGTGGCCAGTGCGTATTTGGACAATTGTTACGACACGAAAAATAGTGCACCTACGTCTCTACCTTTGCCAAAAACTTCAATGCCGGACGCGCAAGCAATCACCGCATTGCCAACAGAATGCGCGGAAAAAGGCAGCAAGGCAGTAATAATCACTCATGCTGGATTTGTTGATGAAGTGGGCTCACCCGTATATGAACCACAACCCGGCACCGAGGTCGATTATCGCATGGTCATCAAGAATGTAACTCATGTGGGGCCCATTATCGTCGGCGTAACCATGACCGATCGATTGGGACAGGAAATTTTTGCCATCAATTCCCTGTGGACTGACACCTCCTCACCCATGGGAAGCCCAGATATTGGCGCCTCAAAGACCTATCGACTTCGATTTACCCTACCCCCCTTAAATCATGGTGTTTATTGCCTGTCGCCAGCCGTGGCAACGGGTGCTCAAAGTTCGCATGAAATAATGCATTGGGTACACGATGCAACGGTGATTACTGTTATTCAAACAGCGCGGCGATGCCTGCCGGGGGTCCTGTCGCTTCAGAATTATCACATCGAGGCTATGGATTAACATGCGTCCACTGCTTGTGCATTTTCATATCTATAAGAACGCCGGCTCCTCTATCGATGTGAATCTCAAACGCTGTCTCGAACATCGCTGGACTGCATTCGAGGGCGAAGATCCAGAAGCACCACTGGACTTTGATACCCTCATCCCGTTTATAGAGTCCCGTCCAAATATACTGGCCGTCAGTTCGCATCAGTTGCGACCTCCAGTCTGCGGTCAGCTGGAAGTATTTCCCATCGTTTTTCTACGCCATCCCCTCGATCGACTTGCATCCATCTATTATTATGAACGCAATCTGAATCGCTTACCAATAATCAATGGCGATCCAGTAACCCTTCCTCAATGGATCGCATTGCATCTAGAACAACCGCACCATTCACTCAGGGCGAGAAATGAGCAGTCGATATTTCTTTCTCGAGCGAGCTTCGATCGGGATGCCGATGAATTGATCACGAATGGGCAAAACGATTTAGGCGCCCGTCAGGCTGAAAATTTCCTAGATAGCGTGCCGACGGTCGGCATTGTAGACCGCTTTAGCGAATCATTATCTATACTGCAAGAAATTGTGCCATTGCATTTTGGCATCACATGGCAAGTCGTTCGCGAAAAAAACAACACATTAACCGAGCGCATTGCTGAATTACGACTAGCACTTGGCGGTTCACTTTACAAATCGCTCGAAGCTGAAAACAAGTACGACTTGGCTCTCTACGAACGTTTCAATACCCGACTGAATCAACCCCCCGTGAAAAGCTCCAGCTCCACGCCGATTAACAAGTTCGCCTTCACCGGCGAACGATTCGTTCCAGGCGATGCCTCTATTGGTGCTGACACCCAGCAAGAACACTGGCTCAGATACAAAGCCAGCTCGCCACTGACTGTTGGAAAAGTAGTACTCGATGCTGCGTGCGGCGAGGGCTATGGTTCCGAGCTGCTATCCAGGCATGCCCATCGCGTTACTGGGCTCGACATCGATCCTGCTGCTATTAAACACGCACAAACAACATACCAGAAAAAAAATCTCGAATATATACAGGGATCCATATCTCATCTACCGTTTCCAGATGCAAGCTTTGATGTTGTCATCTCATTTGAAACCATTGAACACGTCACCGAGGAGCTCCAGCAACAATTCATCGCTGAAGCTCATCGCGTTTTGAAACCTGACGGCCTCTTTATAGTTAGCACGCCTAATCGGATAAACTACAGCGAACGTACAGGTTATCACAATGAATTTCATATTCATGAGCTGACAAGTACAGAATTCCTAACATTATTACAGCCGTTTCGCGTCCATCAGGTCTTTTATCAATCCACCATGGCCTTCCCCGCCATTTGGAAACCTGGCGAATCAACTTACACTTTTCATGGGGATTTCATACCCGATGAAGCTGATGATTTATTTCTGATTGCTATCTGCGGGCGTGAGACATCTAAACCTCCGAGCGAGTCATTGACGGCGATAAGCTATACCGACGCACTAAGCTACTCGCGCCTACGATTGACGCTCTTGGATAAGGAAAAATGGATCCAAGAATTATCGTCCTGGGGGACGAACCTTGACACTCAAATACAATTCCATCGTGAATCTCATACCCGATGGCAGAATGAATATAAATCTTTAAATGACAAGTGGTATGAATCGCAAGACGAAGCCCAAAGATTGCAAAAAAACATTCGCACGCTTGAATCCACGATTGCAACTGGTGACGCACGCATTCAAGAGCTCCGAAGCGAAGTTACAACTGCAACAACATGGGCACTAAGAAACGACATCGAAATCCATAAACTGCAAGCTCAGCTATGTGCTGCCCAAGATGAGATAAACCATCTCGGGAAATGGGGATCCACCCAAGATCGCATCATTGCCGAGCGAGATCTACGCATCACGCAGCTCCAAAGCGAAGTCCAGCAGCTCGTTACCTGGGCTAAGGAACGAGATCATGCCGCGAATTCAGCAAGTCAGAGGGCGCAAGCCAACGACCAGGAGGCTCTACACCTTCGCGAACTCTTCACTAGAGCACAAAATGATATTGTACGGCTGAGCGAATGGGGCATCAATCAAGATGCTGCTGTTGCCGATCGTGATCGGCACATCACCCAGCTACAAGATGAACTCCGACACTTATCCATCTGGGCTAACGAACGGGACCGCGAGACAAAAGTTGCCCAACAATGGGCTCAAGCCAATGAAAAGGAAATTCTCCATCTCCGCGAACTCTTTGGCAAAGCGCAAAGCGATATTGCACGCCTGAACGAATGGAGCTCCAAACAAGACATCACTATTGCCGAACGTGATCAACGCATTGGCCAACTCCAAGATGAAGTTCAACGCCTTGTCATCTGGGCCACCGAGAGAGACCACGAAATTGCCATTGCCCGTCAGTGGGCACAGGTCAATGATGACGGAGCGCTCAATCTCCGGGAACGCCTCGCCACCGCCCAAGGCGACATTACACGCTTAAGTGAATGGGGATCCGATCAAAGCCATGCCCTTTCCGAACGCGATCAACGCATTGTCCAACTCCAAGATGAGACTCAGCGACTATCCACCTGGGCCATCGAACAAGACCACCATGCAACCGTCGCCCGTCAATGGGCCCAGACCAACGAAACCGAAATTATTAATCTTCGTCAGCTTATTGCCAAAGCGCAAGACGATATCAGGCGATTGAGCGAATGGGGAACCAATCAAGACCTTACACTCACAGAACGCTCTCAGCGTATCACTGATCTCCAAGACAATAACCACGAACTGACAAAATGGGCCGATGATCGCGATGCAGAAGCAAACAGGCTAAGTCATCTCATGACTAAAGCTCAGGCTGAAATAACCTCGCTCTCAGAGTGGGGGAAGAATTTGGATATCGAGTTAGCCAATCGCGACAGCTCCATTCGTCGGCTTCAGGCACGGGCAGATGAACGCGCCCATAATGGAGAGAACCAATCCGAGTTGATCGAAGCCCTTACCAGCCGCATCGCTGCACTTGAAACGAAAAGCCGCGAGTTGACAAGAACCATCTCTTTACGAGATACTCTGCTTCTCAACTTAGAGGAGCAGCTCGGACAAGCTCAAGCGATCGCTGAACAACAGCGAAGCGCAAGAGAGCTTTCCGATGCACGAATCAACAAGACCTGGGCGCCAATCCGTCGCTTTTTTATTCCACCGCCTTAGTCTGCCCAATCCTCACCAAAGCGCCTTCAAACCGCACTCCACCTATTCATAATGCTCTTTCGATTACCTCATTTAATTCAAGCCTTCGCTAAAAACGTCCGCAACCATGGACTCGCACATGCTCTTGCGCGCACCAAGGC
>JAYVTR010000384.1:0-6034 GCA_043788625.1 Planctomycetota bacterium
GCGGGTGATCTGGAGCGCGAGGTACTGGTTCATCTGCGGCGTATCCTGCGCACTCCTGGCATCCTCGCCGCCACGAGTGCCGCCGCGATCGCGGTCGGGCAGGGTGAGGGTATGGGGCTCGATCACCGCCAAGTCGTCGAAGCGATGCAGCACCTCGATGAGGTGTGGGACGAGCTCTTTCCCGCCGAACAGGAGCGCATCGTCGAGCAGGTCGTTGAGCGCTTGGATGTCGGCCTCGACCAGAGCGAGCTGCGCCTGCGCCTGGACGGAGTGGCGGGTTTGGCGGCGGAGCTACGCGGCATGCCGGGAGTGGTCATCACTCCGGACGCCGCTGTCATCCGTCTCGCCATCCGTGCACGCCGCCGCAGCGGGCGCACTCGTCTGGTGGCGCCGGCGACTACCGCCGTGCATGAGTATCCACCCGAGCCGGATACTCTCACGATCGCCATCGCCCGTGCTTTCCGTTGGCAGGAACTGATGGAGTCCGGTAGGGTGCCTTCCGTCTCCGCTCTGGCCGAGCGGGAGAAGATCGATGAGGCTTTCATCCGTCGCCAATTAAGGCTAACGCTGCATTCGCCACGTCTGATCGAACATTTGGTCCGGGGTGGTGACGGGATGACCTCCATTCTGGAAGCGGTACGGCAGGCGCCGACAGACATCTGGTAGTGAATCTTGGTCGTCGATAATGTGACCACATACGTGCAGGGAGAGATAGTCGAAGGTCGTAGGCGCGTGCCGCTGCAGGCGCCGGCGACTTGCGGTAGCGAGAGGTACTCCTCGACCCTTCGACGATGTTTGGCACCGTAACCGCCATGCCCATCCCTGTCACGCCAAGCCTGGTTGCGAACTCGATCTTCCTGCGGCTGGCGCAGCGGCGGTTCAAAGTCAGTCGTGAAGCGTTGGCGGTGATTGCGATGGAGCTGCAAAAGGGCACGTCGTTGCGGGACATTTCCGGAGTGACCGGTATTCGTTACGCGATTATCAAATCGTTGATGGCGTTACCTTGGCAAGCAGCCCTATTCACCCCCGAGCAAACCGGCTTGAGGTCAGGCATGGACGCTATGGGTGGAACGCTTTCTAGCACCGATGAGGCGTCCATCGGACATTTGTTTCAAATGAAGATCAAGGCAGCCGACATCGCCGTCTATATGCGTCTACCCCGCGCGCTGGTTCGTGCATACCTAAAGCGGTTTAATGCTAAAATTGGAACTCCGGACGAGCATGAGGAGACCTTGTACTGGCAAGGGCAAGCTGAATGAGTTAAAAAAATTCCACGGTTTCAGTCCTGGGCGATCCCGAAGAAATTGATGCGACTTATCCGTCTCAAGTTGCGACCGATCCTACATCCGCCACGTACGATTCGAATGTTTTCGGTGGCGTTTGTTCCAATTTAACCACAAAATCTAAGTATTCCTTCATTCTTTCCGCATACAGCATAGCATGAGTTGCTAGTAGCACAGCAGTGAATATGTGGTTCAATACGGCAACAGACCGGATTCAGTCATGGCCACCGCAGAGCAGCTGCGATATCTCATCCAGTCGCATTTTACCTGCGACGAGGAACGCTTCACGACCGTCGCTTTACAGGTAGCGGCGCATGAGGCTCGCGCTGGTCATCCCCAGCTCGCTCAAGAGATCAGGACACTCATCGACAAACGGCAGCAAGATGGGTTGAAGATCATCCAATTCCGTCCCGAGCTATCCGATCTTGTCCGCGTCGAGCACAACCTGCCAAACCGCATTGGCGAGCTGATTGTTGCTCCACAGCTCAAGGATCGGGTTGCCAGGGTTCTGCGCGAGTTCCGGCAGCAAGATAAGCTTAAGAGTCATGCACTCATCCATCGGCGTAAGCTAATGTTCTGCGGCCCGCCCGGTACGGGTAAAACCATGACTGCATCGATCATCGCTGGCGAGCTAGGCCTTCCGCTTTGCACCATCCTGCTCGATAAATTGGTGACTAAGTTCATGGGTGAGACTGGCGCCAAGCTTCGCCAGGTTTTCGACGCCATCGCCCAGCGCAACGGAGTCTTTCTCTTTGATGAGTTCGACGCCATCGGTGCTGAACGCAATCGTGACAACGATGTGGGAGAAATACGCCGTGTGCTAAATGCTTTCTTGCAGTTGATAGAGCAAGATCGTTCGGACAGCATTATTATCGCCGCGACGAACAATCATGGTATTTTGGATAAGGCTCTATTTCGCCGTTTCGATGACGTGTTGACGTATCAGCTTCCCGACAAGAACGATGTAGCAGGTTTACTCGATAACTGCCTTGGCAATTTTCGGACGAAGTTGATTGATGCCACCAAGGTGGTGACGGCGGCCAAGGGTCTATCTCACGCCGAGCTTACGCTCGCCTGTAGGGATGCGATTAAAGACGCCATCCTAGCCGATCATATCCAGGTCGATGGTCATACGCTTTTGGCCATGCTGGCCGAGCGTCGTGCTGCTAAGACCGGCAGCGTGAAGCGCCGCAGGTCCGATGGCTGAGCACATCTTCGTCCAAGGCACTGAACAGAATTATAACTATCAGGGTCAGAGTGTGCCCATCCGTACCAAGCGGATGGCGCGAGATCGAGCTTCCCATGGCGCTTATCTGCAAGGGCAATTTGACCAGGCGTGGCAGGCGGCAGAATATGCCAGTGTTGTCACTACAGCAGTTGCCGTGCCGCGGCGTAATGGCGCCTATCTCAATATTGTCAGCGCGAATGATCACTCGCTGAAGCTGGAAAGTCTGGAAAACCGTAAAGAAGGTATTCGATTGCGTTCTGTCCATGCAGAGGATCGCAGCGGACAACGGCTTGTAATTGCAACCATCTTCGTTCCCCACGAGGCGAGGGCGGCATTTATAAAAAAGTTGCAGGATTATGCCACCGGCCTAACACGCCAAGGAGGCATCCCGCAGCGTGATCTGGTAGCTAACATTGAGGACATTGTCGCCGCGACGCTCAAATCCTTCTGGCCTACGACGGATCAACCTCGAATTCCTGGTGACGAAGCCCGCTGGTGCGAGGTCTGGTTGGATCTCTTGCTGCCCATTCACTCACTCAAAGTCGAACAGGGTTTTCGCGTCATAGCGGAAAGTCTCCGGATTGAGGTTGCTGACCGTCGAATTATATTCCCCGAGCGTGTGGTCCTACTCATCCGTGCTAACCGGACTCAACTGGAGGCAGCTATTGCAGCGAGTGCCCAGATTGCCGAATTGCGTTTAGCCTCTGAACCAGCTGGTTTCTGGACCCGGGAGACACCGCGCGAGCAGATTAACTGGGCCAGTGATTTGCTCCTGCGCACGCATCCAGCGCATGCAGACGCGCCTGCTGTCTGCGTCCTCGATACCGGGATAACCCAGGCACATCCTCTGCTTGCGCCTCTGGTCGCCACCAACGATTGCTTGGCGGCCCATGCCACCTGGACAACCTCTGATCACCACGGTCACGGGACGCAGATGGCTGGGCTAGCCACCTACGGACGGCTAGAGCCGCTTGTGCTGGGAGGAGCGACGTTCCATTCCACCCATCACGTCGAATCGGTTAAGCTATTGCCACCTCCGGGACAACTGGAAACGCTGGCGAATCTCTACGGCGACATAACCAGCCGCGCGGTGTCTGCCATTGAGATTGCCCAGCCACAGCGTCAGCGGACGTTTTGTATGGCGGTTGGGTCCAATACGCCGCCAGAATTCGGGAAGCCTTCGTCTTGGTCTGCAAATTTGGACGCCTTGGCATCCGGCGCCGACGATGATCAACGTCGTCTTTTCATTCTCGCCGCCGGTAATATTCCGGAATTTAGTTACGGCGATTATCCTAACGCCAATATCACTGAACAAATCCATGATCCTGGCCAGGCTTGGAATGTCCTGACCGTTGGTGCCTACAGTATTCATGATCGTTACCCCGCAGCAGAATTCCCGGGTCATACGCTCCTCGCACCGTCGGGTAGCCTTTCTCCTTATAGTGCTACCGGTGCTCTCTGGCAGGGCACTCAATGGCCTAGCAAGCCAGACATTGTCATGGAAGGTGGAAACCTGCTTCGATCGCCTTCAGGGCATATTGTTGGCCACGACGATCTAGATCTTCTCACCACTGATTTTCGGCCACAGAGTCGCACTTTCACTACTACTTTCATGACCAGCGCCGCCTGTGCTCAGGCTGCAAACCTTGCGGCTCGCGTTCAAGCAGCCTATCCGCGCGCTTGGCCCGAGACGGTGCGTGGTTTGTTAGTTCACACGGCTTCCTGGACTGACCAGATGCGTCGTGATTTCCTGGGGGGCAACCGCCGCGGTGACTACCGACGCTTGGTGCAAACTGTGGGCTTTGGCGTCCCAGATGCTGATCGAGCTATTGCGTGTGGCCAGAACAGTCTAACCATGATTGCTGAGCGGACGATCACTCCATTTCATAAGGTGAAATCAGAGTACAAGTCTAACCAAATGCACCTGCATACCCTGCCCTGGCCCAAGGCAGCTCTGCAGGCTCTGCCTACGACGGCACGGGCTACGGTACGGATCACTTTGTCCTACTTCACCGAGCCAAACCCAAGCGAACGCGGATGGAAAACTCGCTATCGTTACCAGGGCTATGGGCTGCGTTTCGCTCTTAACCGCCCCGGTCAGACCACCAGTGATTTTATTGCCACCATCAATCGGGCTATGAAGGAGGATGAGGATGACACTTCCGAGGTCGCCCCTGTCGTCACAGACGATCGTTGGCTGATTGGTATTCAGAACCGGCATCGCGGCTCGATTCATGCAGATATCTGGGAAGGTACCGCTGCGGATGTTGCCGCTTGTAATGATCTGGCTGTTTACCCGGTTATAGGTTGGTGGCGCGAGCGCTCACACCTCGGCCGCTATAACCGTCAAGCACGTTATGTTTTAATCGTCAGTATTATAACAGATGATCAGATGGTGGATATTTATACCTCTGTCGCTAATCAGGTTAGGATTCCCACTCAAGTCGTGGTCTAGTGGTGCCCTTTCCATTTTCATTTGCTCCATTGAATGTTTGCTTAGCGAGCAACGTATCGGACTTTAGACTAGGACTAACTGATTAAAAATTAATAGTGCATTTAATGAAAAGCGATTTGTAGGGAAACCGCTCGTGAGCTCTGATTACATAACATAAAATTCAATGCAAATTCGTTGCCTTTCCTGTGGAATAATTCGCATCCATTTTCACCCTCTTATCGACATGTTTGTTCGATGAACTTTTAATCCTAAATTGTAACTGCCAATAAATAAAGACTTATGGATTCGGACTAGATCAGGGTTGGTCCGAATAATCAGAGACTATTGCCGGTCAGAGACTAATTTTCCGAAGAATTTGCTGTCTCTAAGTCCGACTCGGCCGGATCAAGTTATTCAAAAATACGCGGAATACCGCGTAAAATGACGCGACCCATCGGGGTTGCCGATGGGTCGATCATGGGTTTAAAAACCCAGAGTGGTGGAGGTGGAGGGAATCGGGTTAAAAAGTCTCTACGTAAACAACTGCAGGATAATTATTTATAAATCTATGCAGCGCACATTGCCGGTTTGAATGTGAAGCTCCGACGTGAACTTTCGAAGCATCATGAAAAGGTTGCCCTTCAGTTGTCTGCTATTGGGTCGGCCTAAATTAGCAGAAATAGGTCAAAAAAGCGATATTCTTCTATTCGTAAGCATAATGATTTAAGCAGTAAATTAAGTGTCCTGCGGATCACGAATTCCGCCCCTGCCGGGTTTCCGGGAGAACAATCCGAGATCGTTACCTGGACCCGACCACCCGTTGGTCGTTACGCCCGTGCGGACCATCAATTATTATGATCATCGGGAAGGCATCGCCTTCGTGACCTACCGTGTCGATGGGGTCATGTTCTTCCGCCAGCAGCTCCGCATTCCCGCGCTTTCGGGCTGGGAGCCGGCACCTTAGGAGAAGCATGCTTCCCAAGGGAAGCAATCATGAGAACTTTATAAAATGAGATAATTGCGTTATGATAGAGCGTGCCCTCTTCATTCGGAACTTTACTCAAAAAGTTAATTGATGCTCGCTTTGAG
>JAYVTR010000385.1:0-4790 GCA_043788625.1 Planctomycetota bacterium
AGCACGGATGGCGGCCTCCAGCAGGCGCAAGGTTGAGCCCTTGCCCTTGGTCCCGCCGATGGTGCATGGCGCCGGCGCCGGCGGCAAAAAGCCCAAAAAAGTGCGAAAACGCTCGATACGGATGTCCTTGAAGGTACCCGCACGCTCGTGGTCGATGGCCGACGCCAGCCACGTTTCAAGATTCTCATCGGTAAGCATGACGAAGGCCGACTGTGCCAGCTACCGGCGCCGGCGCCACGCAACCCGCCCTGTTGGCACTGGCTGCGAAGCACCATAGTGGCAGCCCATGGCCACCCAGGTTCTTGAACTGAAAGCCAAGCTCGAACGGGGCGACCTCATCGACGGCAAATACAAAGTGGTCAAGAAACTCGGCGAGGGCGGCTGCGGCTCGGTGTTCCGTTGCCAGCTGGTGCGCAAGCCAGAAGAACTCATTGCCATAAAATTATTGGAAAGTCCCAACGACCTGCAGCGTTTCGAACGCGAAGTCGAAGTCATCAAGGGCGTTGACAGCCCGTACGTGGTGGCCTACCGGGGCACCGGTAAATACCTGCAATTTCCATATCTGGCGATGGAGTACATGGCCGGTGGCAGTCTGCGCGACTATTTAGAAGCGAAAAAAACATTGCCGGTGAAGGAAGCCGCTTGGGTCACCATCATGACCATCCGCGGTCTGCGTGATTGCAAAACCGTGCACCGCGACCTCAAACCGGAAAATCTGTTAATCACCAAAGCCGCGAACAACCGCATCGATTTCCAGATCGACAACATCAAAAAAGGTTCGGTGGTCAAGGTCGCCGACTTCGGCTTAGCCAAGTCCTTCGACGTCAAACGCACGCGCATCACCATGACCGGTCAGATCATGGGCACGCCGCTCTACATGAGCCCTGAGCAATGCCAGAACACGCATCTGGTCACTGGCAAATCCGACATCTATGCCCTGGGCGTGCTGCTGTACGAAATGGTCAATGGCGACACTCCATTCAACGCCAATGACCCGTACACCCTGCTCAAGATGCACAACGAGGACGAGCCAAAGTACCCGCGCTCGATGGATCAGCAGATCCAAGCGGTGGTACGCCGTTGCTTGCAGAAAAAACCAGAAAAACGTTATGCGACGTTGGCCGACCTGGAGCACGACCTGGCCATTATCGCCGGGGTCAAGAAACCCAAGAGCACCGGCAACGGTTCGGCGACCAGCGGCATCAGCGAAGGCGCCCGCTGGCTGATGATCGCCGCCGGCATGGCCCTGTTCATCGCTTTATCATGGATGTTGCGTGAACGGGTTCTGGCGCACTTCAATGATTGGTGGAATCCAGAGCCAGTCAAAATGCAGCGAAAAAATTAACCGAAGTCCAGTGTTAAAATATTATTCAGAAGAATGACCTCTGTCTGCTGACAAATTGCACTCGTTGTGGCCGGCTTTGAATTGTAGAACTTTTTTCCAGCCTAAACTGGCACACCTCATTTCCGCCTCGTCATCCTTTTTTCTTGCGACCTACGCCATGCCCTCGCCCTCGTATACTTTTCCCGCCAACTTCCAATGGGGCGTGGCCACAGCGGCCTATCAAATCGAAGGCGCAGCCAACGAAGACGGACGCAAGGATTGCGTATGGGATACCTTTGCCCGGCGTGGCGGGGTGCGCACCGGTGAAGGCGGCTCGGTGGCCTGTGATCACTACCATCGCTATGTCGACGATGTGAAACTCATGGCGGCACTGGGCGTCAAACACTACCGTCTGTCGGTTTCCTGGCCGCGGGTGATGCCAGACGGCACTGGCGCGATCAACGAAGCCGGCCTCGCTTTTTACGAACGCCTCATCGATTGCCTGCTGGCACATGGCATCACCCCGCACGTGACGCTGTTCCATTGGGACACGCCACAGGCCCTAGAAGATCGCTACCTCGGCTGGCGAGACCGACAGATCGCCGATCATTTCGCCGATTACGTCAGCGTGGTGGTCAAACGCCTTGGCGATCGCGTCAAAGATTGGTTCACTCTCAATGAGGTAGGCTGTTTCACCTACCTCAGCTACGGTCCGGATAAGCCAGCGCTCAGCGCTCACGCCCCGGGGGTCCATACCACCACCAAAGAAATGCATCAGACCATCCTGCACGCCATGTTGGCACACGGCAAAGGTTGTCAGGCCATTCGCGCCGCTTCGCCCGGCAAATGCAATGTTGCCCTGGTCGACAACTGCGGCATCGATGTGCCGCTCATCGAAGACGCGGCGCATATCGCCGCTGCAGCTCGACGCTTCCAAATGACGTGGATCAATGGCGCAGTTATCTGGCCGGCGCTGCAAGGCCGTTTCGCCCCGGATTGGCAAGCGTGGGCGGAAGCCAACGGCACCATGCCTGACGTCCGTGCTGGCGATCTGGAAACCATCAAGCAACCCATCGATCGCCTGGGCATCAATGTCTACACGGGTGGCTATGTGCGGCCGGCCGCCAATGCCCTTGGCTATGAATGCCTGCCCCAGCCTGAAAACTATCCTAAGGCCAATATTCCATGGCTGGCAGTAGTGCCGGAATCCATTTATTGGGTGCCGCGCCTGTTGAAAGAAGCTGTCGGCTATACCGGCGACATCATCATCACTGAAAACGGCTGTGCGGCCACCGACACCGTGACCCCCGACGGTGAAATTCACGATACCGACCGCATCATGTACCTGCGCCAATATCTGCGTCAGGTGCATCGCTCGATCGCTGAAGGGTATCCCGTCAAAGGCTACTTCCAATGGTCGTTCATGGATAATTTCGAATGGTCATGGGGCTATGCGAAACGCTTCGGATTGGTGTTCAACGAATACAACACCCAGCGCCGCATTCCCAAGGACAGCTATCATTGGTACCAAGAAGCCATCCGCCAAAACCGCATCGTCTGATAACGAGCAGGTTGCCAGTCACTGCCCTGGCAACCTGTATGCGATTATTCGATCATCAATGGCGATGATGATGTAAACTGACGTGCGGCAGGGCTGGCTTCCGCCATCTGCTCAACTAAGCGAATCAACTGTTGAACCAACTCTCGCCCGGCGGGAGTGAACAGTTCCGGCTTAAAATCGTCACTGGCGAGGATGAGGCCGTGCACAATCTGCAGATGGCGATCGTGACAAAAGGCGCGTTCATCGGCGTCACGTGGCACACCCTTGGCCGTGGCGACGTGCGCGTAATAACAGGCCAAAATGATATAAATATAAAAAGCATGAAAATAGCCGTAGAGGTCGCGCGATGATCCCGACCACGGCAAGCGATAGCTGTGCGGGGAGATCGGCGATGCCAGCAGCGGGTCTATTTCCATCACGTTGTAAAGAATTTGGTGCCCATATTCGTGGATAAGGGATTCTTCGACTTCAACCAAACTGTAATCATTACCGCTGAGAAAAACCACCCCTGCATAGCGCGCCGCCGAACATGAGCGGAAATCGGCATCTGGCACATGCACGAGGCGTTTGATGTGCATCACTAGATCATCGTGCACCTCGGGCCAGGTGCCGTGAATCTTGCTGAGCGCGGTCTGACAGACCTCACGAAAAAAATCCTCAGTATAGGCATGCCTGCGTATGAGCGCCACTGCGCGCTCGGGAAAAGTGTAGCTGGGCGGAGACACGCGCTTCAAAAGCTCAGGCACCAAATAGCGATGAATGATGATGCCGGTGTCACCTACCCGACACAGATGACTATTATTTATATCTGTCCCCCTGAGTGCCGCCATCAGGGCATCTACCAAGTCACGAGCCTCGCCCGTATCGCTAGCCCCGACTCTCCACAACAAGGCGACGGCAATGCGCAGCATTGGCTCCTCAATGATTTGCTCACGCTGTGCATACGGACGTGCGCAGAAATCAGCGATTTCTTGGGTCAAGGCAGGAAAAGCCCAGCGCCAACGCATGCCCAAAGCTAAAACCGTGGTTTGCCGCAAGGCGACTACCTGCCGCCGCAGCTGGGAAGCGCACCCAGAACTGTCGTATGGGAAAAATAAACCCTCCCCAATGGTGTGGGGACGGACAGCTTCGCCGGTGGAACTGCGCACGCGCTTCCTTTCAAAAAAAATGCAGGCGGGGCATGTATTGCTCCGCCTGCATCGGTTGCCGAGAGCTATTTCGTGCGTGGGGCAATCTTGTTGAACTGACGGATTTCGACCGCCAATTTCGAAACCACCTCTTCTTCAGGAAGGGACGTCTCGAGATTAAGGAAGCGCCGACGTACCGAATTATGCTGCTGCTGCTGCTGTTGCTGTTGCTGTTGTTCGCTGTCGGCGCGCAGGGCGCCGCTGCCGATAAGCGACGATAATTCGGTCAAGGCTGGAATTACGAAGACCAGGTCTGGCGACGGGTCGCCGGGACCAGGACCAGGACGAACAGAATGGGTGTCGTTACTCATATTAAATCCCTTTCAGGATTCGGGGTGATACCGGACTCACAGGGGCGATAAATGACAATCAAACTCGCATTGGCTAACATACGCACAAAAGTTAGGACAGTTTCCTGCGCCAAGGGCAGGGCAATGGCATAGCGGGTGGCTAACTGTTCTGCTATATGCCGTAAAGAAATTCCGTTGACGATCCCCAGCCAGATTTCTGCGCCGGTGGTGTTGAGAGTGAAATACCGATCACTCAACAAATCTGCCAAAACCGCTTGGCCATCGAGGTGTTGCTGACTAATCCCCAGCAACGGTTCAACCTGTGACGCCAAAGATAAGTGTGAAACCTGTTCAGACGACCACTCTTGAGTCCGACCGTGACCCGGTGGCAAAGATGAACTAGGTGGAAAACATGAACTAGATGGCGG
>JAYVTR010000386.1:0-6297 GCA_043788625.1 Planctomycetota bacterium
GGGGTTGGATTCGACGGTTTTAGGACCCGGCGCGGGCCGATGCGTTCAGCGGTTTCGCCACTGGTGGCAGGCGCCTCATCGCCACCGCCGGGCACGATCGCCGAGGCGCTCGGCGTGGGGTCGGCGCCAAAGGGCGTGATGACCATTGCTGACGTGGGTCGCGGTGCCGATGACGTTGGGGATGCCGATGGTTTGACCAGGCGGCGCGTCTTGTGCTGGCCGTCGCTGGTGGCTGCCGGCCCAGCCGTTTTTTGCCCATAACGGCTCTTATAGGCATCGAACAGGATCTTGAGCCGGCCTTGTTGACCAGGGTCTATATTCAACCACGTCAGGCGGACGCCAGCAGCCTCGGTGCCGGCGACGCTGGCAAAAAATTGCCGCGACAACTGGCCTTTCAGCTCGACGGTGACGTCGAGTACGGTCTCGTAAGCCGTAGCATCGAATTGATGCTTGGTGGCGATGAGTGCGCCGGCATTGCTGATCTCAAGTACCGGGCCATGCAACGAACCGAGGTTAGGATCCGTGATGCGGAAGACGAACTCGCCATCAGCGATTTGAAGCACGTCTTCGGTCACGTAACGCTCCTAAAGTCAGGGTCGAGGCGGCATCATTGCCGGCACTATCGGAAATATTCCGTACGCTGTAGCTCGTTTCGAGGCAGGGGTCAAGGAGCGTCGGGCAAACTCATTTGCGGCCGCGGTGCACACTTGAAAAATACCCTCTTGCCAAATTCATGTCGGGCACACACTTCAACGCCCTTGGTGCAGGTGGCCTTCGAAAGTCGCCGTAGCAAAGCCAAGGAAGGTGTCGACGAGCTGGGAGATTAGCTCAGCGGTTAGAGCGCCTCGCTTACACCGAGGATGTCGGGGGTTCAAATCCCTCATCTCTCACCATACCGTCCTCCGTTATGGAGCTCGGGTTTGAAATTTGGCCTGGTAGCTCAGTTGGTTAGAGCGCTGCCCTGTCACGGCAGAGGTCACGGGTTCAAGTCCCGTCCAGGTCGCCAAACGAAAACAGCCCGCCCCCCAAGGGGCGGGCTGTTTTCGTTTGACGACCTGGACATGCAATTCACTGAAAAGCCACACAACCGTTGTTGTCGCCAAAACCGACGTTCACGCTCAGGGCGGTGGTGAGCGGCTGTTTAAGAGTGACCTTGACGATGTGCTGAATCGCATGCGTTATTTCATACTTCCAAAACCTGCCCCGCCTCGCGCAGGCGCTGGGTAAGAGTGCGCACATCCACCTCCTGGACGCTGATCCCCGTGTCGAGTGCCAGGCAGGCGGCGAACGCGGCACTTTCCCCAAGGATCATCAACACCGGCTCCATGCGTAGGCTGCTGTAGGCGGCGTGCGTTGAAGAGACGCAGAAGATCACCAGCAGGTTGCTGCATTCTTCAGCCTTGGGCGTGATCGCTCTATAGGGGATGGGATAGGCGCCTTTGATGCGGTGCAGGAATCCACCTTCTAATGCCAACTGGCCACTGTGCGCCACGCGTCGGCATTGGTGCGAATCGAGCGAATAAGAGCCCAGGCCGATCGAGTCCGCTAGCGGCACGGGATTTTCCGCATCGTGCTGAGTCATGACATAAGGCCCGACCATGCGTCGGCACTCGCGGACATAGAGCTGATGTGGCCAGTTGCCGGTGTCCTTAAACTCGTCGAGCGGCAGACCCCAGCTGCCGATCTCATGGCGCAGATCAGCGGCAATGCGCAGATCGGTGCGCAGGAAATACAATAGCCCGCGAGTGTAGTCCTCGTGCTCGTGCCAGATCTGCTGACGCTCGGCCCAGCTGGCCAGCGGATACGCGGTCGAGCCGCCGCCGACATGGTCGATCGATACCGGCGCACCGTTATTGACGTCTGACTTTCCCCGCGGCAGTGGCGAGATCTTCAGTGGCCGTGGCGCTATCCACGGCTGCCCAGCTCGGGCGTGATAGAGATCGCTTGGCGGCAACACGATGCCCGCCGCGTTACAGGCCTCGAACCACCGCCCCAGCAGTTCATAGTGCGCTGGATGGTAGCTTGGTGGTGGCTCCACCGGGCGGCAGTTGGTCTGTGCCAGGCACAAGCGAAAGCAATATGCCTGGATGGCTGCGTGCCGCGCGCCATCGGCTTCTTCGCCACCGGCTTCGACCAGGGGCAGCAAGCCCGAGGCTGGCTCGCCACGCTTGACAAACGGATCAATCGCCAGCGTGGCGTCACGCTCGGTTATGGTTTTATAGCGCACTCCAGCCACCGACTCTTGGTGGTCATCGAGTCCGTCGCGATGGGTGGTGAAGCTGACTCCCGCCATCGCCAGCAGATCGCCTTCATAGGTCGCATCGATCCACATCGGTGCCGTGATGTGCAGCGCTTGTGGCGTTTGCGCCAATGCTGCCGGAGCTCCGCGGTGGTCGGGGGGTGCGAAGTCGAAGGTTGCCGAGACGATACGGGTCTCGTTCTTTTTCACCGCGGATACGCGATGCGCAAAAATCACGCGGATGGCGTATTCTGTGAGCCAGTCGTTGAGAATCGCTTCGGCAACGTGCGGTTCGTGCGACCAGCCGGCACCCTGGTCCATGCCGTCGATGCCGGCCTTGCTATAATAGTTGGCGATGCGCCGGTAGAACTCGCCTGAGAGCCCCCCGACCGATTCTTTGATGCCGTAGTCCGTCCAGCCGAGTCCGCCGCTGGTCATGCCGCCAAGGTGCTGGCTGGGTTCGATCAACACGACGTTGCGTCCGTTGCGCGCGGCGGCGATCGCCGCCGTGATGCCGCCGGAAGTTGCTCCGTACACGCACACATCCACGGTTTCTTGTTTCGGTTCGCTGGACATGTACCGGCCTGACTCCCCATGCGGGGGCATAACAGTGATGAACGATCTGTAGAAAACATACTCCATAGGCTGTGAATTTCTCCCTGATGTTCATGTCAATAAACCGGCGTATATTGCTGTCATGCTCGTTGGCCCAAAGATCGATCCGCTTGCCGAGCCCGAGGCTGCGATCGACTGTTATGAGAAATGGTCTGGTTTTAACGTAGTGGTTCACGATATTTCTGGACTTCTCGGCGCTTCGCTATCTTTAGAGCGTGCTTCGCATACCGGCACATTATGTCATGCGATCAAGGCGACGCAGGCTGCCAGATGTGTGCGCTGGGAAAGCGAGCAGCTGCGTCCATCAATCGGTGCCGATCCCGCTGGGCGCATCCGTGTCTGCCATGCCGGATTGGCCGAACTGGTGGTGCCGGTAGTGCATGCCGACCGCTTGGCGTTAGTGCTTTTTGCCGGTCAGCGCCTGCCTGACCCCGATCTCGTCGCCGAACGTGACGTACTACATACCACGCTGGCAGCGCGAGTGCGCCTGCCGACCGTGCTTGCTGCTGCCGAGGCGGCGCATGCGCTCGAGGGCCTGCGTCAGCTGGCCTGCCGTCTGCGGCTGTGGCTCGATGAGCACGCCGGCGCCAGCGAGGCGAGCATTGCCCCGGGCTCGCGTGCGCTGGCCATCCACCGCTTCATCGCCTCTGAGCATCGCCGTCCGCTGGGTCTCGCTCACTTGGCGCGGCACCTCGACCTTAGCCTGCATCGTACGGCGCATGTGGTGCGCAGTGTCTGCGGTCGCACCTTTGTCCAGTTAGTCACTGAAGCGCGGTTGCGCTCGGCCAGCGCCCTGCTCGGCCATACCGATATGTCGATCGCCGACATTGCCGGCAAATGCGGTTTCGGCGACACCGACCATTTCCACCGCGTCTTCCGCCAGACGTACGGTACTACACCCCGGCGCTATCGTCTCGCCGGGGGTGGTCCGTAATTCTCAGGCCGTCGTTCAGCGCAAGTGATCGGATTGGAAGTGCGCGCCCAGCAAAGCCGCACGCACGAATGCGCCCCAAAAAGGTGTCGGCCCGAAGTCATGGTGATCGGCCAACATGGGTGGGCCGCAGCGGGGATGGAATGAGAAGGCCGTCCAATGGATGTGATTCTTCTGGATACAGGCGATCATGTCCGGGGCCCAGGTATACGGATTTTCAAAGCGTTCTGGCGGGATGAAGTCGTAGCGGGTCTTGTCGCAACCAACCTCGGTCATCACCACTGGATAATGCGCCGCCGCATCGATGAATTTTTCCTGCCAGGCGCTCTTCCATGGATAGACGTGGGTGACGTAGGCGATGCCGTTGCCGTCGCGGTTGTCGAGGGCGAAACCCTTGGTCAGACCGGTCAGGTCATACGACCAGTCAAGACCGCCGGCCAGGATCAGATTGTGCGCCCCCGTGCCGCGAACGCTGTCGACCAAGGCCTGCATGCCGGGTGAATGCTCTTTGATAATCTCTTCTTTGTTCTCGGCCAGCACGGTTGGATCTTTGCGTTTTTCGTCGACCATGCCCCCATTCTTCCATACGTCCCAACTGATGCCGTGGGTTTCATTGAAGATCTCGAAGATGACCGCCGGGTTGTCCTTGTAGACCGCGGCGCAGGCTTTCCAAAAGGCGATGTGGGGATCTTTCGGAGCTCCGAAACGGTGCAGGTCGATGATCAGATAGGCACCGCGTGATGAGGCCGTCTTGATTGCCAGATCGATGACCTGACGGTAGGCGACTCCACCATCGGTTTGATCCTTGTCCTGGCCAAACCAGCGTGTCTCAATCATCGGCAAGCGGATGACGTTGGCCTTCCACACGTCGATGGCGGTAGCGACACTGATGACGGTGGCGTCGCCGGTATTGGTCCATTGCAGACTGTCGACGCTGACACCCTGCAGCCAGACTTCACTGCCATCGGCGCGCAACAGGCGCTTGCCATCGACGTGCAATGGCTGCGGCGCTGGCTTGCCGCCATCGACGACCGCTTCGGCGACGACATCGACGGTGGGGATGGCGCTGCGTTCGATGGCGATCAGCGACAGGTCCTTGAGGTCGAGGATGCCACCCCGCGATTGAAACAATCCGGGGGTGATCGACAGCGTGGCGGCGCCGTCCGGCACCGTGAAGCGCATCGACTCCTTGCGCCAACCATCAGAGGAATTAATGAAAAAAGGCGACAGCGGATTCGGCGACACGGGCTTGCCATCGGTACCCAAAAAAGACAGGCGGATGCTCGCCCCGGACAACGCATCGTCGCTGCGCTTCACCTTGGTATAGCGAACGCGGTAGGAAAACTGCAGTGCTTTCATGCCCGTGACTGGCACGTCGACAGTGGTGGCGTGGGTCTCGTCCGACGTTTTTAATTCTTTGGCTTGGAAATGCAGAAAGGTATCACTCTCTGTTTCCTTGCGGTTCGCAAAAGCGTCATCGGTAATCATCGACGACACTTCACTAGCCGTGAGCAGAGGCAGCCAGGCAGCAAGTAGGAGATAGAAACGTAAGGCAGAGTACATGGTGGCTCGATGAGTTCGGCAGCAGATGAGGGAGCATGTGCGTAATAAAAAGGAACCATGCAGCAGGGAATTGTTGTACAACTGGTATTAACACCGGTATTAAATAGCGACGATGCCGGCACGGTAAGCGCTATCTCAGGGCTCTCGCTCGGCGGTGTGCTCGTCAGTCTCCATGGGGATTGATGTGGTAGATGGGAAGCACCGGCCAGGAGGGCGCATGTCGAGTCGGATTGCCTTCACGCTCCTGGAATTGCTGATGGTCATCAGCATCATCGCCCTTTTAAGCGCGCTGTTGCTGCCCATGTTCGGTGTGGTCCGGGCGCAATCGCGCATGATTTCCTGCCAGTCAAATATGCGCGGTATGGCCCAGGCCTTTGAGACCTTCGCCAGGGAAAATGAGGGACTTCTTCCTTATGGCCAGACCTCCGCCTCGAACTGGGCCAGCGATCTCACCAATTTTGATGAAAACATCCGCTACACCTGTCCGGCAGTAAGAATCCGTGCCGGTACACGGCACTTCACCGCCAATATGCAGACCCTCACTGATAAGTCCTTCGGCGCCCACACCGGCACGCTGCGAGCGGTCCACACGTCTGAATTACGTCCAGCGAAAGTGCTGCTTTTTGATGGTGGGCAGCAGGCAAGCGGCTCGAGTTTTGTCACCAGCGAGAACATGGGCTTCACTTTTTTCTATTTCGGTAAGATCGTTCCACCCGCGCCGACCGCCGACGACAGGCCGTCGTCATGGAGCAGCAGTGGCACATTCCGCGTTGATAATCGGCATGGCAACCTGGATCGGGCAAACTACCTGTACAGCGACGGGCACGTTCAGTGCCTGCGACCGACCGACCTCACCTGTGGCGACTTTCGCATTCCATCGGGTGGCCGCAGCTATTTTTCCGGTATGCCATATTGAGGTGTCAGTGCCGTTTGAGGCAGGCGTGCCGCT
>JAYVTR010000387.1:0-13847 GCA_043788625.1 Planctomycetota bacterium
CGAAGACGATAATCTGGCCGGCGGTAAGACAGTGACCGCCTCATCGTGCGAAGGCGGCGACCATACACTGGAGGCCCTCGTAGATGGCGACACGGACACGCGCTGGGCATCACAACAAGGTGTGGATGCCCAATGGATCTCGATCGATCTGGGCCAGCCCACGGTGGTGAAGCACGTCAAGCTGATCTGGGAAAGCGCCTGTGCGTCTAGCTACGCCCTTCAGGTTTCCAATGATGCCGAAACCTGGACCACCATGTATGAAACCACCGATGGGAAAGGTGGCCTCGAAGAGCTTCCGGGTCTGCATGGCGAAGGGCGCTATGTGCGTCTCCTGTGCCGCAAACGGGCGACGGATTTCGGCTACTCGCTTTTTGAAATGGAAGTCCATGGCCAAGCTGCAAGACAGTGATTCGCAACCTGCGTACCCGCGGATAACTCGCTACGCTTCAAATGGCGTCTTTCCTTCCATCTACCACCGCCAACTATCTCTCAATGCTGTCACCGCAGAACAGTCCGACTCATACATCGCAGAACTTTATGCATATCGCCCATAAACCACTCCTTCGCTGCACGCTGGTAATGATCGCCGCGTTTCGCTCCGCCGTTGGGGCGGAGGATGAAAAAAATGATCTGAACCTGCTCATCGTTAATGGCCTCTTCAAGGGCACCTCTGAATCCCTGTCCCGGTATAAATGCCCGGAATGGTTCCGCGACGCCAAGTTCGGCATCTGGGCCCATTGGGGTCCCCAGGCCGTGCCCATGGATGGCAACTGGTACGCCCGCGCTGTACGAAGAGGGCTCGGGAAAATACCACAATCATCTCGAACATCATGGTGACGGATTGCGAGTCGGAAAACGGCAACCTGCTCCTGAAAGTGGTCCTGCGCACCGAGGGTTCATCGGATCCCGAGGCTGAGGAACAGCTCGGTGAAATGGCGACCTGGAGCGACGTCAACGGTGAAACCATCTACGGTACCCGGCCATGGCAAATCTACGGAGAAGGTGCGACCAATTCCAAAGGTGGCGGCTTCCACGAGGATTTAACTTATTGCGCCAAGGATATCCGCTTCACCAACAAGGGCGACACGTTGTATGCCGTCGCCCTGGGCGTGCCCAAGGATGGCAGACTGCGCATCCGCTCCTTGGTCACAACCGCTACTAGCGGCAATACCATCACGGCGATTCCACTGCAGGGCAGTGCCAACTCGGTGAAGTGGACGCACAACAACCCAGGGCGAAGACTGGGTGTCTTGGAAGGCCACTTCGAGGGCGCGGGCACCTACGACATCAGCGCTGGAACCGCAACGCAGAACGCCGGTACTCAGGTGCAGATCGAAGTCGGCGACCAGAAGTTCACCGCCACGATCGCCGGCACCAGCGATTGGAACACCTACGCGACCGCCAAGCTCGGCACCGTGACCCTGCACACCGCTGACGATACGATCATCGCCGTGCGCGCCAGCGACGCCAAGACCTAGAAACCGATTAATCTGCGTTCGCTGACGCTGACCAAGACCAAATAAGCAGTCGCGCAAAACTTCTCGGGACGATCCCGCCACGTCAACATGCTCGTCGTGAACCAGTATCAGGATGTCACTATGCCCACGTTCTTCACAGCCCCATTACGCTCCTTCACCTTGGCAGTTACCCTCGCTGCCATCTGCGGACTAACCTCTGTGCCCCTTGTCGCCAATGACGACATATTCCCGGCGCTGCCCAGCGCCGAGAGTAAGATCAGTTGGAAGGACGGCTACTTCGTTATCGACGGCAAGCCGACCATGCTCATTGCGGGCGAGATCCATTATGCCCGCGTGCCACGGGAACAGTGGCGCGACCGCTTAATGCGCGCCAAGCGCATGGGCCTGAACTGCATCCAGACCTATGTGTTCTGGAATGCCCATGAGCCGAGAGAAGGCACCTTCGATTTCAGCGGTCAGCTGGATCTGGATGCGTGGCTCAAGCTCATCGAAGAACTCGGTATGTACGCAATTGTACGGCCTGGTCCGTACAATTGCGCAGAATGGGAATCCGGTGGTGTGCCATCGTGGCTAACGGTCAAACCCAACATGGTGGTGCGCGATGCAGACCCTGAATATCTCAAATATGCGGACCGCTATTACGAGAAAGTCCTACCCATCATTGCCAAGCACCAGATCAACAAAGGCGGAAAAGTCATCGCCGTCCAATTGGAAAATGAGTACAGCGGAGGTTGGGGTACCGATAAACATCCGTTATTGCAGCACCTCTACGACAAAGCCCGGGAATTGAAACTGGAAGTACCACTGTTTTATTCCGGTCTCCACCACGGTTCTCATCCAGCCGGGGATGAACCCAACGCCGAATCCTTCGGAAAGCGCACGGTTCCGTGGTACAGCACAGAAATGTGGATCGGCTGGTTCAATGGCGGCGGTGAGGTCGACGATTCCGCTGTGCGCGGTGATGCGTTTGCTACCTGGCGCATCCTCGCCTTCGGCGGCGGCGGCTACGATTACTACGTGGTCCACGGCGGCACTAATTTTGGTTATAGCAACGACAATGAAAACGCGACCACATATGATTATTTCGCCTGCATCGGCGAATCCGGCCAGTTGCGCAAACGTTTCCGTACGCTGAAATTTCCCGCGACCTTCGCCAGCACCTTCAGCGATCTGCTGGCCAACAGCCATGAAGGCAAAGCCGAGGTCAGCAAAGGTCTGCGTGCGTTTGTACGTACGTCTAAATTTGGCACCGTGACCTTTGTCGAAAACTGCAAGGACGAAACTCTCACCACCACAGTGAAGTTGGCGGATCCCGCCGGCACGCAGCCCAGTGATTATTCCCTCGCCGTGCCGTACTGGAATTACCGCATGGTGCTGACGGATGTGCCGCTGGCGACGGGCGTCACCGCCAAGGTCATCGGCAGCGATGTGCTGGGCAAAGGCGAAGTGGGTGGCCGCACGTTTGTGATCTGCCATGGCAAGCCCGGCGAAACTGGCACCTTCGTGGTCAGCGCCGGCGCCGCCAAAACCCCGTGGACATGGAATGCCGCTAACAAACAAGCCACGGCCTCGGTCACCTATCCCCAAGGCGATGAGGTGGTGGAACTGCCCATCGGTGGTGAAGGCAAGGCCGGCGTTACCTTCCTGGTGATGAACACCGACTTGGCATCCCGTTCGTGGTTCGTAAAGGACGCGGTCATCGTTGGGCCGTGGTACGTGAATGAGGACTTGTCGTTGGAATTTGCGCCCACCACTACCCAAGCGGTGATTTATACGCCTTCCGGCAAACGCACCGTTGCCGCCGTTGCCAGTCCGGTCCCGGACCTGCCGACCCTGAGCCAATGGCAGTGCCGCGATGGCTCACCCGAAGCCGCCGCTGTTTTCGATGACAAAGCTTGGTTGTCGGATGCCCAGCCCAAAAACTTGTCGGCCTACGCCGACTTCCAAAACGGCTACGGATGGTACCGCACCACCATTACCGGCGACGGTCAGCAGCGCTCGTTGCTGTTCGGCGGCATCGAGGACCGAGCACAGGTATATCTCAATGGTACCTTCATCGGTAACAACGTCGGCCCGACCGTCACAATCACCCCCAAGGCAGGCCCCAACACCGTGGCGCTGTTCACCGCCCACAACGGGCGCTCCAAGCTGTTCGGCGTGGCAGGAAAGGCTGGAACCCTCGGCTATAAAGGGGCCTGGGGTCCGGTGAACACGCTGGTCGCAGGCGCGGTGCTCAGCGATTGGCGCATGGATTACAACGATCAGAAAGAGGATCAGGCCAGCACCTTTGCCGCGCCCGATTTCGATGACAGCACGTGGAAGATGGTCAAACCCAGCGTCGAACTGCAAAAGCAGCGTCACGGCTATGCCTGGTACCGGGCGAGCTGGGAGCTGACCAAGAAACCCGCTGGCGCACCGATGAAACTGTGGTTGAACGGTGTTGACGACGAAGGCTGGGCTTACCTCAACGGCACGCTCATCGCCCACAGTGATTGGAGTAAAGCGGCGGTGATTGACATCGATGGATTGGTGAAAACCGGCAAAAACGTGGTTGCCGTGTGCGTTAAAAACACCGACGGCGAAGGCGGTCTGACCAAAGCCGTAATGATCGGTTCCCCTGTCGAATCCTCGGCCCCGTGGCGTTTCCACGGTGGTTTGGCGGGTCTAGATGAAACCGCCGTACTCGGCACCGTCACTAATTGGAAAGCGTTCCTTGGGGGTACCTGGTCAGCAGAAGTCCCCGCCACCGCCACACCGCGTTTCTGGCACGCCGAAGTCGGTCCGGTGGTGCCCAAGACCGGCTTCACCACCGTCGGCATCAGCACCAAAGGTCTCAGCAACGGCTCCGTGTGGGTCAACGGCCACAACTTGGGCCG
This sequence comes from Planctomycetota bacterium, assembly GCA_043788625.1. Taxonomy (GTDB): domain Bacteria; phylum Planctomycetota; class UBA11346; order UBA11346; family UBA11346; genus CAIUVD01. The sequence goes on from JAYVTR010000387.1 coordinate 4,355, forward strand.
TTACAAAGGCACAGTGCTGCTCGTCGTGCCCGAATGCTGGCTTGACGATCACAACCATGTGGTGGTGTTCGACGAACAAGGCGCCTCACCCAAAAGCGTGGCGTTCCAGCTCATAGAATCCCGTCAGAGAATTTCATCAGGTTTAAAATAAACCGCACGCGGTCATCGACCACGCCGATGACCGCGTTGTCCTGAAACTATGCTGACGGTGAACTTTCAGCGGCTTCACGCACCACAAGTTTAGACAAAGGGGGCAGATCTTTGTGGTGGTGATGCCGATGGCCAAACTCAAAAAAATCGTTTATCGCCTCATTGTCATGGCATTTACGAATTTTCTGTCATCGACAAGATGACGCCCACGCTCAGTAGAGATAGTGTGAAATAATAATATGTATGTGCGGAAGGCGTGTGTGCCACTGGGAGGGAGGAGTCCAAGTTCTAAATATCAGAAAACGCAAGACGTGGAAACACGGATGGCGCAAAATCGTCACCGTGACGCAAAATAGGAATCGACGCCTAGGTACTCCGGATAATATGGACGGTACCAGGGGACAACCATGCTCATTCCCATATTTGGCAGTGAGCTTTATACTAATCATGAAGATCAGGTCGAATTCTTTTGGCCACAGGTTCGCCGGATGCATGCCAATGACCCATATGTGATTCGGTTACTCTCGTTCTGGGACCAGGTTGAATCGTTGCCGGAAGTATGGGCGTGGAAGGTCGCCGATGCGAGCTGGCACGTTTCGGTTTCCATAAAAAACCGGACATTACTTGCGGGACATGCCGTTTCTCGTCGCGTATTATCTGAAATAATCAATTGTGTACGTAACCAGGGCCTTATTTTAGATGAACATATCACTGTATTTGGCACGTATTTACAAGCTTGGGCAAACCGGAAAATCGTTATCCCTAAACTTGACCGGGATAGTACTCCACAGACTGAAGAGAAATCTATTTTATCAGTGCAGAAATCAGTGGGAGGTGTGCTGAAATTGAATCATGCAGAGCATGCATTGCCAAAGAGTCAAAAAGGACTTTTGGTCGACGTCGAATTACTGAGTGCCTGTGGTACTGCCGAATGTGATGCCGCACATACCATGCCGGCGCTGCGCAAAGGGCAGAATTCACCAAGTATATCGGATGCTTATCAAGGGTATGATCATCCCTCATTAATAGAGGTGTCCCGTGATCTACCACTAACTCTGCGCCTGTGGCGAAAAACTCGGAGAGTGCAATTGATAAGCACAACTCCATCGTAAAAACATGCCACCCATCAGCGCTGAAAAAAAACATACATGGAACACTGCAGAATCTAAATATTATCACTATAGCATAAGTCTAAACACACTATGCGCTACATATGAACAATCAGCTAAATTGTCAAACGAGAACTTGATTTCAACCGTCCATTAGGTAGGCTCGAAAAATATCACTATGAGAAAATCTAACCGCAAGGCATTTACACTGATGGAGCTCTTGGTGGTGATTACGATCATCGCTATCCTGGCTACAATGTTGATCCCAGTCATCAATATGGTGCGCAGCATGGCCTATCAAACTGTTTGTCGCAGCCAGTTGAAACAGGTAATGTTGGCGGTTATAGCCTATCGGAACGATAACGAAGGCTATTATCCCATGGCTGGCAACAGTTGGGTTTTTACCTGGTGGTGGCCCGACGGGCCAGGTCGTTGGCAGGATTCGATCGAGCCTTTTCTCGGAACGTACCTCACACTGAATTGTCCGGTGTCGACGCGATTGCAGCCCACTTTCAAGGTGGTCGATGAGCAGACGGGCTGGATGCCAAGAGGCTGTGCGCCTTCGGGATTTGTATGCACGACGGCCATCAATTCCCTCGACTGGTCCCGATACCCCAAGGATGCTTCCCAGCCTTCATATGCTAATCCAGGGCCATTAATGGAAGCAACCGCCCAGGCGGGAATACGTGCGGCTTTGCCATGGGCTACGTTGGGGCGTTGTCCGGTGATCTTTGATGGTGCTTGGAAAAACGAATACTGGATGCAGAAGGACAATTGGTGGGGGGTTTTTTTCCCGCATCGACTGTCTGCCAATATGGCATTTCATGACGGACATTTGGAAAGTGTCCGTCAGAGTGATGTCACCAGTTGGCAACCGCTGCAGGTCCTCGATCGATGATTTCGATCAAGGGGTTTTCTTCGCAGCCCACATCACCTACACAGATCGTGCTGAGCCAAGCCATGCGCCATGCTGGAGGCCAGACTGCGGAGCAGTCATATGAGCAAAGCCGTGACTGATGGTGCAGAATGAGCATGCAGGATTCTGGTCCTCACACCGTGCCCGTGCTGCGAACTTCTACTTTGTGGTTATTTGTTTATTTTGTTTTCCTATCGGCTCTGAACCGCTACTGATCCGCCCGCTGCGGCTGCCTCGCGGGTCGGTACCCCAGAATCGGCGATAAGCAGCTATGAAGTTGCTCGGCGTCTGAAAACCGAGGCTGCGGGCAATCTGGTCCAACGAGCGTTCTTGGCCCTGGCATAGTTGACGGGCTTGTTCCATGCGTACCCGGCGGATGGCCTCAGCGGGTGATTCGTGCCACTCGCGGGCGAATGTCCGCTCTAAGGTCCGACGTGAGCAAGCCGCTTCCTTAGCCAGGATTTCGGGAGTCAAGAGCTGCACCGGCAGCCCATGCAAGGCGGTTAAGGCACGTTGCAGCAGAAATCCCGCCGGTCGAGGTGGAGTTAGCGTGACTCCGAGATGTGGTTGTGGGTGTGGGCCGATTCGCCGCACGCCTGGGGTGACAGCGACTCCGGCGAGTTGCAGGTCAATGAGATCGAAAGCGAGGGCCGCGATCCGGGAATCATCGCGGCGTAGCGAGGCCAAATCCAGCCGGGCAAAAGCGCGGGCCAGATCCTCGTCGTCAATCCCAAGCAGTCCAAGATCATAAGGGATCCCTAAACCACGGGCCCGGGCGGCGGCGACCACGCGTAGGGCGGCGTGATCAGAGCGGGCTAGTATTGCTGTCCCACGAGGCAACCGAATTAACCAATCGCCCAAGGCAATCAGGGATTGCGCGTTGGATTCGGCGAAGACGAAAGGCTCCATACCGCTGCCGCGAAGCCCCTCACATAAACCAGCTAGCCGGCCACGGCTATCAGCAAGGCTCTCGTCGCCATAGAAGGCCGCGGATCGCCAGCCATGACTCTTGAACAGCGCCGCGGCCTGACGGCCGAAGGCTGCATTGTCATAATCTATCTCGATCCGAGGCGGCAGCCGTGGGTCAGCTGGCGGATTGCCGATGAAGACGCACGGAATGCCCCGCTGAGCGAGGCGTACGAGATCCCGTGGTGGTAGATGACTGCCAATGTAGGCGTCAGGCTTGTGACCTTGGAGCAATGGGTTGCCCAGGTAGCGCCAATCTTCATCACCGAGCTCCCAGGTAGGGTGGCGGGCGAAGAGCTCATCTAATAGCGCCCGGTAGAGTGCGCGGGCATCGCCAGCAGCGAGATGCAGATAAAGGGCCAAGCGCATGACTTTCTAAATAGCAGAAAGCGTCAGATGTGGAACCACGAATAGCGCAAATTCATCACCGTGACGCTAAATCGATATCTGACCCTCCCCCGCTTTTTGCGGACCACATGATTGGCGAGAAATCGCTGATAGGATGTTGTTTCATGATCAATCCATCATCACCCACATCTGGGCAGAAAGCCAGTCGTCATCACAGTAAGAATTCAAGGAGCACGCGGTTATGCTGGCGCACAAGCCGGATATCGGGTTTAGGAAAGCATCTCAGGATCTTGAACTCAGCGAGTCGCTGCTGCACCAGTGGGTTGAATTGTCGGCCATTGAGGCCCTAGCGTTCCGTGGTCACGGTGTTCGTACTGAGCATGATGCGAAGATCGCGGCTCTGAAACGTGACATTTTAAAAATGCGACGGAATTCTTCGTGAAGGAGGGGAAGTGAAGTGCCGTTCATGGAGGAGCACCGTCCGATGTGGCGGCTCTGCGCGATGTGCCGGATTCTGCGGGCGTCGAAGTCGGGTTGCTTCGAGTGGCGCGATGGACTCGAGTCCCCCCGCCGGTCGGCAGACCGGGCGCTCACCACGCGTATCGCGACGATTCATCACGAACCGGGTGAGGTCTACGGTGGCCCGCGTATCCATCGTGTATTACGAGAGCAAGGCACGCGGGTTGGTCATAAACGCGTCGAACGGCTGATGCACAGCCGGGATTTGGGTGTCGCCGCGCCGTCACTTCGTGGTGACGACCGGCTCTCACTACGATCATCCGATCGCAGCAAACCTCTTGGCGCAGGATTTCATCGCGATGACGCTGAATCGGAAATGGGTGACCGACATCACTTACATCCCGATTAGCAAAGGTTGGCTCTATCTGTCCGCGATCATCGACCTATTCAGTCGGCGCGTGGTCGGCTAGGCAATGGAAGCGACCATGGGGCCTCTCTGGTGCGCTCGGCTCTCGACATGGCCCTTGGAAATCGTTCGCCCGGAAAAGACCTCATCCATCACAGCGATCGCGGCAGCCAATACGCTAGTGAAGCCTATCGCAGCACTGCGCCAACAGGCATCATCGCCAGCATGAGCCGGCGCGGCAACTGCTATGACCATGCAGTGATCGAGAGCTTTTGACATTCGTTGAAAGTCGAACTCGTCCACCGCCGCTCGTTCGCCACAAGAATTGAGGCCGAACTGGATATCTTCGAATACATCGAAGTCTTCTATAACCGGATTCGACTCCACAGCTCCATCGGCTATCAATCGCCTGCGACCTTCGAGGCGCAGCATCTGCAGGTGGCGGCATGAACACGCAGACTGGTACCATGCTCCACCCCGCGGAACGCACCAAACAACGCCCAACCGTGTGGCTGGGCGTTATGAATTGCTCCGCAGTCTGACCTCCGGCACGGCGCTTGGCCCCAGCACCACCTAGGTTCCTCCCTCCGACCGGCACTCGTTCAGCTTGACCATCGGCATCTCCGCCGCAAAGGTATGTTCTGTTCTCTAAGCTAGTGGTCCGTGAAACCGGGGGAAGATCAGGCATCGCGTCGGAGGGGATATCATATATAGGCTGGCTTACACTTTATTCAGGGAAATATCCGGTGTCCCAGAAAAAAAAGTTTAGAAACACCAAGGGATGAACTCAACGCCAATGTAGCTGTCTTCGTAATAGATTTCACCATCGACACTGCAGATACACGCGACGGGTGTCTCTGCCCAGAGTACGAAATATGGTTGCCATGCCCCGCTACCTATCCATTGCGATCGAACATATGGGCATCAACACCATAGATCGTCGCTGGAATTGGAATCTCGCCAATCCATATTGGCGATTGTATTGCAACGAGTCCGATGGTGCAATCCTGACTTCCCATGATGGAACGCGAGTACCACTGCTTGCCAGGCAGGTCTACCTGGTGCCACCGATGCGGCCGGTGCGGTCATCTTGTAGTGTGCAGATGAGTCATTACTTCTGTCATTTTCAAGTGGCAGGCATTGAAGTCGGTTGGATGACGCGCACCTTTCCGCCGATTATGGTAGCGGGGCGCATCGACGACTGGTCTGCGACCTGTGCGCGGGCGAGCCTACCGATGGATCTAGAGTGCCAATGGCGCTGGCTAGGCTTTATTTCCGAACAGCTTGCCATCGCCACTCGGCGTTGTGGCACGAGCGACCATCCCGTACCTATACCAGAAGTGCACCTGCACGCAGATCTTGCTCCGGCGATGCTAGCCATCGATGAAGCGCCAGAGAATCCGCATACTTTGAAATCACTGGCTGATGTATGTTTCCTGTCAAGGGAACACTTCTTGCGAAAATTTAAGCAAGCGCACGGCATTACGCCATTGGACTACGTACGCCAACGCCGAATTCGCAAAAGCCTGGCGCAGATTGCTGATGGCGTCCTTACTATCTCTCAGATCTCGAACGCCTGTGGTTTCGCAAGTCGACACCATTTCACACGACTATTCGCCCGTTACATGGCAATGAGTCCAGGGGCCTATCGCAAAGCAAATCGCTACTCATGAGCCACAATTCCCAAGTGCACAGACTATGCGCGCTGAACTTCCATCGATTTTACTGATTATGAGTTTAGAGAAGGGAATAGTCGTTTGCGACGAAAGGCCCGTATTCAGGCTGCGCAGGTGTTATTTGGATACGGAGCCCAGCCGGTGCTGGTGCCAAGCGCCCTGCTGGAAACCACGCTGAAAAGCAGTGCGCTAATGCTCAGTCGCGAGTTTGCGTCGTTTTGGTGCCTGCCGCAGGGCTGCCACCGGATGAAGCATGGGTATTTCCTTTGGGCATCATTCCGCAAAATGCTGATAGGTGCAGACAATCTCGTGCAAGACGTCGCGGCCGGGAAAGCCATGATCAAGCATCAATACCGCCTGTGGCGGAAAGCGCATAAACACCAGCTGTACTCCGCCGCACTCTCGGACCCTTTTATCTGAGCTAAGCAATGCCCTAGGTGCAAAACTTCCTCCATCCGCATTTGACACATAGTACAAATAGATGTTGGAAAGAAATAGTGGCGCCAGGTCACCTCAGAGTGGTCCAATGTCATGGTGCTTCACTGTCGATATTTCACATTATGGACTTTTAGGAATCCTTAATCGTGGGCAGATAGAGCGGGTCGGTTAACCTTCCTACGCCAAAACCTCAAGCCACATTCACAATGCATCAATTTCAGACACAAATTACTCAATCTAGACTGATGGTTTATATGTAACGTCTTCGGAACAATGACGTTCTCTTCGCCAAATTTTCAATATAGCCGCAACGAATCGACACCGTTCACTGTAGATTCTTTTAACTTATTCCCGTTGTGTGTGAATATTTTTATGATGAACAATGTAAAACCTATTTTTTCGAATTGCCCATTTTCACATTATTTTTTAACGATCCGTCCAAAAATACACCTTCGATCTGTGGATCGAAAACGACTCGAACCAAGCCTCGTCTAGGCTATTTTTCAAAGAAATCTAGCCATTTTATGTATTATCGTTGTCTGAACATCAGCGTGGTGATCATATCTTTACTCATTCTCGCATCTCATGGGGCCTGGGCCAGTGACGCTATGCCTATAGAACAGGAAAAGCCTGTACCTATGGATGTTCCATCCAATGAGCCAATCGAGTCGGTAGAAAGATCAATCGCAGAATCCGAGGATGATATTGGAAGGAAAGCGCTTCGGGCTTATCGTAAAAATCAGGAAGATAACCCGAGGGCAATCATCGATGCGGCCATCGCTTTCGAGAATGCGCATCGCCACTTTATCGCGATTGGCGACACAGACGCCGTTTCTGAAATGCAGGCAAATATCTATTGGTGTAAAAAGCAGATGAATATTGATACACTCAAGGAGTATTTATCGCGTAATGGCAGTAAAAATACCCTCACACAAATGCACGCTATAGAAGAAAAAAGTGCAGTTGAACTAGAAGTAAAAGCATGTCTTGAAAGTGTTAAGAAATTTTCTGATAATAACCTTCACAATCTCACGGATATTTTCATTCAATTTTGTGAGGTCGCAACTCGATCCCCCGGGACTCTCGCAGGACTCGATGCACAGAGTATGTCACTAGATGCGCATAATCTCTCCCTGCACGATCTTCAGGATGACGTGCCGTTGCGGAAAACCATATTTACACCCTCAAGTAAAGGGAAAATCGGCATTAAATCTATGCTGCCAAATGAACAGCTTATACAACATGAAATTGCCAACCTTAAATTTACCTATGCTAAGGAATATTCAAGAAAATCTGAATTAGGGAAACGTTGCCTGGCTAAAATATTAATGACCGAGGCTAGTCATAGCCGTGGTGAAGCCGCCATTTATTATGCGATTCTCATTGAAGCTATTCGACTCGCCCAAGAGTCAGAAGATTATGGAGGTCTCCTTGATGGCATAGATCTTCTTGCCGAATTTTTTGAAAATATTGATGCGTCCGCTGAGAAAAAGGTCTGGCTTCGGAAGATAATTGGAAAACCGAACGCGGCCTCCCTCTTGCTTTTTCTTGAAAAACCAACCGATCCATCAGTCAATGCGGTGATCGGAATTTTTTTTTGTCTTCAACTTAATCGCTGGAAACAGGGGCTGGAGATGCTGACGCGTGGAAATGATCATAGCCTCAAAGAGGCGGCAGACAAAGAATTGAATAATCCAAGCACCGATGAGCAGATCATGCTGACTGGGGACGCATGGTATTCTATATCAAAAAAATCGTCAATAGCGGAGAAAATCGCATGCTTAAAACGAGCGAAATACTGGTACTTACAGATCTATGACACGAAAAGTACCATTGGCGAAAATGTCCATCGACGGATTGTAGAATTAGACAAAGCGCTCCCCTTGGACATGAATGGTCTTGATTGGGAAAATCTCACCCCGTCTCAATGGGAAATGCTAAAAGGCCCGGTTGGAGTGGTACAAGTCCGCGCAGATCGCAGTGGTCCGATTATATTCGTAAACCACGGTGAATCTATTCGCATAGTTCCTCATCCCACAGACACATGGATCTGTCAGGGCTTAAACGAAAAAGTAATCTCAACCTGGTCTGGCTCTAATTTATTTTATCAGAATGGCGCCTCCATAATAACCAACGGTATCCCTGCCAAACGATTTCGATTTGGTGAGTTGCTCTGTCAGGTTGGCAAGGGTGAACTTCAAAGTTGTGGAATCATTGCAGGTCCTGGACCCGTTTGGCTTATTCCCAATCGGACAAACGGAGAAAACAAAGGGGAGATCCGCTATAAATTAATCCCAATTGTCGAAAATGAGTAGTTGACAATTGCCCTCACCTTGAACTACCGATGAAAAATCACATGGCGAAAATAGCATCGCATCACTGAAGCCACCTGGAAGAGCAGACCCTTCTTCGGATTACTCGCACCTGATGCCGGATGATCGTATTGATGGACCTCCACTGTTGCCGATTGTTCCGACTTATGACGGCGGCTTAGCTGCCGCTGCCATCTCTTTTCCAACGATCTATCACAGCATCCATAAGAAGTCACTCGATGAACTTACACGGCTAGGCTTTTAAATAAAATCTTCGCTATTTTATTGCGAATATTTACATCTTTTCCTTGAATGAATGGGCTCGAAACGTGCGTTGAAATTATTTCAACGAATGCGACTGTAGTCCGTATTACAACAGATGCTCTTAATCATCGATAGGATGTAATAATGTATAAATTTTCAATAATTTTCATTTCCCTGACGCTATTGCTAAATTGTATTCTCATGGCTGCCGAAGAGGCACCTCTGGGAGGCATTGCTGTCCTCGATTCTCCGATATCTGCTATCGGAAATCGTGATTGTCGGAACGGACGCATGGAAATCGTCACTCTTCCAAGTGCTCCGATTTCCGGCCCATTCTTGCGAATCACCTGCGACATAAATGGATCGCCATGGGACGTTGGTGCCGATGTACAACTCAAACAAGCGATTGCGAAGGATGAGGTGTTTCTGATCGACTACTGGGCACGCAC
>JAYVTR010000388.1:0-9772 GCA_043788625.1 Planctomycetota bacterium
GCCCTTGGCTGCGGCAAGCCTTCGGGATTGCTTCGAAGCGCTAAACAGGTGCACGCAACGAAAATTGACGAAACGTTGACCTTGATGCGAGCGGGAGGCTTATATATTGTCCCAATCATATATGATATCAGGCCGTTTTCATGATCATGGTACGATGGTTGGCTTCCTGGCACTGGCATTGCTGTTGTCCAGTTGCGCGCCACACCGCGCAAACACCTCGGTAGCGGCGACGCCAACACCAGTTTCTTCATCGGCATCGGGCTTGTCTCCTTCCACGGTTTTACCAGCGCCAGGTGCGGTGGTGGTCGAGCCATCTGCGCGCATGGTTCCAGCGCTGGCAGAGCGCAAGCGGCAGGTGAGCCCCGAGGTCGAGCGGCAGTTGTGCACGGTCGATCCGCAGCGGGTGTTCCAGACCGCCGAGGCCAAGCCGGGCGTGCCGCAGCTGGCCATCGTCGGGCTGGCCGAGCAGCGGATCGCGGCGGGCGGATCGGCGACCCTGGCGGTGCAGGCGGCCCCCGCCGCTGTGGTCACTTTCGCCACCTCGGACGGCGGCGAGTTCGCCAATCATGCCGCCAGCATCACGGTGCTGGCCGATGACCAGGGGTTGGCGCAGGCGACCATGACCGCTCCACGCGGTACTCTCGATGACGTGCCGGTGCATATCGGCAGTCCGGCGGCGGTCGGCACGGTGACGATGCTCGTGCATGTGTTCTATGCGGAAAGTCCGCTGCACACGCTGGCGGCACCATGACCAGTCGCTACATGCCCATCGCTATTTTTCTGAACCCCACAGTCCATTTCGCGAAAGTTCCCATGCCCGTGTTCCGTTCCGTCCGCTTGCTGTCCGTCCTGCTGAGTGCCATCGGCTACGTGCAGGCCGCTGATCCGGCGACGTGGACCGTTACCTGCAATAACGGGAATATTACCTGCACGCGCGACTGTTCGGGCGTCGTGAGCGGCGGCCCAGAGTGCGATGCGACGTCGAGTCAGCATTCGCTGATCAATAATTTGAGCGGTTCCTTTGTGCACGATGCCACGATCTACGGCGTCAACGAGCAGCCCGTCGGCGGGTGCCGGACCTGCGGCGGTGATGCTGCTTCGTCACCGAACGGCCTACCGGGTTTGACGCTGGCGCGGTACTACCGGTCGCGGGTGATGGACCTGCACGGCAGCCTCGGATACGATCACTTCCTGTCGACCGATACGCATCTAATCCTCACCTGGGCCGCCGATGGCACGGGGGTGGTGGTGCGTTATTTTGATCCGGCGGATTTGAACACCAAGATCCAATTCGGTGAAAAGCTAGGCGCGGATACGCTGAACGATGGCATTCTGCACACGTCGGTGGGATTGTTCCGCGACCTGCGTTTGTATGACGCCGCCCAGACCCTCACGGCCAGTGGTCTGGCGGCAACCACGGCGGTGATCACCGATGTCGATGGTAGCAGCAAGGCCTTCGAGCTGGTCAATGTGGCGGGCAGCGCCACGTCGGGCTATGCCCGTTTAGTGCGCATCACCAACCGCGCGGGCGTCAACGTCCAGGCGCTGACCTACCGCTATGCGGCGAGCGCGTCGCTGGCCGAACTGGGCAATGATCGCAGCCGGCTGTGGCAGGTGGCGACGGTCATCGCCGCCGATCAGACGCAGGCGACCTATACCTATGACACGGTCAAGCGCGCCGGGCGCTTCTCGGTCGCGTCCATCGCGCTGCCGAATGGCACCACCACGGCTTTCCGCTACAGCGGCAGCGACCTGATCGCCAATGACCTGCCCGGCCGTGGCACGGCGACCTTCACGCGCTCGTACGACACGGCGTTGCAGAAGATCAAGACCGTCATCAATGACACCGCCGCCGAGGCCGGCCATCAGCAGAAGACCGTGTGGTGGTCGGGGACGTCGTACGTCCTGCCCACGGGTGCGACGATTTCGCAGACCGAAGGTCAGGTCTTCCGCCGCGACAATGCCGCCGGCGAAACCGCCTACATGGCGTGGTCGGATACAACGCTATCGGATTCCTACGCCGCCAACAAGACGGTGTGGTCAAGCGAAAAGGGTCTGGAATATTTCGAGGTCACCGCCGCCGCCGCGCAGATGAAGGCGTATTCGCGCGCGCCGGGTTTCGTGCTCGGTCAGGACCTCTCCAAAGCCGTGTTCACCGAACGGAAAACGTTTGTGAATGACACCGCGCATGTGCTGGCGAAGAGCCAGATCGATAGCGTCGGCCGCGCCAAGAGTTTTTCTTTTGATGTCTCAACGCGCCGACTTCTGGCGGTGACGGATGAAGCGGGCGCGACCCACTCGGCGACCTACACCGACCGCGCCCTGCCGCTGACCACGACCGATGAAACCGGCCGGGTTACCACCTACACCTATGACACGCAGGGCAACCGCCTGAGCAAGACCACCGGCAGCGGCGTCGAGGCGGCGACGTGGCAGTGGGGTTACCTGGCCAATGGCTTGGTCGCTGATGAGATCGATGCCAACGGCAACCGCACTGACTATGAATACGATGCCGTTGGTCATTTGACGCGGAAAATCGAGCCCGCCGATGTCAGCGGCGGCACTCGGTATGTCCGCACCTTTTCCTATGATGCGGCAGGCCGCATGCAGACCGCCAGCGATGAAGCCGGCCGCACCACGACCTATGGCTATGACGCCGCCAATCGCCTGATCAGCCGTCTGTATGCCGATGGATCGAGCGAGTCCATCACCTACGGCAACGGCGCTACGGCTGGCCTGGTGGTGGCCACCACTGACCGCAACGGTGTGGTGACCACGTATGAGTATGATGCCACTGGCCGCCGCGTCACGACGCGTGTTGCCGATGGCCGCTCGGAGGTATCCGTCGAAACCGTCACCTACGCCTCGGGTTCGGCGAATCGCATGCTCACGCGTGTGCGCGATGGCGATACCACCGTTTATTCCTATGATGATGCTGGCCATGTGGTGTCGGAGACGACCCTGCCGCACCTCAATCAGGCGCTAATCACGCGCCACGCCTACGACCAGGCCGTACGGCGTTTCGCCAGCGAGGATCGCTATGGCCGCTGGACCTATCAGGCGTTCGATCCGCTGGATCGCGTTACGCGCACGCTGCGCGAGCTGGTGCCGGGGGCGCTCGGGACGCCAGAACAGTTCGTGCAGCAAGCGGTGGCGGCCTATCCGTCCCTACCGTTCAGCGGGACGGATATCGGCGGCCCGGCGCTGGCGGGTAGCAGCAGCGTTGCCGGCGGTGTCATCACCATGAAGGGCGGCGGCAGCGACATCTGGAACGCTGCCGATCAGTTCCAATTCTACGCCCGGCCGTTGGCCAGTGATGCGACTTTGGTGGTCCACCTCGACAGCCAGACGCAGCCTGACGGCTGGTCGAAGGCCGGCATCATGCTGCGTGCCTCGGCGGCGGCGGATGCGGCGTTCGTCGATGTGATCGTCAGCTCGGGCGGTGTGTTGGTGCAATACCGCACGGCGACTGGCGGTCTGGCGGCGTGGCCGGGATCGATCGCCCTGCCGGGGCAGAAAGCGCCGGTGTGGTTGCAGGCCAGTCTCGTCGGCACCACCGCCACCTTGTCGGCGTCGGTCGATGGACAGGCGTGGACCACGGTGGGCACCGTGCCCTTCCAGCGTCAGGTGGGCGCGCGCATCGGTCTGGCGGTGACCTCGCACAAGGTCACGGCGCTCTCGACGGCGGTCTTCAGCGGCCTGTCGTTGCAGGTGGGTGCGGCGGATCCGGCCCAGGCCACCGTGCTGGTCAATGACACCTTTGCGTCGCTGGTGCGTCCGACCGGGGCCAACCCGTCATTCGTCATTGAGGACACCGCCTATGATGCGTCCGGTCGGATCACGGCGCGGATCGATGGGCGCGGGGTGCGCAGCACGCGGATGTATGATAGTCAGGGTCGGCTCGCCACGATCACTGAGGCGGCGGGGACGGCGGATGCCGCCACCACGGCGTTTGCCTATGACGCGCAGGGCAACCAGATCAGCGTTACTGATGCGCGTGGGGCGGTGACGGCCATGCGTTTCACGGGCCGCAATCTGCTTGCATCGCAGACCGAGGCGAGTGGTACCGCCATTGCCGCGACCACTGCGTATGCTTACAGCCCGACGAGTAAGGTGCTGACAAGTACCGATCCGCTGCTGCGGACCACTGTGAACACCTATGGCGTGTGCTGCGATCGTCTGGTGGCGATCCAGGATCCGCTCGGCTTCGTTACCCGCTTTGCGTACGATTTCGTGGGCAATCGCACAATGGTGACCGATGCCAATAACCTGACAACGGTGACCGCTTACGATGGCCGCAACCGGCCCGTCAGCGTAACCAATGCTGCCGGTGAGATGACGCAGATGGCCTACTTCGACAATGCCAGCGCGCTGACCGCCACTGCCGGGCTGGATTTGGGAGCTGGTGCGGATGGCTCGGCTGCCATCACCACGAATCCCAAAGGTGAGTCCTCGACAGAGATCTACGATGGCCTAGGCCGAGTGGTTCGTCGCGTCGATGGCCTTGGCCATGCCACCACGTTTGGCTATGATGTGCTGGTAACTGATGGCGGTGTGTCCCTGATGGCAATGACTACCACCGATGCCGTCGGAGCAACGACGACTGGTCTTTTCGACGGTGCGGGCAGGTCGCGAGTGACGCTTGACGCCCTTGGTCAGCGTGCCACGGCAGGCTTCGATGCCAACGGCAGCCGCGTCATCTGGCGCGACGCCAACGGCATCGGTCAGGACTGCGTGTTCGATAGCCGCAATCGTGATGTGCAGTGCACCGATACCGCAGGAGCGGTGACCCGGCGCGTCTACGATGCGATGAACAACATCGTCGCGTCGGTCGATGCCCTGGGCAAGACCGACAGCGCCGTCTTCGATTTGCGCAATCGCAGGGTCTCGACCACCGATCGCGTGGCGGCTACGACCACGTTCAGCTACGACCTGGGGTCGAACCTGCTCAGTATCACCGATGCCGAGGATGGACTTACGGCCTATTGGTACGATGCGCGCAATCTGCTGGATCGGGAAATATTCCCTACGGGTCAGGCTGGACGCACCGCGCGTTATTATGCCTACGATGCTGGCCGGCGCCTCATCAGCCGCTCGGTAGCCCCCATTGCCACCACTGGTCCAGCGCCGGAGACAATCCCCCCCGCCAGCGAGACAACCTCCTATGCCTATGACAATGCCAACCGCCTGGTGCAGCGCGGCTATCCTGACGCCAAGAATGATATCTTCGCCTATGATGTCGCCAGCCGTTTGACCGTCGCCACCTCAGCGCGCTATGTCAATCAGGTGGCGCGCACCTACGATGCCGCTGGCCGGCTGACGAAGGAAACGTTGTCGTTCACCGCTCCGGCCGAAGCCGCCGATCTGCTGGTGGCGTATGCCTATGACAATGCAAACCGTGTGACCGGGCTGACCTATCCCGATGGTTCGCAGGTGTCGCGTGCGTACACGGTGCGCGGCGAATTGCAGCAGGTCTGGGATGGCGGCACATCGCTGGCCGCGCGCACGTATGACGCCAGTGGCCGCCTGACGGCGACGCTGCTGGGCAACCAGCTGACCGAGACCCGGACGTACGTCCCGAATGATAATCTGGTTGCTACGATCCAGGTGCCGGGGGTCACGAACTTCGCCTATCAGTATGACGCGGACAAGCGCAAGACGGTCGAACAGGATCTGCAGATTGCTGATCAATCGCAGCGTTTCGCCTACGATGACCAGAACCGCGTTAGCGCCTGGAAGCGCGGCACGGGCATGGCGCCGGCCGATCCATCGGTTGAGGCGGCAACGTGGACGCTGACCCCGGTCGGCGATTGGGCGACCGTCGCCAAGACCGTCGGAGCGACGACCACCACCGAGAATCGCACGCACAGCGCGGTGCATGAGCTGCTGAGCATCAACGGCACAGCGCTGGCTTATGATGCCAAGGGCAACCTGATCAGGGATGACCAAGGTCAAACCTTCGTCTGGGATTTCGAGAATTGTCTGCGTGTGGCGGATCATTTGTCGCAAGGTCAGGGCGATAGCTCCATCTATTCCTATGACGCATTGGGTCGTCGGGTGAAGCGGGCGGTTGTGACAGCGGGTAAGACCGTGTCGACGTACTTCGTCAATGCTGGGGCTCAGGAAGTTGTGGCGATTACTGGCGACATCACCGCCTTCAACGATCCCGACGCTGACCCCGAGGACGCTGGTGCGGTGCCATTCAATTCCGCCACGGGCGCTGGTGCACGCGGCAGCCTGCTGGCCGATCCCGCGGCCCAGCGCATGAACTTCCAACCAGCGAGTACGGATACTCCGGATGGTTGGTTGTCAGAGCTGGGTGCGATGCGCCTGAACGCATCGGCGCTGGGTTGGAACACGGCTGTTATGGGGGTTGATCGAGATCATCTTGGTAGACCATTGTACGATTCATTCATTCCGCTGGGTGCTTCGACGTGGCAGGTGCCTGTTGCCAACGGCACTCATGCCGTGGTCATTGTGTGTGGGGATGCGGATAGTCGGGCGCAGACGAATGATTTGATCGTCAATGGTGTCGTGGTCACCGATCCGACTCCATTCGATGGACAGATAGTCCATGGCTATGAAACGGGCTCGTTCGATGGATACGCCATCACAGTGGATGTGACAAACGGTTTACTGACCATTGTGTCAGGATCTGGTGCATTGAATCCGAAACTTAATTTCATCGAGATCGGTACCATCGGTACTTCTGCTGATCCTGCGGCTATCGCTCGGGTGACTGCCGCTGCGGATAAGGCCACGCACGATACGGCCAAGCCGAAAGCTAAATACCCGCCATTGGTTAGGCGTTCTGTGTTCGGTGATAGTTATCCTGATAATGTTGCCAGTTATGCGATCAGGAAGCCACGCCACGCTTCAAAGCGGTTTTTCGTGGCTAGCAATACTTCGTACACGCCCTCTGCGGTGACTGATAGTGTTGGTGTTGTTTTATCTCGTTATTCGTATGATGCTTATGGTCGGCAGACGATTAAAGATCCATCTGGTATTATTGTATCGGGTGATCCTGCAAGCTTGGAACGTTCATTTACTGGGTATGTCCTTGATGGAGAAACGGGAATGAATTATGCAAGGGCAAGGTGGTATTCACCGAAATTAGGGCGATTTAGTGGACGTGATGCCGTGAGAAAGAATTATTTTTCGCCAGGATCATCTGATGGATATGTTGATGGAATGAGTTTGTATGCTGGTTACTTTGCGATCAATGGTGTCGATCCGTTTGGGCTATCTGATTGCTGGAACGTAAATCGGACGCATTTACCGCCACATGGTTTTATGAATGAAACAAACCCTAACGCAGCTCATGCTTTCGAGGTTACTTTCAATGAGTCGTGCAAGCCACCTTGCTGTGAAAGTGTAAAATTGAACCAACAGATAAGCTGGGATGGCGGGAGCACCTATCATTCAGACAATGCCCAGCCAGGTGATAACAATCATACTGGTCCAACACAGCCTGGTTCGCATTATGCAAATGATCCGCCTTATCATTATATAGATTCACCTCAGCGTGGATTTAGTGCTGAATCCAACATAAAAATATGTGCCGTATGTGTTAAAAAAGACGGTTCGGAATCCAATATTTCATGCATCGAGTTTTCGTTTAGTAAAAGTACTGGGGATATTAATCTACCAAACTCCCATCGGAGGAACGGAGAGCCTTCTGGCCCCGAAAATCGAGATCATTTTAACCCAGGGGTTCCGCCATTGGTTCCGCCATGTGGTGGAAGATAAGAAAGATCAAATAAGGATCGGCATTTAATGTCATGAATCAAATTTCACAGAAACCAATGAAGGATAACGATGTAAGGTCGCATGCCCGCATCGTGTTTGTGGTCATGTCCATTGTTGCTTCTGTGATTTTAATTTTCATTTGCGCTGTATTTTTGATCAGGAATTTTCAGCCAGCAATGTATGTTAGGTATTCGCCTTTTTCTTCGGATGTCCTGACTGTGGGTATGAGATGGTGTCCGCTTGTAACGCTGCATCCAGGGAATGCAGGCTACTCGAATGCCACCGATGTTTACCAAGCCTTTGAGCAAAGGATTCGGAGCAATGGAGGAGCGGACTATTCATGTTATGTGTATATAAGCAAATTCTCAAAGGACCCCGAAAGGCGTGAATTCGCGCTTTCTGCTTTGCATGCAATCGAACAAATCAATAACGAACGTAAAGGGCGAGGTGAAATCGGTCCAGGCGGAGAAGTGAAATAGGTAGCTGGTCCTGATCGTGTGCCCACCCCACAATTCATCCCACTCCGTATCGCGGATAGCATAGACGAAGTAGTTTGCTCCGGATGGTGATGACACCGGTGCCCGACAGGGCATCGGTGATGGCTTGTCGATATGCATCATCGGGTCCGTCGCTTTCGGCGTGGGGAGGCGCTGGACGCCTCGGTACGGGGCGATCGAGCAAAACGCCGCAGCATGGGATCCTCCGGGCCGTCTGCGATCGCGATGATGCCCGCCAGCCAACCGGTGCGGGTCGAGAGAAGGCAGGTCAGACCTTCCGCGTCGTGGCATAAGGAAACGTAGCGAGGGAGGTCGTCGGCCTGGAGCGCGGTCATGGCTTGGAGCAGGATCTGTTGCGCACGCATGGTCTCCTGGATGGCGTGTTCGAGCATGTGCTGGCGGATGGCCTGCTGTCCCATGCGCATCACGGCGACCGAGACCGCGGAGGTATGGTCAGAGTCAGCGAAGGATTCGCAGAAGAGCGTGCCCACGCCGGGACCGAGCTGCTCCCGGGTGTTGGTAATGTCGCAGCGGATCATGCCATCTGCTTCCAGCAGGCCGGGTGCCTGGAGCCCCGGAACCAGGTAGAGACTGACCGGATGGCGCTGTTCACCCGACTGGTAGGTCGGCCATATAGGAGCATCGGCATTGTGCGGCGGTGGAGGGGTTTCAGAATACACAGGAGCCATCGCAACCTCTTCGGGGTTGATGGTGGTCAGAGGCTGCCGGGCGGTGACACGCTCGGCGGTCTCGTTTTGGTACGGCCGCAACGGACGTCGTCGCGCGTTTGTCCTTTACACCGAGGATGGCGAGATCCCAGTTCATCTTGGGACATGCGGCGAACGCTGGCTCATCGTGCGATCACTTCGTTGCCAGATCAGGTCAGGCGGATAGGTTCAAAGGTATGCAGGCAATTCGACTGAAAATACACCATAGGGTGATCATTCAGGAAATCGAAGAAGCTGGGACCACTGCGGTTCACCATGAGCAAACGTGGACTCGGGGTTCCATTGACGGCAAGGCGGGGCTCATCGGGATCGGTGCAAACGGCCGAACCACCCTCATCGGCGCAGTGCAGGCGCAGTCTTGAATAGGCTCGATATCCTTCTGAAGAAGCTCGATGCGGCCATAGTAAGGGAACTTCCAGGAAAGGCCTACTTAGGATATGGGGGCGTTTTGTTATTGAACGCGACGAATCGCGCTGCGTCATATGCGAGTCTGAGGATGAGTTACGAGCACACCATATATGCAGAAAATCATTCATGCCGGAAGCGCAGTATCTCCCTGGCAACGGAATCACGTTATGTTCATCATGTCACAAGATCGCTCATAAATGGTTCAACGGAAAACCTGATTTCCAGTTGCCGATGGATGCGCAAGGTGGCGAAAAGATCGAATTCCTTGCGGAACTATACCGTCGGCTGCTTGAGTTGCCCCTGAAAAAGCAGTCAACCACTTGAAATTTCAGTGATTTACGGATAATATAGCTCCATCTAGTTGACCAGAAAACGGAATAAATGCCGTAG
>JAYVTR010000389.1:0-22796 GCA_043788625.1 Planctomycetota bacterium
CTACGGCATTTATTCCGTTTTCTGGTCAACTAGATGGAGCTATATTATCCGTAAATCACTGAAATTTCAAGTGGTTGACTGCTTTTTCAGGGGCAACGCTTGAAGACCATCTGCTGCGGGTAGTCGACATGCCAATACACCACCTAGCTGGTGGCCGGGAACGCTTTCGTGCTATTCGTCTCCCGGGCCGTGCTAGCGAGCCGATGCTATGCGAGGTATGCTCGGCCATGCAACCGCACCGCCAGGCGAGATGCGATGGCTTCACGCTCATCGAACTGCTGGTGGTCATCACCATCGTGGCGGTCCTCGCCGCCACGCTCATGCCTGCCATCGGCATGGTGCGCGATGCCGCGCGGGCAAGCATCTGCCAGAGCAACCTGCGCCAGGCCGGGGTGGCGATCCTCGCCTATGGGAATGACTACGACGGAATTCTCGTTCCGGGTTACCGCGCCTATGGGCTTGGACGTTGGGTGAACATCCAAGGCTATGATTACTGTTGGCGTGGTGCGCTCGAGCTTTGGGGTGGCGCTGACATGGGGAAACTGCATGGCAATGGCGGCAATGCGCGCTTCCTCGGTTGCCCGGTGCAGCAGAGACTTTATCCCCCGGCAGTCTCGTTCTCAAAATATGCCACTTTCGGCATGAACAGCCGACTGACCGCCTCGGTCAACTCGACTGCGGCCCCGTCACCGTCATGTCCCGACGCCGGAACGCCGATTTCCCTGATTGGTCACTCGTGCGAAGTGGCGCTGGTTTCTGAGGGAAATTGGAGCCTCAACGCCTACAGTTCCGGAGTGGGGCCTTACCAATCGAGCGCCTACCCGGAAGCGCCTCACAATGGGCGCTCGTCGTTCCTGTATCTCGATGGTCATGCCGGAACGCAAACACTGCTGTGGATCATCGCCAATTCGCCGGACTGGAACGCCACCCCGGACAAGCCCGGATGGATCTTTTGGAAAGGCAATTTATTATAAAATTTGCGTAATGTTCGCATACGTGGCGAACTGAACGTGATGTCAGCAGCTATCACAGATTTGCCATGTTCACGGAATGTGCGCTCGCTTCACCCGCTCCGCTCAAGAAGCTATCATCGGCGGCGGATTGGCTTCAGGATTCAAACTGTCGATACACGCATTCGCGATAGCGATATCATCGTGCGGCGTATCGATCTCGGGGCCATCATCATCGAGATCCGCATCCATGTTCTGCATGGCGCGCCTCTCGTCTAAGATAGCCATCATTCCGGCGCCTATTAATGCCACGCCGGCCATGAAAAGCAGTCCAGGAAATAGATATGGTGGTGATGAGCGCATGATTACTCCAAATAATAGAATATTAGACGTTGCTGACCGAAGGCTTCCAAGGGCGCACGGCCCGCATGTTAGCCTTGGTGGGCTTTATCGATGCATCATCAGCGTCCATGTCCGACGTCTGTGTATGGTCTAAGGTGGGGCCCGTAGGATGTACATCAGTGACGAGATCCTCAGCGGCCACGACGGGGTCGGGCGGGGTGGACGAGCGGCGGCGGAGGATGGCCATGACGATCGCTGCGCCCGCTGCGGCAGCCGCAACTGTGAGCACGGTGCGTACCGGGTGCGCAACTATCCATTGCCAACCGGATATAATCGGTTTGGAAATCGCCACCATAGGCTCACGAGCTGTGGGTCGGCTTTTACTTCTGGTATTTCTGGAAGTAGTTTCAGACGTTCCGGACGAGCGAGGTTTGCTCTCAGCCACCCGGCTACGCGGTGAACGTTGGCTAGGTGCTGGCTTTGAGGGGGAACGCTTGGACGTGGTCGACGGTGAGCGGGGCATGGCGAAACTCCATGAAACATAAAAGCGCACGCAATGCCAATGACTCGGCTACGATGGTGTGCAGCGTTTATCGTGCAGCGCCCCAATTAATTACAGAAGCACTGGCAAGAAAACACATCACTACCATTTCTATTTACCATGTTGATGATCGCCCATCGACGATTTTGCACGTCCGCTGCATGCCTAGATTGAATGGAACGACCATCGATTTCGGCAAAGAACCAGCAAATAAACTTTTTTGAGGTGCATCCAAGAATTTACTTCCAGCCCACATCAGCAGACAGAGCCGCGATCATGAGTTCGCTCATCGCCACCTGTTGATCACAGCTGGGGTGCCAGTCGGCGCCAAAGCCGCGTTTGCCATCCTGTTGCGGGAACTCGAGCAGCTTCACGTGAGGATCGCGGCTCTCGGCAACGATACGCGCGAGGTAACGGCGGCAGGTCGACAGGGCGTTCTTCGACGGCGACCATGGATCGGTGAGCATGGGCCCGATCGCGCAGTAGATCTGCGCTGTGGGATGGTCGTCGCGCAGGCGCTTGAGGAGCGCTAGGTAGGCTTGCACCCAGCCATGCTCCTCGGCATTGCCGCCTGCGAAGTCGTTGCTTCCCAAATTGATAATGATGGCGTCGGCTGGTACCGGGCTTCCACGCCGGTGAGGAGTCTTCAGCTGGCAGGATGCGGCCATAGACGTCAAGCAGGCTGTTCTTCGGCCACAAGCACTTGCCACTCCAGGCGGTGCATTCGTAATCGGCCGCGAAGCGCCGGGCCGCTAAGGCGCCATAGGTGATGGCGGCGTTCTCGGTGTCGGGGCTGAAGTGCTGCTTCTCGTCCGCTGCCTCGACACCGTAGCCACAGGTGATCGAGTCACCGATCAGGTACAGGCGGTGCGCCGGTACCCAGGGCTGCGAGGAGCTTCCCGTCTGCAGGCAGGTTGAGGCCGAGCAGGCAGGCGGTGCCGAACAAGGGCTCGGTGCGCTTGACCAGCCACCTGCAGTTCCAATCGCAGTACCCGCCAAAACATCAGACGCATAGTGCTGATTTGCATTGATACGAGAATACCCAATCACGCCTGCTATGGTCAAAGCCGTTGCACCAATCCACGGTTGCTCGGCGTAGTTGGCAGCGATGACCGACGCCACCGCGAAAGCCTGGGTAGTGTGACCCGATGGAAATGAGGAGGAGAAACTGGTAAACGGGTCGAACTTGAAAGCATCGCCATTGCCGGGCCGTTCGCGTCCAACAATGAATTTGATGGAGGGAGTGATGATGCCAGATGCGATCACCGATGACTCAACGCAATCCAGTGCGGTGTCGACAGCGCGCGGGCTGTCAGTCAGTTCGCCTCCAATCCATAGGCCACCGATCACTGCCAACGACACTCCCGTTCCAAGTAGACCAACCTTATCTAGGGCCTGGTCCTTGCCTGATTCTCTGTCTTTTTGGCTATCTTGCTCGATCTCTTCATCCAGAAAAAGTCCAACGCCGACGATCCCGACGGTGGTGGCACCTGTTAGGAGCCAATCATGGCCATCCCATCGGAGCGGTGCCAGCAACGTTGCCGTGGTGTCGTCGATCAGTCGACTGCCAAAGCCTGAAACCGAGTGGTAATCGTTGGCGGCAGGCGAGGGATTTTCCGGGGGAAGCGTCGGCACTACATCGGCTGCGTTGGCTGTGCCCGGTTCAAGTCCCGCGATCACCGCCATCACAATTCCACACCAGGTTCCGAGTATCCGCACGTCGGCTCAGAAACTCAGCAGGTACTTGAGGCGAAGCACCGAGAATTGATCGTTTGGCGCGCTGAATTGCTCATGCCGGAAGAATGATATCCCGATGGATTGGCGGTACGGCAGTGCGCGGTTGATGCCGAATTCGTATTCCTGTTTGTGGGTTGGCTCGGGATCGAATTCGCCGAGATTCTCGTACAGATGATATGACGCCTGCACATTCCAGCGCGGATAGAACCGCCACTTCAGCATTCCAGAGCCATCGTAAAAGACGCGGCCGCCGCCGATCTTCTTCTCCGCCAAGGCGGCGAATGAAAGCGTGATCGGCTCGCTGATGGGCTGTGTCCAGGTCAGGCCAGCAATGGCCCAGGTGTATTGATCCTGAAACCGCAGATTTTCATGGTACACCGCCCCGACCGTCATCCCGAGCGGATCGCTGATAGTGCGGTTATACATCCCCTGCACTTCGTACTTCGGCTCGTTGATGTTGTGGTCAAGCTCACCGGGTGGGCTGTCGTTGTAGGAGCCATCGACGTAATATTCAACACGGGCATCGAATGAGCCACTGATCACGGGTGGTACATAGGAGAGCGTCAAGCGATGACCCAGCGCAAGCAGCGGGTCATCCAATACCGACATGCTGCCAGTGGCCTGGTACGTTCCGGTGATGAGCCGCTCCTGATATACGTCTGCGACCGGCTTATCCTCGGCGCCGAGTCGCGCGGCTCCAAGACTGGCGATGATTACGGTGAGTGCAGGGACAAAAACGGATAGGCGGTTTTTCTGGGCGTTCATGGGATTTTTATGAATCAGTAGATGGAGTGGGCGGTACGTCACCGGAAGACCTCGCGGGCCAGCGAATGCCGCGATGGCGCAACCACGCCAGCACCAGCCACGCGACGGTCAAGAGCGAAAAAGCGATGAGCGCTCCGTAGTCGGCCTCACCCTGTGCCGGTGTAGCGAGTCCGAAATCGGTGCCGACGAACAGCGCATGCAGGAGGAGGACCGGCGTGGCGATGTAAACGGTGCGATGAAGTCGCTTCCAGCGTTTTCCGCCCATCGCCTTGACTGCTGAATCACGGCTGGTCCACGCGAGCATCGACAGGTCAAGAAAGGCGAGCAGTCCGAGTACCAAGCCAGCCACCCATAGGAGGCCCGGCTCAAACAGGTCGCGCCAGTTCTGCAACAGCACCGGCCCCAGGTAGCACGCGACGTGAGGGATGGCGATGACGAATGCTGACACGCCCATTGCTCGTCGACCCGCCCGTAACACGCCGTTGAAAGGCATGCGCGGAAATACCGCCGTGAGCGGACCGATCAGACAGGTACCTAGCAAAATGCCCATCGCTGTCAGGCCGTAGACTTGGCGGGCGGCGATAACTGCGGCAGCCGTGGTCGGCTCGAAGGCCGATATAATGCCAATGCCGATAACGGCCCCAGTAACTGCGATGCCGATGAGCACCGTGATGTGGCGGGTGATCCAAGCGAGCATTCACTGGTCTCCACGATTCGACAAGAGGATCGCATCGCCCTGCCTAGCCACTTCAACAGAGGTCATTGATCCGTCAATCTCGTTGCGGCCATGCTCATCAGTGAACAACCAGCATCTCCGTGGAGAGTCCCATGCGGCACGGAACGCCGTGCGACTCAGCAGCCATTCTGATCCGGAATTTTGGTCGCCAGTAAGCTCGTCCGGGTTGCTAGGAATTGCCATGCCTGCCTCGATCGCGTGGCCAAAACCAAGCTCTTTGGCCGACCCGAGGATGGCTAACCTGCGGCCCAGTTCCCATCGTATCGCGTGATCCATGATTCGGCTGCGATGCAGGACGATGAGGTCCCCAGATGCCATTCTGGCCTTCTGGGCATGAGCCAGGGCCGCACCATTGGCCTGGGGAAACCAGAGGTCCCAATGTCCGTAACCAATCGCCACGATCATAGCTGCAGCAATTCCAGGCAAACTAGTTGCCCAGACTGGCACTCGATTCCAGAGCCGCTGAGCGACGAGTAGGCTGAATCCGATCAGGACCACAGCGGAAACCGCCAGCCATATCAATATCTGATTACCCGTGAAGTGAGCTAGGCGGGTGCTGACTGCCGGAAACAGAATCATGACCGGAATCGTGGACACGCCGACCACGATCAGCAGCAGCCCTTGGTACCTCAGCACCGCCCGCAGCCAGCCAGGAAGATCACCACGCCACTCTGCCCAGATCCCTCCAGCAGCGATGCACAGCGGAGCAATGATGGGGAGAATGTAAGTGGGTAATTTCGATGAACTCACGCTGAGAAAAAGCAGCGATCCGCCAAATAGGCACGTCACCAGCAGCAAAGAGGACTCGGTGGCCAAGGATCGCCATCTGCCCACTAATGTGGCCAACGGCACCAAACCCATGGGCATCACGACGGCAGGTAGCACCAAGATATAATACCAAGTCGGGTGGGCATGATTCACATTGGGCAGATAAAATCCACCCAGACAGATGTGGAGGTAAAAGTAGGTCAGGATCTGCGGTTGTTCAAGCCATGCTGCAAGATGCCATGGAAGCAGGATCAATATAAAAAGCAATCCGCCCAACAACGGGCGGCAGGAGCGAAGTGGGACAAAGTTGCGACTTATAAACAGCGAAGGCAGAATGCCCATCCCAGTCAGGACGACTGCCAAGGGTCCTTTTATGAGCCACGCTACAGCCAAGAGCGCCCAGAACCACATGTAGCGTTTACTCCACCAAGCGAACCAACATCCGCATAACGCCGCTGCAAATAGCCCATCGGTCGTAACGGTGCTGGCCATGACCAGCGGCAGGCCACAGCCCATGTACACGCCTGCGGCCAACGATCCTGCCAACCGACCACGCCAAAGCCGACCCCAGGCGTACACCAACAGCACGGTCACCAGGAATGAGAAGCCTGCTGGCAGATGAAGCGCAAGTGGATGATTGCCGAAAACCGCTTGGGCCGAAGCAGCGGCCCAATAGACACCGATCGGCTTCTCGGCGTAAGCGACGCCGCCGAGATGTGGGACGATCCAATCTCCGGATGCCAACATCTCACGACCGGCCAGGAGATACCGCACCTCCGAGCCGATCGGCGGATGAACTGCCGACAAGAGGTAGAAGACGGTGACCAGAATGGTCAGCAGGCCCATATCGCGCTGCCACGTCAGATGACCATCATTTTCCTGAATGGTCATGGGCGGTATCTGTGCCCCATGCACAACGCCCGGATGTCATGCCTGATTAAACTAAAGAACCACATCAATGGATCCGTGAATTGACCGGCACGGCTCAGGGCCATGTCGACCCACTCATTGAACCTAAGCGTTCACCCACCAGCGAACGGTGAACTTCAGAGATGGAGGCGATCAGCATCCCACCACAATACCAAACGACGGTCGCCGTGCGAATTACAAGGTTGTCATGTGGGAATTCGTTCGCTGCATCGTCAGGGTTCCCAGATGGACGGCTCCTGCCAACCACTGCACGGTGGAGATCAGCAGGTACCACCGATGCAGGCTGTAGAAGCGCTCTTCATCGATGATACTGTGACCCCCCTGGTCCAGCAGCTGGTCCAGGTAGGGGTGCAGCCAGAACAATCCGACCAGGGCTATCGCCATCACCAGCCAGGTCGCAAACAGCAGCCGTCTGTTGGGCGCCGCATCCGCCGTGGGCTGCGCCCAGCGCTGCCACACCAGCATCAGCAGTGCCGCCACGCCCAATACATTGAGTCGCCCGGTCACGGCCTGGGTGATGAATCCCTGTCTGATTGAGCTATGCAGGACTTCATGCCCGGTCGGCACGACCACCGCAGCGTAGAAGGTGAACCCGCCCCACCAGACAGCGAAGAGGGTCACGGCCAGCCAGCTCTGCACCACTCGGGCTACCTGCAAGGGCGATCTCATGAAGGTCCCATCCGACGAGGCAGACGAATGGTCACGGTGGTTCCGGTACCGAGCTCACTGGTCAACTCCACCGTGCCTCCGTGCACCTGGGCGATTCCCCGGACGATCGCCAAGCCCAGCCCGAGTCGTCCTGATTTCCGCACATGCCCAGGTGCTTGATGATAGCGGTCGAAGACATGGGTGCGATGTTCTGGCGGTATGCCACGACCGGTATCGGCAACTGTCACGCAGACAATTTCCTGATTCGACGCGGCGCAGACGCTGACACTGACGCTGACCTCGCCACCGCGAGGCGTATGGTCGAGTGCGTTGTCGATCAGGTTGGACACCGCCCGCTGGATCAGCACGCGATCGGCATCGATCATCTGGCCCTCAGGAGCCGAACAGGTCATGTGGATGCCAGCGTCATCGGCGACGGCGCGATGGAATTCGACCAGGTGCTGCACTTCACGCCCGAGGTCGAGCGGATGCCGCACCAGTTGATTGCGTGGATGCTCGGCACGTGCAAGAAATAGGAGCGTTTCAATCAAGGTGGTCAACCGTGAGCATTCCTCCAGGCATGACCCCATGACATCGCGGTATTCGTCTGTGGTCCGCACCCGTCCCAGGGCGACCTCCAGCTCGCCGCGCAGGTTTC
This sequence comes from Planctomycetota bacterium, assembly GCA_043788625.1. GTDB lineage: Bacteria > Planctomycetota > UBA11346 > UBA11346 > UBA11346 > CAIUVD01. The sequence continues at coordinate 8,076 of JAYVTR010000389.1, forward strand.
CGACCGGCGTCCGCAACTCGTGGGCGATATCGGCGGTGAATTGGGTCAGGCGACCAAAGGAGCCCTCCAGACGATCAAGCATGTCGTTGAAGCTGACCGCCAACGATGCGACTTCGACCGGCAGGCCCGTAACCGTCACCCGAGCGGCAAGTGTGCCGCTCCCAATGCCGTGGATCACGGCGGACAAGTTCGTCACCGGTCGCAATCCACGGGCGACCAGGGCATAGGCCCCGGCACTGGCAGCCAGGCCGGTGACCACCAGCACGATCACCATCCACCAGCGATAGCGCTCCAGCAGTTCGGCCTCATCCGCATTGCTGAAGGCGATTTCAACGATCGCCAGCGCTGGCGGCGCTGATGTCGGCACCAACACCGTCGCACTGGCCAACAGGTAGCTGGAACCGGAGCCATCTTCCGCGCTGATGACCTCGGCCTTGCCTTCAGGGCTAGGTGGCGCCGACGGGAATGCGGCCCAAGCAAGGGTCTCTGCCATGTGTGGAGTCGCTGCCATGGTGTGGCTTTGAGCGTCCCGCAGGCGTACCCACCATGTGCCCGGAAGGCCTCGTGGGTGGATGATCTCATCCAAGTTGGCCAGATGGATGCCAGGTTGTTGTGCTTGGCTTCGAATCTCATCCACCCGCTCAGCGATTTGCGCGGCGTCCTCTTGGTGGAAATGATGGACCAGGACAGCGTACAGGAACCCGGTCGCCACCACGACCAACACGAAGGCCGATCCGGCGTACCACAGCGTCAGATGCGTGGCCAGCGACCAGCGACGAAGGTGGTCAGGCGTTACGACAGACATATCCGATTCCACGAACGGTATGTATCAGCGGCGAGGGGAACGGCTCGTCAACCTGGACTCGCAACCGTCGTACGGTTACGTCAACGACATTGGTACCACTCTCGACGTGCATGTCCCACACCGTGGCTGCCAGATCACGTCGCGATAGGGGTTCACCCGCATGCCGCACCAAGACCGCAAGCAACGCGAACTCGGTTGTGCTGAGGTTCAGGCGCTTGCCACCACGCAGCGCCCGTTGACGCAGCAGATCCACTTCCACATCCGCGAAGCGCAGGCTCTCGGTCACTTTTGCGGAACGTCTCAGCACCGTACGGACGCGGGCAAGCAGTTCAGCAAAGGCGAACGGTTTCACTAGGTAATCCTCGGCACCCAATTCTAACCCGCGAACGCGATCTGCCACCGCATCGCGAGCCGTCAGGAAAAGCACCGGTTGATAGTATCCACCTCGTCGCATTGCGGGCAGCAAGGCGAATCCATCCTGGTCCGGCAGGCCAACATCAAGGATGGCCATTTCGTAGGTGTCCTGCTGGGCCAGATTCAGGGCCTTCTTCGCGGTATCCGCCACGGCAACATGGAAGCCGTGCTCTTCCAACCCCTGACGCAAGAAGGAGGAGGTCTTGTGGTCGTCTTCAACGACGAGAATGGTCACTTCACTACCTTACTGGGATTTCGTAAATAATTTGACTGACGGCTCATCTGCTGCGGGGAAAGGAGCGTCGATGTGGACATCGACGCTCCTTTACATCGTAGCCATGGGTGGCAAGCAGCCAGCGGATGGCATCTATGTCGACATGCTCGGTGATCTTCGCTGCGAGGATCCTGAACGGGGGATCCGCGCGTACGGTTGCGTCGTATTCCCACAGCAGCCGAGTGACGGCGGCTGGTGGGTGGTATGGCAGTGATCGGGTTTCTTGGAACACCCTGCTACCATAAGGCAGCAGCGGGCACGGCAACCTACCCCATGCAATACGATCTCCCGGTCGTGGAAGCCGGACAATTGCATATCTCTGTGAGTGTTTGGGCGATAAACGCTGGCCCTACCATGGCCGCCAACGGTGTCGTTGGCCGCAAGCGGCTGATGGGTCCACCGGATGGGCCACGCATCAAAAAGTTCCCCCTGGAACCAAGTTGGTGCCAGGGGGAACAATGGTCGGGGCGACAGGATTCGAACCTGCGGCCTTTGCGTCCCGAACGCAACGCTCTAGCCAAGCTGAGCTACGCCCCGTTTATCGCTGCTGCACTCCGTGGGCGAGTGCGCGCGAGCATGCTCATAATACTGTCGGCGATGTCAACATCACCGCTTTCATATCACCGCTTTAAATATCAGTGATTGTCGGTGCGAGCGATGGGCGGCGGAGTAAATTCATTGGGCCGACTATAGTTGAGACGGTCGCGGGCGAGCAGTTCAACGACATAGGGATCTTTGACGCGCATGGCTGTCAATAGGTCTTGATGCAGCTTCATCTCGTGCTGCATGCGCAGCGTGTCGAGATGCTCGCGCACCGCCAAGCCACGGATGTCACTGACTTCTTGCGCGCGCACCCCGAGCTGCCGCACCAGGAAAACCAGCACGGCAATGGCGAGCAAGAGATGAAGGGCAATGGCCAACGCACGCATGCGATTACCCTTCAGCTTCGGCGGCTTGAGCGATAGCGACCTGGGCAGCGAGGGCCGCGGTCACCGGATTCACCGCTGCCGCTAGACGGGCGGCACGAGGTGCGACGTTTTTGTAGACGTCGGCGGCGGCTCGCCGCGGACTGAACGAAATGCGGTTTTTTGAGACCTTGGCGCAGGCTTCATCAAGCGACTTGTGCACGCCCACCGCCACAGTGGCGAGCACCGCCACGCCAATCGCGGCTGATTCCACCGGTGAGATCGCCTGTACCGGGTGATCGAGCACGTCGGCCATGATCTGGCACCACAAGTGATTGGCTGCCCCTGGGCCGGTAAGGACAATCTTTTCCGGAGCGCGCTTCAGCTCGCTCAATTGATCGAGGACGCGGCGACAGGCCAAGGCTCCGCCTTCGAAGGCGGCGCGCGCCAGGTGGCCGCGACCGTGACGCGGGTCGAGGCCCAAGAAGCCACCGGGAGCGCCGGGGGCGGCCGGCAGATACAACAGATCATCGGCGCCGGGAGGCACCTCAGAGGCCATTTCAGCGAGCAGCTCCAGGGGATCACGCTGATTGCGGCGAGCTTGCGCCGTCTCGGCCGGTAGCACCGCCGAAAACAGCCAATCGACGCCGCCCGCGCCGGCTAAGTCGCGCGCTGCCAGAGCCCAGGTATTGGGCACCGTATGACATGATGAGGCCAAACGTCCACTTGGATCACGGCTGAACTCAGTGGTGGTCAAGAACAGGTCACCACGTCCGCCGAGCTCGATGACGGCGGCTCCGGGTTGATGGACGCCGCAGGCGAGCGCTAACGCTGCCGGATGGCCAGCGCCGGTGATCACGGGCGTGCCGGCAGCGAGGCCGGTGTCGCGGGCGGCGGCTTCGGTGACCCGGCCTGCTAAGGAGCGGCCATCGGAAATTGGTGGAAACCACTCCGGCTGCAGGCCGAGCAAGGTCAGTACCTGTTTTGACCAGGTACGCGTCTTGGGGTTGAACAGCAAGGTGGCGGCGGCGTCGGTGGCGTCGGTGGTCAAGGTGCCGGTGAGCTTGAAGCGTAGAAAATCCTTAGCGCCGAGTATTTGGTGCAGGTCGTGCCAAGCACGCTTTTCGGTGGCGCGCAAGGCCAACAGTTTGACTGCCGTGGCAACCGTCGAGGCCGTGCCGCCCGTGAGGTTGAGCAGGGTTCGGGCGCCGACGGCTTTGTGCAGCTCGTCAATGGCGCTGGCGGCGCGTGGGTCAGTGCCCAGCGTGGCGTTAGCCAACGACGTACCTTCGTTGTCGATCAGTACGCAGGCATCGTCGCCGGTGACGCCGATGCAGCGGATCTGATCGGGCTTTAACTTGGCCCGGCGCAGCAGCTCTTTGATGCCGGTGCGGGCGGCCCGCCACCAATCAAGTGGATCACCAGCAGCCCGTTCATCCCCACTTTCACCGGCATAGGCGCGCCGCATGGCATGTACGATGGTGCCATCGCCGGCGAGTATAGCCAAGCCGAGGCCGCCGCGAGCGATGTCGCAGCCGAGAACGAAGGAGGGTGCTGACATTGTGATCGGGCAAGGGTAGGTAGTGGATTGATTTCAGTCAAGGACGTATGAACGCAGGTTTACGTTGCTCTAGCCAGATTCAGCCACCCCTAGCTGCCTCAACGTTATCAAGGTGTAGTTCAGCGCGCGCCGTTGGCTGTGCCACGTTAAGCCACAAGCAGCAGCCATCTCTGGCAACTCGGATTCCAGCTCGGTGCGTGGATCCGCCAACAGACAGCGTCCGTTTGACGACAGGCTGCTGGCGACGCTGCGGAGCAGAGCGGCGTGAAAGGCAGGACGGTACAGGATGTCGGCACCGATGAGCAGATCGAAAGGCCCGCCGTGGACGGGTTCGCCCCAGGCATGGCGGGTGGTTTTTCCACGCTCGCTGATGCCATTGACCAGTAAAGCCCGGCTTACGTAAGTTAAGGGAGCCTCGGCGAGATCGGCGAAAACAACCTCAGTCGCGCCTAGTAATAATGCAGTAAGTCCGGTTCGCCCACGTCCGCAGCCCAGTTCGGCAATAGTCAAGCCACGGCAATCCACCACCGCCGCCAAATCGGCAGCTAAGCGCTCACCGGCCGGCCATGGATAGGCCCAGGTCAGGTCGGCGTCGCCGGTGGCGGGCTCTAAAACCGGTCGCCACTCAGGCATAATAAGCGTTGCAGGGTGCATCGAAATCAGGTTCGCAAGGACGGTACCGGGGCGTATAAAGCTACCGTGGGGTACGCTGTCACGGTCAAGGCGCAATCCATGAATCGTCGCGTTGACCCCATCCTTATGCGATCTAACGTCATAGCATGGGTTTTGCTGGTAATCTCCGCACGCTGTCTTTGCCGGAAGTCGTTCAGACTCTCGCGCGTATTCAAGCCACCGGTGTTTTGCGTTTGGCCGCTGATGAAGGACACCGCGAGGTGGTCTTCAATCAGGGGGCCATCATCGGCGTGGCATTTACTTCCGGCGGTGAGCGGCAGGCGCTGTTGCAGCGCATGATCATGCAGAACAAGTTGGATGCGACGGCCGCCGCCGCCATCAGTGCTGCCGGCAGCGAAACGCAGGTGGTGCAGTCGCTCATAGAGCAGGGCCTGGTCACCGAAGAAGACGTCAATGAAGCTCGTCAACGGCAGGCCGAAGAAGAACTCATTTCGCTGTGCACCTGGGAAGCCGCCGACTTCGTTTTCCACGATGCCAGTCCCGAAGAGCCCGAGGCCACCGAACTGGTGGCGAAATTTTCTTCATTGGGGTTGACCATTAATTCTAGCAGTTTGTTGATGGAGGCCGCTCGCCGCATTGATGAATGGTCGCGTTTGAAAGAGCGCCTACCGGATGGTCAGATGGTGCTCGGAGTTGCCAATGGCCAGGACGAAGGTCTCGCCAAGGCGTCGCTCGAGTATCCGGCAGTGGCGGTGGTACCGTTGGTCGATGCCATGCGCACCATTGACGATGTCGTACGCGACGCGGTGGTGACTCGGCTCGAAGTGTACCAGGTGCTGGCTGACTTGTTGGAAAAGAAGATCGTCTGCCAGTTATCGCGTGAAGACCTCATTGCCCATGCCGATTTCTGGAAAGAGCAGCACAATAATCAACTGGCCGCACGGCTTTATCGCCGGGCCCTGGTATTGTTCGCGGCTGATCGCGAGACGCAGATCAAGTTGGGTGCCTGCCTGGAATACATCGGCGACCAGGATGAAGCCGCCCAGTGCTATGGTCAGCTCGCACGTGGTTGCATGGACGAGGGCGACCCGGGGCGCGCGGCTGAATTTTCACGGCATGCCGTATCCCTGCGGCCGCAAGATCCCAAGCTGCGGCAGATTCTGGCCCGCTGCCATTTCATGCGCGGCGATCAGGTGGCAGCCGGCGGTGAGCTCAAAGAAGTGGTCAGGATCTACCTTGAATTGGGTCAGCTCGAAGACGCGCGTGGCACCTGCTTAAAAATCCTTGAGATCAATAAGGGTGATGACTACGCCCGGCGCGAACTGGCGCGGATCTTCTCACGGGTCGAGAATGATCAGCAATCGGAAGACGTCGTGGTGTGCGTGCAGTGCGCCACCGTCAACCACCGTGAGGCCCAGTCGTGCACCGGTTGCAAAGCCTCTTTGCAGTTGACCTGTCTGTCGTGCGGGAGGGTAGTCGCGGTATCCGATCGGCTGTGCATCTTCTGTGGCGCCCAGCCGCATGCCGGTGGTGCCATACGTCGTTCGGGCGGTAGTCCGACCACCTCGCGCATCATCAACCGCAGTGGCGTGCGTAAGGCTGCCAGCGGTTTGGTGGCATCGGTGCAGGCCAGTACCGAGCAGGCACCGGGCCGCGCTTCATCTGGTGCCCGTGTGGCCACCAGCGCAGTATCAGGCCCCGAGATAAACCGTCAGGGTGATAACGCAACCGGAGCCGGTGTCGGGAATTCAATCGAGCGTTGGCGGGTGGACATCGACAAGCATGTCGGGACGGCGCGTGCCAACGAGGAAGCCGGAAACATCAATCAGGCTCTGCTGTCGTGGCGTGAAGTCTCCAAGATGCAGCCGGATAATCCGCAGATCCTAGCGCATATCAAAGAGCTCGAGGTCGAGGTCAACCAGCTGGCGGTCGAACAGAATATCGATCTCGGCCATCGCTTGAGCCGCACTCGACACCCATGGCAGGCGGCCAAAGCCTATCGCATGGCCTTGCGCTTGATGCGCAGTGATGATCCGCGCGTGCCGCCGGTCAGCGAAGTCTTGGCACGTACCGAACGCGACCAGCGCAAGATAGGCATGGTCTACGGCGGGGCGGTGGTGGTCTTGATGGCCTGTGCCGGGCTCGCGGGATGGCCTTATTACCAGATTCACCGCTTTGAAAAATCGATGGTGGGAGTGCAGGCACGCGTGAGTTCGTTAGCGGGTCAGCCGCCTGAGCAGGTGGGCAGCGAAATGACTGCGATTGATGACGCTCTCAAGGTGCTTACGGCGGATGCTGAGCATATCCGCGGCGCCTTCGGTGAGGCGGCCCGGCGCGAGCAGACAGAGATGCGCACGCTTTTGTTTACGACTCGTGCAGGTCTTGCGCAGCGTTCGTTGGTGGCGATCGATAAGGCCATGCAAGCGCGTAATGTGACTGAAACCGAACGCCTGCTGGTTCAGCACGAGGCCAACTTCGGCATCGATTTTGAACCCCAGCGGGTGCAGGCGACTAAAGATCAGTTGGACAGCCTCAAGCGTCAAATGCGCGTGCAGGATGATGAACGGAAAATCGCGCCGCAAAAAATGTTGGCTGCAAAAAAACAGGAAGAGGACCATCATTTGGGCGCTGCCATTGATGGCTACCGCGAATTGGCTCTGTCGAGCAACCCTGACATCGCTGGTGAAGCCAAGACGTTGGTAAGTCGTTTGGAAGGTAAAGAACAGCAGTTCCTCACCGACTGGAAGGCGGCCGTGGCTCTGGGGAGCAGCGACCTGGTGCGCAGTGATCAGGCCTTGGCAACCATCACGGAGAGTGCCCGTTTATGGGGTAAGGAGGGCGATCAGGTACGCCTGCGCCAAGAAATCGCCGTGCAGCTGAAGGCCGCCGAACAGGCCTATGTAGCCTTGCCGATGACCGCCTCAGCGGCACAGCTGGAGGCCTTCACGATCGCGCATATCGCGGCTCCGCAGGCCGCTCTGGCCAAAGCGCGCCTCAGTGCCCTGCAGTCACGCATGCAGGGACGCGATCGAGCCCTGATCGTATTCAAGCAGCACATGGATGCTCGTCAGTACGAGTTGGCATGGCAGACTGGGCGCGATCTGATCAATGGCTTCGGGCCCTTGCTGCAGCCAGGGCAGATTCAACTGCCCTTGTTGATCGAATCAGTGCCAGTGGGTGCGACGGTATCTATGAATAATAAGGTGATTGGGCGTACGCCTCTGCTGGCCAGCTGGAAGCCGGCCTATGCCGGTCAAGAGAGCGACGCCGGCGAAATAGTGATTGCCGCTCCTGGCTGGAATCCTGTGACCGTGCATATCCACGATGCCGGCCAGGAATGGAAGCTGGTGAAAAATCTCTCGCGTCAGTCGCTGTGGCAATTGGCACTCGGGAAATCGATCAGCGCCGCCTATGTCATGCACGACGGCTCGCTGTTGATGCTGGCTGGCGACACGCTAGCCAGTATCGACCTCTCCGGACGAGTGCGCTGGCGCCATGGCATGGGCTCGGATGATGCTGACAGCGGACGCACACGTTTGCCGTATGCCCCGGCTGAGTTTCCTGACGGCAGGCTGGCTTATGGCCTACCCAACAAGGATGTCGCGATCATTGACGCGCAGGGCAATTCGCTGGGGACCATGCTCACCCAAGGCGAGGTCCGTGGTCGTCCGTTGGTGTATGCCAATGACGTGTTCGGCGCCGATACACGCCTGGCAGCGGCAGCCGAGGGTATTTTTTCCGGCGCGGTCGGTGCCAATCCAACGCGGATTTCCCTGACGGCGACGGCGGTTGCCGGGCCTCTCGCCTTGGACAAGGATCTCGACAAGGTGCTGATCGTTGGCACCGTCACCGGCCATCTGTTGGGGATCCTCGAGCAATCGAAGAAGACTTTGTGGGATATTGATCTGCAAGCTTCTGATATCAGTCAGCTGCTGCCGCTTACCGAAAATCTTTTGGTGACCATTTTAGATGGCAGCAAGGTCGTGGCCATCCAAGTGCGGCCCGAGTTGGCAGCCATGTCATGGTCACAGCAGCTGAAGGCACCGGCGGTCGGGGAGCCAGCTATCACCAGCACTGGGATCGTGGTTGCGGCAGGAACATCGGTCATGCGTTTTGGCCGCGATGGTACGACCTCGATACCGTGGTCATTGCCGACGCCTGCTTCAAGTCCGGCATCAGCCTACGATGACGTGGTGGCGGTGGGTACCCAAGGGGGCAGCCTGCACGTGTTCAAAGGCGACCAGCCGTTGTGGACCACCCCCTGTGGTCAAGCCGTCACTGCCGTAGCGGTGTGCAAAGGGCGCGTCATCGTCGGTTTGGCGGATGGTAGCGTCCTGGCCTTTGCCCTGTAGTAGGCGTCTACCGATTGCAGGAGTCATAGCCCCCATGCACAGGCCCCAGTAGCGATCTTCATTTACTGACGTAAGGTCCTGCTTCCCACGGAGCAGGATCACATGTCGAGTAACGATCTCACCCAGGTTATCATTCTAGGCGCTTCGGGTGATCTCACCGCCCGTAAACTGGTGCCGGCACTTTTTGCCGCGCATAATGACAAGCTCTATCCCCACGAAGTGCAATTGATCGGTGTCGCCCGCCGGCCGTGGGATGACGTCTCCTTTCGCGAGCATCTCAACATTAATTCGCCGCGGCCAGAGGGGACTGATCCGACGGTGTGGGAAGGCTTCCTTAAAAATACCAGCTATGTCCAGACCCATCTAGAAACCACCCAGGATTTCGTTCAGCTGAAGACTGAACTCGATGCTCGTGCCAACCGGCCGGCACATCGCGTGTTTTATCTGGCCATCAAGCCCGAGCTCTTCTTGGCGTCGGTACAGAATCTGGCTTCAGTCGGATTGCTAGCGCAGGAAGGGGGACGTACCTCGCGAGTGGTGGTCGAAAAGCCGTTCGGTACCGATCTGGAAAGTGCCCAGGTCCTCAACACCGCGCTGCTTGGGCTGCTTAAAGAAAATCAACTCTATCGCATCGATCATTACCTCGGCAAAGAGACGGTGCAGAACCTCTTGGTCTTCCGTTTCCGTAATGCTTTTTTCGAGCCGCTTTGGAACCAAAAATACGTCGAATGCGTTGAGATCACCGTCGGCGAAACGGTGGCTATGGAAGGCGGGCGTGGCGGTTACTACGATGGCTCCGGTGCCATCCGCGACATCCTGCAAAATCATTTGCTGCAATTGGTGGCGCTGGTCGCCATGGAGCCACCGGCAGCGCTTACGGGTAAGGCTATTCGTGACGAAAAAGTGAAAGTGCTGCATGCCTTGCGCGCTTTCACCGACCTGCCTGACGCGGCTGCGCACATTGTGCGTGGACAGTATGACGGTTACCGCGCGGAGCCCGGAGTGCGGGCGGAAAGTGATACCGAAACCTACATTTCCACGCGCACATTCATCGATAATTGGCGCTGGGGTGGTGTGCCATTTCTGCTGCGCACCGGCAAGTGTCTCCCAAAGCGCTACACGTCGATTCGTGTCCAATTTCGTATGCCCCCGCACACTTTGTTTGGCAGTTACCAGGAGTGTCATCTGCGGCCCAATGCCCTTACCTTGCGCATCCAACCGAATGATGGCATCGAAATGGCATTTGAAGTCAAAGAGCCTGGCAATGGGATGGTCATCAAGCCGGCAAAATTGAATTTTGATTATACCTCTGAATTCAAAAAACGCGTACCGGATGCTTATGAGCGTTTGCTGATGGATGTGATCGCCGGAGACCAGTCCTTGTTCATCCGCAGCGACGAAGTGGAAGAGTGCTGGCGATGGGCCGATTCCTTACGCGTGGCGATGCAAGGAACGCCCGTGCATACCTATGGCAAGAACACCTGGGGTCCTGATGCGGCCAATGCTTTGTTCGGTGAATGTGAAGGACGATGGAGTCAAGGGTGAATCTACGAGCGTTCCAATTGATGCGCTTATATGTTCACCAAGCACAAGTTGCCTCAATTTGAAGACCGCCGTTGACGACACCGATGATGTTCTTCATAATGTCCGCCCTCACAGCACGTTCCTGAAAGGAACTTCGCATGCGTTCAGTCAAGGCTCTCTCTCTCACCGCCGCCGCTTTTGGCGTCGCTCTCCTCTCAGGCTGCGCCATCGTGCGCAACGAGACCGTTGGCGGCTCATGCTACCTCGACGTGACCCAGCCTCACCGTGATTCGATCACCACCAATGCTGGTGCTTCGAAGGTCGGCAAGTCGATGGCCACTTCGATCCTCGGTGCCGTCGGTACCGGTGATTGCTCGATCAATGCCGCTGCCAAGGTTGGCGGCATCACCAAGATCTCGTACGTGGACTACCACGCCACGAGCATCCTGGGCATTTTCGGCACGTACACGACCATCGTTTACGGCGAATAAGCTCCCTGCCCCGTTTCGGGGTATGGTATTGGCGACCCCCGGCGATACGCCGGGGGTCGCTTGTTTTTACGACCTGTAATCGTCTTCGTCCTGTGCGCATTCCTGACTGGGTGCGGTGGGTTACGTCAGTTGCCCCCGGCGGGCAACCTCGAAAACGCGACTGAAGTCGTGGTTTTCAACGATGGGTTTCATAGCGGAATAATGGTGCCGCATGTCCCCGAATTGGCATGGCTTGATAATCAAAACGACGCCATCGCCGCTTGGCCGTGGCTGGAAGTTGGTTTTGGTGCCGACGATTGGGTGAATGCACGACAGGGTACCAGCCTTAGCAAAACCAAATTGGCTTTCGCAGGCAGTTCTGGGGTGTTAATGCTTGAGCATTTTCAGACGCTAAACCGTCCAGATCGTAATGTCGGCATAGCGACGCAATTTTGGCATCTGCGCTTCACCCCTGCCGCCTGGGCGCGCATGGTAGCATTCCTCAAGCCCTGGGCCGACGTCTCCATCGTGCGCCTGCGGCATGGCGATGAGACGCGCTATTTCATCTTTTGCCCAATGCACTGGGGTATTACGCGCAACTGCCACGATTTTGTTTTGGAATGGCTGGCTGCCGGCGGTCTACCGACGACTTGGCAGATGGGCTACACCAGCGCCGGATTCCGCAGCAAAATGGATGCAGTGACCCAGCAGCTGCACGAAGCTCACATTGAAGTTATCGATGTGAGCGCTGCCTCTGCTTTGGATCCGTGACCAGATCAGCGGCCATCAAAAAGCTCGAAGCAGCCAGCCGCATGCGTTCATCGATCTGAAGATTGCACGCTTTTAGAGGTGAATGGCTTATGAATATTCTTCCAATTGAAATCTGGGCTTTAGCCTGCGGCCAATGTTTCTCTCCCTGATCAAATCTGGGCCTGCGTCATGATGCGCGTGGCTTTGCAGATGCTGCTTGGCGATCGCGCCAAGTTCATCGGCATCTTGATCGGGGTGACCTTCGTTAGCCTTTTGATCACTCAACAGGCGGCCATTTTCGATGGGCTGATGGCGCGCAGTCATGGCGCCATCGATGACGTCGGTATTGCCGATCTGTGGGTCATGGATCCCAAGGTGCAGCAGGTCGATGACTACAAGCCAATGATCGATACGACACTGGCACGGGTGCGCTCAGTGGCCGGCGTTGCCTGGGCGATGCCATATCTGCGCACGCAGATCAAGGCTCGTCTCCCCGACGGCACGCAGCAGGCATGCGTGGTCATCGGCGTCGATGATACGACTCTGGTGGGCGCGCCACCGATCATGAAGGTTGGTCGGGCAGAAGATCTGCGGCGCGCCGATGGCGTCATTATCGAGGCGCGTGAGGCGGACGACAAGCTGGCCACGCCGCTGCCCGCCGGCGGCAAGAAGCCGTTGCAGATTGGTGATACTTTGGAGCTCAATGACCATCGTCGGGTTGTGGTCGGCTTGGCGGTGCCGTCGCGCACGTTCATGTGGTTTCCGATGGTCTATACGACCTATTCGCGGGCCTTGGAAATGGCGCCTCCCGAACGCCGCAGCATGACCTATGTCCTGGTCAAGGTCGCCAGCGGAGAAGATTTTCACACGGTAGCCCAGCGCATTTCCGCCACCACGGGCATGGCAGCATTGACCCAGGCGCAGTTTCGTCAGCGCACCATTGACTTCATTATGAATTCCACCGGTATTGCTATTAATTTCCGCATCTCGATGGCGCTGGGGTTCTTGGTCGGGTGCGCCATCGCCGGACAGACTTTTTTCAATTTTGTCCATGATAACCTGCCCCATCTGGGCGCACTAAAAGCCATGGGTGCGCGGAATCGTCAGCTCATCGCCATGATCCTGGTGCAAGCCGGCACATCGGGAGTGATCGGTTATGGTTTCGGCGTTGGTGTAGCGGCTCTTTTTGGCTTGGCGGTGAATGGCAGCGAGCTGGCTTTTCTGCTGTCGACAAATCGCCTGATCTTTTCAGGCGTGGCAGTGCTGGTGGTGGTGCTGTTGTCATCGGCCTTGGCGATGCGGGCGGTGATCCGGCTCGAGCCAGCTGTGGTATTCAGGAGCTGAGCCGTGGATCTGATCATCGAAGCACATGGCGTCACCAAGACCTTTGGCAACGGTGCCAATGCCGTCCATGCCTTGCGTGGCATCGATTTGAGCGTGCCCGCTGGCGAGCTGTTGATGCTCGTCGGCCCGTCGGGTTGCGGCAAAACCACGTTGATCTCAGTGCTGGCAGGCATTCTCAACCAGGATGCCGGCGAAGTCCGCGTCTTGGGGCAGGATCTCAAGGCTCTTGGAAATGACGGGCGTACGGCTTTTAGGGGCCAGCACCTGGGCTTCGTCTTTCAGGCTTTCCATTTGCTGCCGGCGCTGACCGCCCGTGAGAATGCGGCCATCCCCTTGTTGATTCTGGGCGCCTCGCGCGCCACGGCGCTGGCCAAGGCCACCGAACTGTTGGAACGAGTGGGGTTGGGTCAGCGGCTGAATGCCTTGCCCAGCCAGTTGAGCGGCGGCCAGCAGCAGCGTGTAGCGATCGCTCGCGCTTTGGCGCATGGACCGCAGGTGATCGTCTGTGATGAGCCGACCAGTGCCTTGGACCATATCACTGGCCAGAATGTCATGAGCCTGCTCAAAGAAGTCGCCCTGCACGAACGGCGGGCTCTGGTCGTGGTCACGCACGACAGCCGTATCTTTAGTTTTGCTGATCGCATCGTGCATATGGATGATGGCCTGATTGTCAGTTCTGCTTCAAATCAGCCGCCGCAATCTGTAAAATCTGCACAAATGGAAAACTCCGAACTATGAAAAAGCTCATCGTATTGGTGGCTCTGGCGATGTTCGGCACCGCCTTTGCCGCGTGGAGTATCCGTCAAGGACATCGGGTACCGCCAGCCGCTGAACCCGTGGTGCCGCCGGCGGTCAGCGTATTTGCGGTGACCGTCGCCGGCTCAGGCCTGGTTGAACCGGTCGGTGATGTGGTGCATATCGGCACACCCATCGGTGATGTTATCGCCGAGGTGTTGGTCGAACCTGGCTCGGTAGTGGTGGCCGGGGCGCCCTTGCTGCGCCTGGACGATCGTGCCGCCAAGGCGCAAGAGGCCGTGGAATTAGCCGGCTTGGCATCGGCGCAGGCAGTACTGCAGGCCGCTGGCACGGCTCGTGACGAGGCGCATGACAATGCCAGTCGCGCCACCGAGGGCGTGATGTCGATTGAGGAACGCGCAAGACGGCGTTTTGCAGCCGCGTCCACCGAAGCCAGGTATGCCCAGGCCGAAGCCGCCGTCGATCAGGCTCAGGCAAATTTGCACGCCGCGCGCACCGAGTGCGAGCGACGCACGGTACGCGCCCCGCGCTCTGGCACCGTGCTGCGTGTCGATGCCCGGCCGGGAGAATTCGCTCCGGCGGGGCGTGTCGATCCGGCCCTGCTCACCATTGGTGATCTCAGCCATCTGCAGCTGCGTGTGGATATCGACGAAAATGACAGCTGGCGAGTGGTTCCGGGGGCGGCAGCCGAAGGCGCGGTGCGCGGGAATCCGAGCCTGCGCACGCCGCTGGAATTCATGCGTGTCGAGCCTTATGTGGTACCCAAGAAATCGCTGACTGGAGCTTCATCCGAGCGTGTCGACACCCGTGTGTTGCAAGTCATCTATCGGGTGAAGCGCAGCGATCTGAGGATTTACGCCGGTCAGCAAATGGACGTCTTTATCGATGCCGCGGCAGCCGAGTCGACGCTCAAGCCTTAGCACGGCTTGAGCG
>JAYVTR010000390.1:0-13926 GCA_043788625.1 Planctomycetota bacterium
TCATGCCAGATGGCGCCGCCACCGGTAATGCGGCGTACCACGGTCATGTGCGCGGGCAGGTGCGGGGCAATATGGGCGTAGTCCTGAAAGTAGCCCAGCGATACAGCCGGCGGATTCCAGGTATAGAGGCGTATGGTGGGTACCATAGCACGTTCTAACAAGGCCTCGTCAAGGGCCATTTGCTGGGGACCAGAAGCCGTCGTTAACATCAGGGCGCGTAGCACGGGTTGGAATTGTGGATAAGAGGCGCGTTAAGCCAGGAGCGAGCCGTTGGTTGTGTGATCATAAATCGCATGCGGTTGTGTTTCTTGGTCGAGCGACTAAGAAGTCGCTTCGCGCTGCCCGGCCACCTGCCGCGGTTGCCTAATTAAGGAAGCCCATGTCTAAGGACGTGATCATCGCTGGGACTATTGCTGTGGGCTGTATCGCCCTCATCGCGGTCGCCTTTATCGCTCCCAAGAGCAAGTCGTCGACCGAGGCCGAAACGCCCAAGTCTGAGACTACCACGACTCCTACCGACTCCGGCCTCGGGGTGAGCGGTGGTTTGTCGACGGGTAGCCCGGCCAACAGTGGCTTCGACCCCATGAATCCCAACGGTGGCATCAACGCCTTGCCGCCTATCGGCTCAACCACCGGTGGCACCACGGCAGGGGGCGCGCCTGGCAACTTCTCCGGTCTGCCGCCGGCGAGCCCTACCGGTTTCGGCACCACCGGTGGTTTGACCCCCAACGCGAACTTCGATACCCATCTCCACAGCCCCACCCCGGTCGCCCCACCAGCCGAGCCAATCGCTCCGGTTACGTCGGAAGCCAAGACCCACACGGTGGCCAATGGCGAGTTGCTGGGCGACATCGCGCTCAAATATTACAAGTCATCGAAGCAGTGGCGCAAAATAGCTGAAGCGAATCCCGGTGTCGATCCGAAGAATCTCAAAGTCGGTCAAAAGCTGGTCATCCCTGGCGTCGAAAACAAGTCGACCGACACTGCGCCGGTGGTAGCTGCCGCTGGCGAGCGGACCTACACCATCAAATCGGGTGATACCCTTTACCTGGTGGCCAAGAAAGAGCTCGGCTCGGCCTCGCGTTGGAAAGAGATCGAGAAACTCAATGGTGTGTCGTCGGGCGAGCTGCACGTCGGCCAGGTGATCAAGCTGCCAGCATCGACTTCGACTTCGGCCGTGACACCTCCTACGGATACTTCGGCTGCCCCTACCGCTGGCAGCAAGACGCATACTGTTAGTAAAGGCGAAACCCTAGGCGATATCAGCAAACATTATTACGGCACCAGCAAAAACTGGAAGAAGATCGTTGACGCGAATCCCGGCACCTCACCTGAAAATCTCAAAGTTGGTCAAAAGCTGGTGATTCCTGAGGTGGCTGGTTCGGTCACAGCGCCGGTTGGGGCTGTTGAAAGCTCTGCCCCAGTGACGAGCGAGTATGTGATCAAGAGCGGCGATACCCTGGGCACTATTGCGCAGAAGGAACTCGGCTCGAAGAACCGTTGGAAAGATCTGCAGGAAGCCAATCCCGGACTTGATCCCCGCAACTTGCGGGCTGGCCAAAAGATCAAAATACCCGGAAAAAAAAGCGAAGCGGCGCCCGCCGCACCTGAGAAGGCAAACCCACCAGCTGTTTCGCCCTTTGGTACCCCAAGTTTAGGCGCACCAAGCGCTCCCGGTGCAAAAATACCGGCGTCAAATGCCCCAGGCGCGCCAGCGGCCTCTGCTTTCGGTGCGCCAACGCTCTCACCGCCACCTTCGAATTTCCCGGCTGATCCGACCTTTGCCTCACCGTATAACGGCAGCAATTTCGGCGAACCAGCTCAGCCATTCGCGCAAACCGGCCAAGGCTTCAATCAGACGGGCACCATCCCTGGCCCGGCACCGGCGCCATTCCCTGGGCAGCCAAATGCCTTCGGTTCGCCAGGTGCGCCTAGCGCACCTGGCGACGCCGCCTTGCGCTAAAATTCGCTCGCGCTTGGCTCACGCTGGTAATGTTGCACCGCAACCCAGGGAATATCCCTGGGTTGTGGTCTTTCGCGAGTGTGGTTTATGTGTCATAATGCCGGTATGACGATTGGCGATGGATTGCATGAGGACATTGCCCGCATCGTGCGTGTGTGCATGGCGCTCGGCAGTGAGCGCGATCTCGACCGGCTGTTGACGCTGATTTTGCGTGAGGCTTGTGCATTGGTGCGGGCAGACCGCGCCAGCCTTTTTCTAGTCGACCAGCAACGTGGTGAACTGGTGACGCGGATTGCCCAGGGTGTAGATGAGATCCGTTTGCCCTTAGGTCGTGGCATTGCTGGGATAGTCGCCATTACCGGCACCTTGATCAATATCCCTGCGGCCTATGCCGATGCGCGGTTCGATCCTGAAAACGACCGCCGCAGCGGCTATCAGACGCGTTCCATCCTGTGTCTGCCATTGATCGACCACCGCGATGCCGTGGTCGGCGTGATTCAGGTACTCAATCGTCTGGACGGTCTCGCGTTTGGTCATCATGATGAGATTTTATTGGCGGCCTTGTGCGCTCAGGCGGCAGTTTCGATATCAACTGCCCGCTTGATGCAGGCGGAGCTCGAGAACCACCGCCTGGCACGTGATCTGGAACTCGCCCGCACTATCCAGTTGAGCCTGCAGCCTGATCAGCCGCCGGCGATTTCTGGCTGGCGCTTTGCCGGGTTTGGTCGCAGCTGCGACCAAACCGGCGGTGACTACTACGACTTCCTGCCGACCACTCCCGGTGGCTGTGATGTGGTCATTGGCGACGTCAGCGGCCATGGCATCGGGGCAGCGCTCATCATGAGCACCGCCCGGGCCTCACTGCGGGCGATGCACCATTCCGGCAGCAACCCCGGCGTCATCATTACGCGTTTGAATGGCCTTCTCGAACATGACATGGCCGACGATACCTTCATGTCATTCGTTTATGCCCAACTGGGGGCTGATGGTCAGTGCGGGTTAGTGAATGCGGGGCATGATACACCGCTTTTCTATCACCCGGCACATGGTTTTGCGGAAGTCGATATCGGTGGCCTGCTGCTCGGCTTGCTGCCCGATATGACCTATGAGGTGAGCCCGGTCCCCGCGTTGATCCCCGGTACTCTGATGGTGATGTTCACCGACGGCATTTTCGAAGCCCAGGCTCCTCCTCATTTCGAGCAATTCGGGATTGAACGCATGCGGAGGGTGATTGTCGAGCATGCCGTGCACGGCGCGGCGGCAGTGCGTGATGCCTTGGTGACGGCGGTGGATGCGTGGCTTGCCGGCCATCCACCACATGACGACATGACCTTGGTGGTGGTCGAAAGGGTGACTGAAGAAACTCCGCAGGCAGCACCTGCGACCCAGCCTTCTGCGTGCGCTCTATGACCCTGCCATTGGTAGTCCATGCCGAGGCAGCGCCAGCAATGCCAACGATACTG
The DNA here is from genome assembly GCA_043788625.1 of Planctomycetota bacterium. GTDB lineage: Bacteria > Planctomycetota > UBA11346 > UBA11346 > UBA11346 > CAIUVD01. Next base: position 3,427 of record JAYVTR010000390.1, read on the forward strand.
TGGCAAGCCACCGTGCCCTCGTGCATTCAACGTAAAGAATCGCTGATCGAACAGATCACTGCGGTTTTCCATCTACATCGACTATTGGTGGCAGAGGAGGAGCACTGGCTCGCTCTGTGTCTCGATGAAGCGCTGATGAATGCCATGCTGCACGGCAACGAGGCCGACGACACGGTGCCGATCCATATCACCGTTGGCCGCTCGGAGACTCGCTGGTTGGTGCGAATCGACGATTACGGCGATGGTTTTTCGGTGCACGATGTGCCCGATCAAGACGACTCAGATAACCTGCTATTGGAGCATGGCCGAGGCATCCGCTTGATGCGTGAATGGCTCGACGAACTGGGCTATTTCCGTAATGGGGCAACCCTTATGATGGGTCGTCACATCCCTGGCCCGAGCGGTCTTTGAAGGACATTTATGGCATCTGAGTACCTAGATATTCAAGCTTATGACAACATCGTTTTAGCCAAGATCACCAAAGAACGCTTGCTCGAGGCGCCGGTGATAGCCGCGTTGGGGGACGACCTGCTCAAGTTGGTCGATCGTTATCCACGCTTATCGCTGATCCTTGATCTGTCGGATGTCGGTTACTTATCGTCGGCTTTCATCGGTAAATTGGTGGCTCTGTTCAAGGTGCTGACGGCCGCCAAGGGACGTATGACGGTGGCCGGGGTACGACCGACGTTGATGCCGTTATTTCAGGTAACCAGATTGGATAAGATCATCACCTTTGAGCCTGTCGTTGAGAAGGCCATCCAACTCTACAAACGCAAATCGCTTTAACGGCGATGCGCGTGGTGGCACCCCGCTACGTCCCGCCCAAGAGTGCTGCTGCCCTTTGGATCCCCGCCGGAGCGCAGCCGCTCATTCTTCATGACTGAGAATACGTGCTTGTACCTGACGGCTAAACGGGTGTCATCCGGGCTATGCTGAAGGATGAAGCTGAGATTGTGGTTCGTTCGGGTGATGGCGGCAATGGGGCCGTTTCATTTTGGCGCGAGAAGTACATACCTGAAGGTGGTCCTGACGGTGGCGACGGTGGCATTGGCGGCGACGTCATCATGGAAGCCAGTCAGCACCTCAATACACTGCTGATGTTTTATCGCCGCCACCATTGGAAAGCCGAACACGGCGCCAAGGGCATCGGCGGTAACTGCTCGGGCAAGTCGGGCGAAGACCTGGTCGTGCAAGTGCCATGCGGCACCATCGTGCGCCTCAAGGACACCGGTGAGATTCTCGCCGATCTCACCCGCCATGGCCAGCGCTTCACCGTCGCTGCCGGCGGACGTGGCGGACGCGGCAATAGCCGCTTCAAATCGTCGACCAATCAGACGCCGATGCAGTCCACTCCCGGTGGTCGTGGTACCGAACTGCTGTTGGCTTTGGAGCTCAAGCTGATCGCCGATGTCGGCATCATCGGCTTCCCCAATGCCGGCAAGAGCACCTTGCTCTCGCGCTTGTCGCATGCCAAGCCGAAAATCGCCGCCTATCAGTTTACTACGCTTGAACCACAATTGGGCGTCATCGAACGCGATGACCGCACCCTGGTGCTCGCCGATATCCCCGGCCTGATCGAGGGCGCCGCCGAAGGCCGTGGCCTTGGTCATCAGTTCCTGCGTCACGTTGAACGTTGCCCGGTGCTGTTGCATTTGGTGGATGGCAGCGACGGCACCATGATGGAGCTGAAAAAGCGCATCCAGGTGCTCAACCGTGAACTCAAGCGCTATACCCCAGAATTGGCAGAGAAACACCAGCTGGTCGTGCTGAACAAGATCGATAGCCGGCCGGACCTGGGTGATCTGGCGGTCAAATTGGCTAAGTCGATCAAGGTCGAGGTCATGTGCATCAGTGGCGTCAGTGGTCAGGGCATTCAGGAACTGGCTAATCGCTTGCTGCAGTTAGTTCCGCCAGCGGGTGAATAGGCATTTCTGAAACGTTTTTTTTTCCTAGGCGAAGAGGCTCATGAATATCAAAGACGTGCTCAATGCGATGGTGCAACTGCGCTCATCCGACTTGTTCCTCAAGGTCGGTAGCCCGCCACGGGTGCGCGTTGACGGTGCCGTCCGCCAGTTGGGTACCGTGCCCATGAGTCGCGATGACATGCGTGATGCCTTCACGATGATCGTTGACCCGCACGCCGCTGAGTTGTTTAAGAAGAATCACGAGTGCGACAGCGCTTTTGAAGACCCCGATATCGGTCGCTTCCGCGTCAATGCCTTTATGCAGCGCGGCAACATCGGCATCGTCCTGCGTCACGTGCGCGGTGAGATTCCCAATTTCAAGGATCTCGGCTTGCCGATTGAGACCTTCGAACGCTTGTCGTTGCTCAAACGTGGTCTGGTGCTGGTCACCGGCATTACTGGCTCAGGTAAATCGACGACCTTGGCTTCGATGATCAGCTACATGAATGCCAACGTGAACCGGCATATCATCACTGTTGAAGATCCGATCGAATACAGCTACGCCGACGACCGCTGCCTCATCAACCAACGTGAAGTCGGCATTGATACGCGCGACTTCAAGAGCGCTCTGCGCAACGCCATGCGTGAGGCGCCGGACGTCATTCTCATCGGTGAAATGCGTGACGCCGAAACTGTCAATGCGGCCATCGACGCTGCTGAAACCGGCCACTTGGTCCTGTCGACGCTGCATACCATCAATGCCCAGCAGACCATGGAACGGGTCATCAACTTTTTCCCACCCTTCCAGCACGCGCTGATCCGCATGCAGCTGTCGTTGGTATTCCAGGCGGTTATCAGCCAGCGCCTGATCCCGCGTAAGGATACCGCCGGTCGCTGTCCAGCCTTGGAACTGATGGTCGCCACGCCGACCATCAAGCAGATGATCGAGGAAGGCCGTACCCCCGAACTGGCGACGGCGATCCGCGATAGCGAACACTTCGGCTGCATGACTTTCAATCAGTCGCTGTACAAGCTGTTCGAAAAGGGCCAAATCTCGCGTGAGGACGCCTTGGCCAACAGCGACAATCCCGATGAGATGGAAATGCTCTTCCGTGGTATCCAGCGCGGCTCCTCGTCGTCGTTGATGCCGGCGCAAAAGAAATAATCGTCAGTTTCTTATCATCCCGAGTTCGTCCATGACCCTTGCCATCAAGCCCGGCCAAAAACTTCTGATGATCGGCGATTCAGTAACCGATTGCGAACGCGCCCGGCCCATCGGCGAAGGTTTGTTCGGGGCGGTGGGCAAGGGTTACGTGCAGTACGTCGACGGCCTGCTCAGTACTGCTTATCCCGCGCATCAGATTCGCGTGGTCAATGTCGGTTCCAGTGGCCATACCGTGCTTGATCTAAAGAACCGCTGGCAGACCGATGTCATCGCCCAAAAGCCCGACTGGGTGTCGATCATGATCGGCATTAACGATGTGTGGCGACAATTCGACCTGCCGCGCCAGACTGAAACCCATGTGCTGCCCGAGATCTACGCCGCGACCCTCGACCAGTTGGTGCGCCAGACCAAGTCCAAGGTCGCCGGCCTGGTGCTGATGACGCCGTTCTACATCGAACCCAACCCCGCCGACGCGATGCGCGAACGGATGGATGAATACGGCGAGATCGTCCGCCAGATCGCCAAGCAGCACCGCGTACGCTTAGTCGATACCCAGGCGGCGTTCAATCGCCTGCTTGAACATACCCACTCATCGGCAATTGCCTGGGATCGCGTCCATCCCAACCACGTCGGACATCAAGCCCTGGCCCGCGCCTTTCTGGACGCGGTGGGCTATGAATGGCAGGGCGCTCAAGCCTGACGTTTGGCAGCTTCCCACAGCAGTCGATAGGGCGCTGCCGGATCAGGGCCTTCGTCAGCGAGATGTTCAGCCGCTGACTCGGCAGCAACGGCGAATAATTCTTTGAGACAAGCAGCTTGGCTATCGTGCCACGGGCCGGCCATCGTCGCCAACGTATGTGGCGCCCATGCCCGCCACTGTGCTGCCAATTCCTCCGGCTGATCTTCTGGCAACAACAGCGCGCACAGCTGCCGCCCGAGTTCACGGCGCAGCTCGCGATCGATTTGTTCTGGCTGGGTGATGCGCAGCCACAGCCATGCCAGCCATGCCTGCTTGGCTAAGCCGAGGTGCAGGGTATCCAGATTTTCGAATTCGGCGAAATAGAGGCGTACGGCACCGACCGCGGCGCGCACGGTGTTGGCGGTCACGCACTGCAGACGGAAACCTTCACCGGCGGCGGCGCGGTAGGCAGCGCGCGCATGCGTCGGATTGCGCCGGCGCTCTTGCAACACGCCCTGATCATAACCAGCGGTGACTGCGGCTTCGTGGTCGCCATGGCGATCGACGCCCTGCAGGCAGCTGAGAAAATAACGGCTGGCGGCAGCAGCATCGTCGAAATCATCGGCGGCCATGCTACCGAGTGCGACCAGGAAACGACCCCATTGGGGTATCGCCGGTGGGGCGGCGGCAAGCTTATGGTACAGCTCCTCACCCCGCGCGTACAATTGCACCGGCGACGCCGAGCGTTGCGCGTGCACTTGCAGAAATGCTTCGAGCAAGGCTGTCGGGTCTGCATCGGGAAGAGTCATGGCGGTATGGTGGTACGACTTAGACACTGGCCAGCGGCAGCAAGCCTCCTACCATCCACGCCGTCGCATGTACCATATCATCATACTTGTTCTCGGCTGGTCTGGCTGGGCGTTGGGTTTCGCCGCCGAAAATGAGCTGCTCAACAGCGTACATGAAGACCTGCGCGCCGCCAATGAAGCGCGCTCACAGCAGGGGATCGAAGTCGCTGCTTGGCGGACCGAAGGCGAAGCGCTCAGCGTGACCATCGAGAGCGTGCAGACGGAAATGAAGCGTGCGCAGCAAGAGCTGGCGACTGCCACCAACGAACGTGACCGCCTGAGCCTTGAACATCAGCGATTGGGTGCGGGTGATGTAGCGGCGGCGCATAAAATTCTTGCCGACGCGGCGGTGACCCTGCGTGGCAAGTTGCAGGCGGCAGCTCTGACCCTGCCACCCGGTGGCATGGTGGTGCCGGCCGATGACTCATGCGAAGCGGCGCTCAAGGCCATCGACCTCAGTCAACGGGCGCTGGGCCAGATCAGCGTCGCCATTGTCGCCGGTCATGCTCAGACTGACCCAGCTACTGTTAGGACGGCCGTGCGCCTGCTGCGCGCCGGATCGCTGGCATGGTGGATGGCGATCGAGGGGCCGGCAGCGGGTACCGCGGCCATGGTCGATGGTCAGCTCCAACTGTTCCCCACCGCTGACGCGGAAGTTGCCGAGCAGATTCGCCATGCCATCGCCATCGCCGAAGGCCGCGCCGATGGCCATGCCAGTGCTGAGCCAGTGGTTTTGCCGCGCGGTAGCGGAGGCATCCGGTGAAATACCTCATGCTCTGGCTTCTGGCCGTGTCGGGATCGTTGGTTGCTGCTGAAATTGACTTGCGCCGTGGCGCTGAGGCGGCGCGTAGTCAGGCAGAAACCGCCTTGGCCAGTGAGCGGACGCGCATTGGTGATGAACGCGCCGCCAAGGCCGCGCTGCTGAGTGAGGCGGTGCGCACCTTGGGCGAGACCCGTCACCAAGCGCAGACGATGCAGGCCGAGGCCGAGCATTTGCGCCACGACCTCGACAACCTCCGTCTTGCCAATGCCACTGCCGAAATGCAGGTCCGACAGCAGCTGACGCGGGCGGCAGCGGTGCTGCACCTCGACCTGCCGGACAACAATCTCGGCGAACGGGCGCAGGTGGTGGCTACCGCCCTGTTGTCGGCGCCGGACGCGCTGCAAGCGCAGGCACAGGTGCGCTTGGCCGAAGAAGCCGTGCATGACCGCAGTGGCACAACGGTGACGATTCCGGTGTTGCGCATTGCCACGGCTCGTGCCCTGGCCTGTGGCGATTCGCCGGCGACTCGTGGCACGTTGATCGCTCAGCCTGCTCAGGGTGACCAGACCGAGTTATGGCTGGTCGCTGGCCCGCCCCTGTCGCCGACTTTAGAAGCAGCATTGGCAGATCCCACCCGCGTGGTGGTGGATATACAAGGCAGCTGGGCCGCCAAGGCGCCGCCAGTGCATCGCTCGCTCGCCGAATGGATCAGAGGCGGGCGCTTGTTCATCTGGCCAATTATGGCTGTGGGTGTACTGGGCCTGATCTTGGCGACCATGCGCAGCGTGGCTTTGTCGCGCCTGCCGCTGTTGCGTGAACGCATCGATGTGGTGTTGGCGTGGATCGCCAGCGGACGCCTCGGCACGGCGCCAGTAAATGCCGCTTCATTGCATCCCGTCGAACGGATCTTGTCCGTTGGTGTGGCCACTTTTGGCCAACCGCGGGCCGAGCGTGAAGCCGCCTTGGATCGGGCAGTGCTCAGTGAAGCGCCGCCGCTGCAGCGGGGTTTGACGCTGTTGCTGCTGTTGGCCTCGATCGCGCCGTTGCTGGGCCTGCTGGGTACCGTCACCGGCATGATCGATCTTTTTTCAGTGATCGGTGCACAGGGTTCGGGCAATGCCCGATCGCTGTCAGGGGGCATCTCCGAAGCGCTGATCACCACCCAGGCGGGGATGTTCGTCGCGGTGCCGTTGCTGGTAGCGCATGCTTTGTTGAATCGCGCCGCCGAACGGCGGATCCTGGTGCTCGAGGAAGCTGCCAGCGGCCTGTTGGGTGCCGCTGCTATGGAAAGCCCGGCAACGTGAATGTCATCGCCGCCCTCGGCCATGGCGATGGTGCGCTGCTGTTGCTAGCCGCCACGTCGCTGACGCTGTACGCGTTACTGGGCCACCGCACCTGGGTGTTGTGGGGGCCAATGGCATTGGCAGAAGCAGAACCCGCAGCGGGCCTTGGCGTGATCCGGGCATTGATTGCCGCCTTGCCGTTGCTGGGTTTGTTGGCCAGCGTGGGTGGCATTTCCGAAACCTTTCAAGGCCTGTCCTTGAGCCATGGCGGACAGGCCACGCGCGCCGCTGGCTTAGGCATCGGCATGGCCTTGAATGCCACTCAGGCCGGGTTGGTGGCGGCCATTCCGGCCCTGGTATGGGAGCGGCTCATAGATCGTCGCGCCACCCAGCTGACGCGGGATGCGGCGTGGAGCAGCGAATGAGGCGTCGGCGCGTCTGGTCAGCCCATCGCTCGGTTGAACTCAACGTCATTCCGTTGATTGACGTGGTGTTTTTCTTATTGGTTTTTTATGTCATCTCGACCTCGTTTACGCCCGAAAGCGTGGTCGCGATCGAACGCCCGCAAAGCAATCACGCCACCTCTTCGGACAACCCCAATGTGCAGGTGGCGGTGACCGCCGATGGCGAGGTCATCGTCGGCAGTCGCAACGTCTCCAGCGCGGAAGTATCAGCAGCGGTAGAGAGCGAACTCGCTCGCGTGGGCAGCACACGAGTAGTGGTAGTGGCTGACCGCCGTGTACCCACCGGCACTTTGCTGGAAGTGATGGACGCCTGCACTGCCGGCGGCGCCCTCAGTGTCGATGTGGCGGCGACCGTCGGCAGCGTGCCATGAGCACCCTGGCGGTCAGTCGTATAGGACGCAGCGTGGTCCAGCGGCGGAATCTATCCGGGATCATCGTCGCCCTGGTGACGACAGTGGTCATGAATGGGCTATTGGTAGTCCTGTTGCTGTTGCTCGATCGTCCGCGTGCGCTGCCGTTGGTGGCGCCGGTGCCGCTGCATCGTCTAACAATCGTAACACCGAAAAAAATGCCGACCGTGGCCACGGTCCTGGCGGCGGCCACGCTCATACCGGCGGCAACACCGATGGCGCCGGTGGTGCCCTTGCCCGCCATCATCTTTCCGCCGACCGCCAGCGGTGCGGTGTTGACCTTGCCGCAATTGCCAATGGTCGATGTGGTACGGCCGATCTCTATGCCAACGGTGCTGGCCGCCATGCCCACCGCTGCTGCCGGCGACTCATCCACCACCCTGGCGGCAACCGCTGCCAGTAGCGTGGTGGATGAGCCGCCGGTGCTGATCAACGGCTTTGACCTTGAACGGTTTTATCCGCGCAACGTCCGCTTACGCGGTATCGAAGGCAGCTCGTCAATGCGCCTCGAAATTAGCCCCGAAGGCAAGGTCACGGCGGCGGCGATCATCGCCAGCGAGCCGCCTGGGGTGTTTGACGCCGCCGCGCAAGCCCTGTGCAAAACCTTGCATTACACCCCAGCGCGGACGCGCGGCAATCCAGTTGCCTGCGTCATCACGTTGGTTGTCGAGTGGAGACTTCCCCGGTGATCAAATCCATACGCCTGGTCAGCTTCCTGGCAAGTTTAGCCTGTCCGCTGGCGGCTGCTGAGCCGGGGCCCACGTTACCGCTGCGTGTACCCGCGCCGGTAGCAGCCCTGCTCGAACAGGTGCATGACGAAGCTGATCCGCAAAAAGCCGAAGCCTTGCTGCTGGCCTACAACGGCTCAGCCCACGCACTGATCGCCTTGGCCTTAGGCAATGCCCGCATGCAGCAGGCCGAAGGCAAGCCGGAGGCCGAACGCAAAAACTTATTAATACGTGCCGAAACCGCCTTCACCAACGCCGCCCAGCTCGATCCATCATTGGTGGTGGCGCAGTTGGGCGTGGCGCGCTGCGCTGGTGCCCGCGGCGACTGGGTGGCAGCGGTGAACGCATGCGCCATTGCTGTGCCGGTGGCAAGCGCTGCGGCCGGCGACCTCGCATTTTATGCCGACTGTGCGGCGCGCTCTGGCGATGCACGTCTGGCCACGACTCTGGTGACGCAGGGTATCATGCGTTTTCCACGTGAGCCGGTTTTCCGTCATCAGGAGGTGACGCTGCTGGTCGACGCCGAGCGTTGGCAGGAGGCACGCACGGCGATGCAGGCGCTCTTGGCGGCAACGCCGATGGATGTTGATCTGTGGCGCTCATATGCCGGCGCTGAAAGCCGCGCCGGAGACGCGTTGGGGGCGCGTATCGCCCTTGAAGCCGCGGTGCTGTTAAAGCCAGAAGAACAGGCCTTGCGCCGCGCTCTCGCCGAGCTGCAGCTGGCTGCGGGCCAGGCACCGGCGGCGTATGTGACCATCATGCCCCTGATGGTGCAAGTAGCGACGGCTGACCCTCGGATAGTTGAGTTCGCCGTCCATGTGGCCATGGAGGCCGACCACAGCGATCAAGCCCGACACTGGCTGCAGGCCGTGCCGGCCGACAAACGCAGCCGTGCCGGCCATCTGCTGGCTGCCCGCTTAGCCGCGCAAACCAATGACCTGGCTGCCGCCGATGCCGCTTTACAGCTGGTTTTGCGCCAAAGCGAAGCGGATCCGGCAGTACTGGCGTGGGCCGGCTCGCTCGCTGAAAACCGCAATGATCTGGGGCGTGCTGAGGCTCTCTATCGCCAAGCCGATGCGCAAGGAGCGGGCATTGCGAGTCTACGTCTCGTAGTATTGCTTCATCGCCGAGGGCGCGCCGATGAAGCTCGACGCTTGCTGGCGATATACCGCCAAGCCAAGCCCAATGATGCTCAAGCCCTAGTCATCGAGCGCATCATCAGCGGCAAATAAAAGTTAGTGCGCGACGATATCCGCATTCGGCATCTGATCTGTGAACAGCGGTGCGTCGACGATGCGCCAGTTGGCGTCGCTCTCGTTGCGCAGGGGGCCCTCAGGTGGGCCGACCAATGCTTCGCCGTTGTTGGCGGTGGCGTCACGCGCGCCGATAATGCTGACGCGCCATACTTCGCGGGCGGCTTTGACCCAGTCGATTTCGCGCCGCCAGAGGATTTTGGCCTCGGTGGCGTCATCCCAATGGTGGGGGCTGCCGACCAGCTTGAGCGTGGTTTTTTCTGCGGCGTACCACGCCTCCACCAGGTGGCGGGCGCGGGTGATGAGCTGGCTGTCCGTACTGCGCGATAGCAGGGCATAGGCAGGGCTGCCGGCCGGACTGCCGTCATTGGGCATGCTCAACCGCAGCGAAGGGTCGGCGATATCGATCGCCGATCCGGGTGCCAACGAGGTGATCTGCCGGCTGTTTTCATCCAGCAGGGCGTACTGAGTTGAAATGTAGGTATCGGTGGGATATTCGGGGAAGGGCACGAACTGATGCAGGCGCTCCCATCCGGCAGCGGCGCCCTTGGGATCAACCGGCTTCTTGCCGGCGATGACGATGTTGTTGCGCGGTTGCTTCACATCGAGCACCGCTGGTGCATCGTAGAACGACGCAATCACCGGGATATTATAGATCTCAGGCAGGCCGCCGGCGCGCAGGCTGCGCAGGCAGCCGCCGACCACACGGCGCTTTTCGCCAGTGTAACTGCCGATGATGTTTCCGATGACCATGCCATCGTCGCTCAAGGCAGCGGCGCACTCGGCGAAGAATTCGCGGGTCATCAGATGCGACGGAATCGTCGAGCCAGCGGTATAGGCATCGAGGATGATGAGGTCAGCTTTGCGCGTCGCGCGCAGCGCGTCAAAACGCACATACTGCCGGGCATCCTTCGCCACCAGGGTCAGGCGTGGGCTACCATCGGCAGTCTTCTGGGTGGTCAGCCAGCGCGTCAACGGCACATGGTCACGCACGATGTCGACG
>JAYVTR010000391.1:0-5160 GCA_043788625.1 Planctomycetota bacterium
TCCGTCGTGACGCAATCGCAGAAGACTCACTGCAACGAGTCTTTTTCATTGAGGTCGAGGATTTCGGCGTGCAGCAGATAGAACAGCTGACGATCTTCATCGTACGTGCCATTGCGGCTGAACAGACGACCGAGGAAGGGAATATGGCTGAGGAAGGGGATCCCCACCTGGGTGCGCTCACGCAGGCTGTGCTGGAAGCCACCAATCAACAGGCTGGCCTTATCGGGCAGCATGACGGTGCTGCGGAGGGTCTTCACGGCTACGTTGGGGAGTTCGAGCGGGTAGTTCACTGCTGGCGTGACCACGCCACCACCATCGTTGTTGCCAGTGGTGATGACGCGCGGTGCTGAAATGATTTCTGTGAACACGCCTTGCAGCACCACCGAACTCGGACGCACCTCAAGGGTGATGTACTTGCGATCGGAGCTGACTACCGGGCGGATGTCGATGATGTTGCCGAAGGTCAGCACCGAAACTGTGGGATCGAGATTCGAGCTCACCACCTCGTAATCCGAGATGTAGGCATACTGATTCATGAACGAGGCATTCGCCCGCTGGCCATTGAAACAGGTCAGGTTGGGGTGTTCAAGGACCTGCGCGTCGCTCTCGCTTTCGGCGGCCGATAAGATCATGCTGACCTGGTCGGTACCGATGAAGTTGAACGGGCTGTGGGTCAGGTTGGCGACCAAGCCGTGGGGGTTGCCGGGATTGGAGAATTGCCCGTAGCCACTCGAGGTCTGATTGCTGGGCATGGCAGCGGCGGCGTTGCCCGCGGTGCTGGTGCCGACCGTGCCGGTGAAGGTCGAATTGTCATTCTGCCGTTGGTAGCCGGCTGTGGAATTGCCGGTTACGAGGTTGCCGCGGGCCCAATCGACGCCGATCTCTTCAAAGAAATTCTTGCGCACATCCAGCAAGCGGATGTCCATGGTAACTTGTAGGGACTGCTGATTCCGCAGGCTGGTGAGCAACTGTTCGATCTGCGCGTGGATCTCAGGCACCTGGCTGATGAACAGCGTCGAGCCAGCGCGTTGTTCGATGCCATTGCCCTTGGTCTCGTCCCATTGGTCTGGGGCGACATTCTTTTTGATGAATTCAACCAACTCGTCAGGATTCGGCGGCTTGACGACGGTGTCGTCCTTCTTGAACAGATCAGAGGCGCCCGTGCTGCCGCCAGATGAGTAGGCCATCTCACGGCCCGGCATATCGCGTGGCGTCTGGATAAGGTCGGTGACATCGTACATGCGCAAGGCGACCGAGCCGACGATGGATTCATTGCTGATGTAGATGGCTTGATTCTGCAGGGCCATCTTCAACGACGTCAGTTCAAGGATCCACTTCAGCGCATCGCCAAAGCGCATGTCCTTGACCTTGAGCGTTACCGTGCCGCCGCCGGCCTTGGCTGCCTGCACGCTTGGGGCAACGATGATGTTGGTGCCCGTGACCTGGCGCAGAAAGGTCACCACTTCTTCAAAGGGAGTATCCTGGAAGTCGAAAGTGACGCGTTGTTCTAGGCGGTCGTGCAGCGCGGCGACCCATGGCTCATCCTTGCTCACCGTGAGTTCGCGTGGCTTGCGCTGCGAGCGACGTCGCCAGTCCTCTGGATAAACCAATATTTCGCTTTGTGGGATCAGCGAACGATGGATCGACTCGCTGACCCGGGCGATACGCTCGAGGTGCTCGTCCTGGTACTTGTCCTCAAACTGCTCATGGCCTTCACGACGGGAGTCGAGATAGAGGGTGCGGGCATCTTCACGCCGGCGATCCAATTCGTAGGCATTCCAAGCGTCGACTTCCGCACGTTTGAAATCCTTGCGCTTGTAGGCGTCCTTGGCGCGGCCCAATAATTCATCGACCTTGGCTTTGAGCGCCTGCTCTTGCAGGTCGGTTTGGCCACGGGCGCGTTCTTGCGCGTCCTCGCGTGACTTGGCGGCGGTGTCGAGCTCTTGCTTGCGGGCCAAAGCCCGGGCTTCGACACGCTTGCCGCCGATTTGCGCTGGCAGATCACCCCACGGAAAAGGATAGGGGAACGAGCGGATGGCGACTTCGGCGCGATCATAATCGAGCTCGGCGCCAGTGTAATCGCCGGCCGCACGTTTCTTGTCGCCATCAGCAATCAAGGCACCGATGCGTACGGCGGTTTCCTGGGTGCGCACATCCTGCATGGTGCGCGCCCAGTTGGTGGCCATCTGCACGCGGTTGTCGCGTTGGCTGAGCACGGCCAGGATGTCTTCACGCAGCGCTTGCGCCTGCGCGTTGGCCGGGTCGAGGCGTACCGCTTCGTCGACCAGTTCCTTGGCCTCGACGAAGTTCGCTTTGCGATACAAGGCGGTGGCCTGAGCCAAGGCGGCTTGGGCGCGCAACGCAGTACTCGCGAGCGGCTCGGCGGTTGAGCTTGGTTGAACGTCCGTCTTGTCCGCTTCGGCGGCGTGAGCCGCTGGGATGACCGCCCATGGCATGGCGAACGCCAGCATCATGGGGGTAAGCGGAAGGCGGCGATGACTGCGCATGACGGCTCCTGAACGAGTGCTGGCGTGGGGCGGGGGAACTGCCTCAACCCAGAGACGGGCGGATCCTTACGACCGACCCAGACAAGGAAATGAAGGGCGACGGTGGACCCGAGGTGGTGTCACTCACGCCGCCCCGGTTGCGGATGGCCGTCAACCGGGAAAAATCAATGGGACTTGTGCGTAGAACCTGGGGGAACCACGCCTGGCGGCATTCCCGGCGGCATTCCCGGCGGGATGACTCCGCCGGGGGGTCGATTCGGGATTTGCGGGGTAAGAGGCGCAACTGGTGCGATTGGCACCAGCAACTTCGGATCGCTCGTCGGTTCGGGGTCTTGTCGTATGGTCTTGTTGAGCGGCTCCCACCACACGAGTCGCCCGTCACCCAGCTCATAATACGCGGTATCGGTGGTATACAGATCGGCGGCATCTGGGTGATCATCGCGCAATTTGTTCAATGGGCCCTCGCCCGCTTCATGGCGCTTGGGCTCGACTGGCAAAGCGACGGCTTGCACAAATTCTGAAGGATTATGGCGAAACTCGGCTTCTTCATCTAGATCAGCGGCCAAGAACGGAAAGGTGATGGCGGTGGCGCGCGCCGGCCGCTTGACCGGAATCAGCTTGGTCAGTTCCATACGGTTGTGGCTTTTGCTATTTTCCACCACCACCACATCCACCACGGCTTCTTTGGCTTGGACTTTCAGGTCCTTGCCTTTGCCGCCGGGGCGAGATTCCGTGAGGATCTCCCAATACAGGACGCGTTTTTGCTGACGTTTGATCTCGACCACCTTGAAGGGGGTCGAGAGGTCGACGTTGACGATCGGACCGGGATTGGTGGGGATTTCGGTTTTGGCCATACCGCCGACGGTTTCGCCGATCGCTGCCTTGAAGGACTGCGGTTTCAGCCACAGCTTGTCGCCGGTCTTGCTCGAAAATTGCTTCGTAACCAAAAATGCCGCGACTTCTTTATTCGCATCGGCCAGGTCGGCGCTGACCTTGTCGAGCGCAAAGCGCACATTCGACGTCACCTGTACGGCGGCGATGTCGCTGGTGCTGCCGGCATACAATTTCTCGTCATTTTTAAGGATGACCCCGGGGATGACGTCCTTGCTGGGCTTAGCCAATTTACCGAGGGTCCGTGGATCCTTGGCGCGGATTTTCTCGGTGAACTCATTCCATTGCACCTCTTCACCATCGGCGACGAGGGTGCCTGCCACTACCAGCACACTGGCGGTGGCCTTTGGCGGAATAGGTTGCTCGAGATCAAGGCCGGTGGCTTTGGCCAACAGCCGGGCGCGGAAGGAATGGCGGATCCATGGCTCAAGGTTATCGGCGACGATCTTCCCGTTCATTTCTTCCAGCTTGGCCAAGCTGATGAAACCTAGCTTCACGGACTTTGCCGTTAATGGTCGCCAATTGCCGTCACCGCGGTGGGTCTCGATGATCAAGCCGACATCTTCGGCATGATTGGTGATGCCTTCGTTGCTGCGTTCCCAGGTGGTTGCCGGGCTGTCGCTGATGCGTTTACCGGAGGCGCGCGTCGGGGTCGGTAGGAGGACGGTCAACTCAGCGCTGCCGACGGTATCGACCGCCGTCAACGTCGGCGCGGGCACCTCGAAGACGTACAGCAAGAGGCCGCCAGACCCCGGGCCCCGATCAGGGGCGGCGGAAAGCCACGATGGCAGCGGTGCGGGGGCATTGGTTTTGCCGAAGCGGGCTTCCATCTCGGAGAGGTAGCCGGGAACCGGCTTGAGGATGGGTGCCTTGCCTTGCTGGAAGACAGCATCGATTGCCGCATTTTTGATATCGATCTCGCCCGGATTGATATTCGCAGGGCGGATCGAGGTATCGGTGAAGGTCACATAGCACTGAGCCGCAATCAGCAGCAGAGTGAGCGACAGGGCGACTTTTTCACCGTGAGCAGTGAAGAATTGCTTGGCACTCATTGTGGATCTTCTTCTTGCGCTTTAAGCGAGCCGGCGGGGCGTGGCTTTAGATGCATTGGCTCCGGCGGTCTGCTCGGCATGCCCATGGGTGGGCCGTTCATACCTGGATAACTTGCGGCATTGTTCATCTTTGGCGCGGCAACGGGCTTCACGCCGGTCGGTGCATCGCTGAAATCGAGCACTAAGAGCTCGATACGTGCGAGTGCCACCTCACTGCCAACATCTTTGCGTTCACCCGGTGCAAAGACGGGTTTGCGCATCAGTTCGCCACCAGTTATGATAAAGATTGGCGAGGTGTCGCCCGCTGGATGCTCAAGGGCTGCAGTTGTCGCTAGCAAGGCCGAGAGGGGCCCCTGGAGCATAATGCTCAGACGCCAGCCGGCGGCATAGTTTCCAGCTTCGCCGCCAATTGAGGTCTCGGTGGCATCCCACGTAACTGAGACAATGCCGGCCGGACCGGCAACGGGAACCTCAGGAACATTGACCAGCGGATTGGCGGTGTTGGCAGTGGCGGTTTCGGTGATGACAGTGATGACCCGTTCCATGGTGCGGAATTGACGAGTCAGCACTGGGTATTCCGCAGCATCCGGTAAGTCCGCACCCTTGGTGAAGAAGCCGGCTTGCGCACGTACGCCACTATCATTGGCGAAGTCCAACACATGGCTCTCATTGGTGGTGGTCGCGGCCGGCGCGGCAGTCATACCGGGATT
>JAYVTR010000392.1:0-8500 GCA_043788625.1 Planctomycetota bacterium
GATGCTCACCGCACCGACGACCGAAGGTAAGTACGAATACGTCTGCACCTTCCCCGGCCACTGGACGATCATGTGGGGCACGCTGGTGGTGACCAAGGACCCAGCACTGCTCAAGTGATCTGCTTCCGCTCAACCCGGGAGCGGAAAGTCCGCACCTGAAGCCGCGCACACGTGGATCCGCAAATCGGACAGCGAGGCCCGTGATGCGTGTCGTGGCAATAGTAACCGCACGGCCCTGGCCGCCGAGAACGAGGCGTTGAAGCGGCGGGTCCGCGTCCTGGAGGAGGAACGAGACAGGGTGATCTCAATCCAGTGGACGACATCCATTACCATCCGGTGGAGCCACTCGGCGTGCACGGCGGCCTTGCCTACACGTCCTGATCACAATGGGCTGGCGACGCCTGCGGATCGTGTTGCAGATGCTGTAGAAACGTCAGTTGTTGTCCATCATCGCCATAGCTCCGTGGCCCGTTGCTGCTCTACCTTTCGCTTCTCTGCTTCGTCCATTCCCGCCAGCACGTCGAGCGATATCGCTTTGTTGATGGTGGATACCATGGTGGATACCATGGTCAGGTATCTGCTCACAGGTCCCGCGACGGCTTTTGAGTTCGGCATGACGAACGCCATGCAATCCCAACGTCCATCGACTTGCCGTAGTATGACCGAAAAGCACGCGCTCGGAATCCACGTTCCATTGCGCAGTTGTTCAGCCGCCGGGCGCTGCTCGTAGACCGGGCTTACACGTGGAGCAGCCGTCGTAATGGATGAACGCTCAATCGGTTGCTGGCCGATCAGCACGAATCCAATAACGCCCACGACCAACAAGACGATCATGGTGACAAGCAGGAGAGTCGCAGTGGTTCGGCTCATGGGTTTCACGGCTTACTGTTAATCTCTAAAATCCCTGTTATGCTGGCAGGATGTTCTCCGAATACATCGAAAATGACATATGGGATCTGGTTGCTCCCTTCATCCCCACCACGCTGAAACAGCGCCATGATGGTCGCATCTGGATTGGATCATTTGGTGCTGACTGCTCACGTGATCATCACCCTCATAAGTAATTTTGTGTTTTCTTTCTCTTATTCGTTCGCCTTCAGAGTGGCGCTCCACTCCGTGGCCACTGCGGTCGATTCGTTAATTGTGCTGGTCGCGTCAGCGGCCACAGACAGCGCTTTGGTTTCAATCTCGGTGTAGATGGGGATAACTGATGCCACATCAAGATCAGTTGATTTCAGCTGACGCTCAAGATTTTCCGTAGCAGACATGAGTTCGCGCATACGGTTTCCGGCCTCTGCCACTGCGGTCGACTTCAGTTCAAGGGTCCGTTTGGAAGGTTCGCCATCGCGAATTTTCGTTTCAATGCCGGTACGGGTTTTTCTGAGGTTATCCAGATTGGTCTGATCCTTGCTTTCGCCGCGCTGTTCTTCAGTCCGGATGCGGACATCTATAAGTTCGAGTACTTTTCGCGCGGCGAGATCAGCGCGCATGCGCGCTTGGTCAACCCCGTTGGCGCGATTATCCGCCAGTGGGGCAAGCGTCTTCATCGCGACTTCAGCCTTGGCCTTGGCGGCGGCGACCTTCGTATAATTGGCCGCATCAGGATTGTTGGGTTCCGCGGCGCCAACGTTGCCGGCCAAGCAGGCAAAGCCGAATAGCGCGACGATGAGTGGGCGGCGAATGAAAGATGACATGGATAAGACTCCTGTGAGTGGTGGTCGGTGAATGGCACTGGCGTAGTCGCCGGTGTCGCTAGCAGAAAACGTTACTGAGCAACGCCACAGAAAGGGCGAACTCGAAGAGCGTGAAGGCCGAGCCATTGGCGGGTCGATTGAGCATGGAATGCCAATGGGTAAAGGGGTGGATGAGGCACGACGTGGGCTGGAAGTTGAACGCATCAGGCGATAGTGGCGGAATTGGCGTCGCTCGGGGCTTCGTTGAGTTGGATGACTCTGCCATTCACGGCTTCAGTGCGGGAGCCCGAATGTCCTTTGCGCCCTTGTTGTCCCAGCTGGTGAAGAGCGGCATCCAGGTGCCGGGATGCTCTTTGCTCACACCATCGCGGGTCTCCTTCACCAGACGATGGTAGAGTTCCCGATCCCAGTTGCCGAAAGTGAACTGGGCCAGCGACACGATGGAGAACTCGGTATTGCTGATGTCGATCAGCGGCCACGGCGATTTGTCCGTGCCGCCGGTGTAGTCGAGGAAGCCGAGGATCTCCAGGCTTCCGCCGGTGGCCAGGATGCGGCGGCCCTCGGTGCCCTCGGTCTTCCAGCCGAACACCCACGCAGTGCCGCCCTTCACCGTGATGCCCTCCTTCGCTTCCGAGTTGAAGTGCCAGACCCAGAGATGTGCCTTGGGATTGTTCACTTCGATGTTGAGGCAGGTATCGGACACGTAGAGCTCGCCGCTGCCTTCGTGGCGGATGTAGCTGCCGGTCACCGACTCGACCACGACCGTCCGACCGGTGCGGTCGATGGTGTTCAGGGGCAGAGCGAGACGTTCGATTTTGACCACGGCCGGGCCGCCATCGGTCACCACCAGCGAACCCTGGCCGATGATTGAGCCGCCGGTGCCGATCAGGCGCGTGATGCCGCCGCGCAGTTGGACGGTCTCCGCCCCGGTCACACGCACATCCTTCGGAATGCAAATCGTCGTGTTGCGCTTGTCGTCGATCGCGGCCTGTAGGGCCTCGGCGTCGCTCAGGCCGTCGCGCTTGTACCACTCCACACTTGCCCACTTGCCCATGTCCTGCTCCCAGGCCGGCTCGGCCGGTTCCTTCATCGGCAGGTTGAGCGAACGCTTAGGCGGGCCAAAGAGCGAGACCCCCTTGCCCGAGCTGTACTCATCGATGCTCAGGCCGGCCGGCACCGGCTCTGCCTCTTTGTCGGTCGATTCGATCGCCTTGCCGTAGCCGGTGGCAGTCACGTTGCGCACGAAGAGCATGCCGCGCTTGTGCCGGATCGCCGGCACGCCGGCCTCGCCGCCGCTGAACTTGGCGTTGATCAGCACGAGGGCGCCCTCGTCCATCACGACGGCCGGGACCTTGTTGATGCTGGTCAGGCCGCAAATCCACTGCTCATGGCGAAGGTTCTGGAAACCGACCTCGCGCTGCCCTTCCAAGGTGAGGTTGTGAAAGGTGACGGCGTTGAGCGCATCGCTGCGTGTGCCAATTTTGAAGCCCTTGACCAAGGTGTTGCGCACCAGGCACGGACCTTGCTCACCGCCGCAGAGGTCGAGACCAACTTGGCCCTTACCATCTTCGGAGATCACATCGATATCCGCCATGCTGGCCTGGTTGTTGCCATAGAAGAACAGGCCGCAGGCGCCGTCGTTGTTCTTGCCGATGCTCACGGTGAGGTTGCGCAGGATGCGATTGAAGTTCTGCGCCACGCCGTCGCCGGTCTTGAGCACATACTTCTTTTTACCGTCGTCGCTCGGCCAGGTGCCGTCCTTCAGGCGGATGATGGTGCCCTTGCGGCTCTGGCCTTGCAGGCAAGGACCGACGTTGCCGCCGCTTTCCTTCTGGCTCACCGTCTTCTCGACCAGATAGATCCCATCCGGCAGGTAGACGATGCGGTTGCCCCAGCCAGAGTTGTTGTTCTCGCGCAGAGCGCGGGTGAGGATGTCGCTGACATCGGTCTTGCCGGTATTATCAGCATTATACGGCGGCTTGGTAACGTCGATGACGCCCATGCAGTCATGCGCCGCATGCAGACCGGGGCGGAACTGCTCGCCGTCCTTCGCGGCATCGACCGGCACGATGCACAGCGGGAAGTTGATCCCGGTGGGATCACCCTTGGCGATGGGTTCCTTCGCGCGGCTGGCCGGTTCCCGCGACTTGCCGGGCTGGATGCCGCCGAGGAGGTCCTCCCGCGCAAGGCGCAGATTCCTGAAAGTCGCTGAGGCGCCGCAGTAGTAGCCGCCCAGCTCGGGCAGGATGACCAGCTCCGAATCTTTGCGCAGGGCGAGGCCCTCGATCTTCACGTCGTTGCCTTTTTTGATCTCCAGTCTCTGTTCCTTGAGCTTGAGAAAGCGCAGCATGCCGGAGCGGTTTTCACGCTGGAGTAGGATCACGTTGTAGGAGGGATTGCCCTCCCATTTCATGACGTCGACGGTGGCAGTCAGCGCATAGTTGCCATCCCTGGGGACGAGGAAGACCAGCGCGTAGTTCTTGCAGAACTCCCCGACACCGCAGCCATAGGCTCCGATGATGACCCCACCATCCTTGAATTCGACCGACTGGTATTGGGGCAGATCGACCTTCCAACGATCCTTCGCCCAGGAGAGCGGCATATAGTGGAAGGGCTCGAGCGGATCCGGGCGTTGCCATTGGTCGGCCTTCTGCCCGGGATTGACCACCGCATCCAGGCGCCAGCGCGGCGCGCCGTCGACCAGCGCCGGATTTCCCTCAGGTGAGCCGTCCTTGGTTCCGACCCAGGTGGCTGGCAGTTTGTATTCCTCGCCGGCTGCAAGTGGTGCGAGCGACGTCGCGATCAATAGGGCGTAGGTAGTCAGAGAGATGATTGATTGGCGAAGTGCAGGCATGCCGAGCTCCTTGATGTCTGGTGAAGCGCACGGTGGGACAGACGGTCCGACTGGACCACGCTCGCATCAGCGTCGCAATTCGATGATGAAGATCGGTTCGTCTGCCGGCACCGTGAGCACGCCGTTTTTGATCAGACCCTGGCCGATGTTCTTCATCTTCCAGTCGCGGAGGGTGTAGCCCATGCCATCGATATCTTTGCAGGTGATGGTCACGCCGACGCGGGCCACCAGTACCGGCGACTTACCGGAATTGGCGGCGTAAGCGCCGAACCATTCCTGGGGTGGCACATGCTTGGGGCCGTCGCCGTGGTTGCCCTGAGTGCTCTTGGTCAGGTCCAGATGGTAGCCGCTGTTGAAGCTGGTGCTGACGGCCGAGACCAGGGCGCGCTTGGTCTGCGCGAGCGGCTTGCCGTCCTGGCTGGCCACCATGATGGCGACATAGCCTTCCTCAGGCGTGACCGGATAGGCGATGCCGGGCGGATTGACCACCGTGACCGCCGAGAAGCTCGCCCCGCTGGCGAAAGTCACTGGCCCTTTGCGCTGGCCATAGAAGCCGGTGTAGCCGATCACACCCGGAGCGTCGAACGTGAGGTGGCCCTGTGACCAGTCGTACTCGATCTGCACGTTGGGCCGAACCGGATTGGCACCCAGGATGTCCTCTTGGTAGGAGGGTCCCTCGATGGCGTCGTCTTCGCGCAGCGGATCGATGAGCACCTGCACTCCGTAGCGGTAGCAGGTGGGAAAGAAGCGTCGACCCATCTCGCCATAGCTCTTGCCGTAATTCATGCTCGCGGGGTCATAGAGGCTTTTCCGACCGAAGATGAACGTGGTCGGCTTCGGCGCCGGTGCGAGCAGGCTGTGCTTGAAGGTCTCGGCGCAGGCCTTCATCGCTGAGAGCTGCACCTCGTCCTGCCCGTAGCCGAAGTAGTCGTGCCAGACGTGCAGCTGCGAACCGAAGGGATCTGGCTTCGATGAGTCGATGCCGGAATCATAGGTGTGCCAGTTGACGATGTCCCAGTCTTGGATCGCGGCGAGGGCAGCGACGCGCAGCGGGAACTCGGCGCGGTACTTGGTGCGGCAGTCGATTTGAATCTCGTAGCAGAAGAAGGGTTTGCCCTTCTGTCTGGCCTGCTCGACCCAGGGCACGTTCCAGGCCATGCGCGGCGGCGCCTCAAGACCGCTGTAAAAGGGCCAGCGCTTGTAAGTCGGATCATGGGCCATGCCCTTAAGGTACGTATCGCTTACCGATGCATCCGAGAACTGGTGCATGTAAGCGTTCTGGATTTGATAGGGGCTGCCGGTCTCCCAGATGCAGGGACTGAGCTTGCAGCCCTTGCCCCAGGTCTTGAGCGCGTCGGCGGTGCGTTGTTTGTGGGCGATGTAGAGGTGGGTGAGAAACTCGACCACGTCTTCGCCGCGCTTACGGGTGAAGTCCTCTTGCGCATAGGCCTTCTTCACCGCGGTCAATTTGGCCAGGGCCTCGGGATTGGTGTCGTTGGCAGCCAAGGCCGACGTGCTCGGTGAACCCAGCGGCAGCAGCATGATGCTTTTCTGGGCCAGCGACTCGCCCGGCACCAGGAAGCACCAAGCAGCAAGCAGCTTCTCTTCACTGCCGTATTTTTTCTGCAGGAAGGCGCACCACTGGTCAAGCAGCTCGTTGCGGAAGAAGGCCGGCAGTTCGCGCCACTGTCCGCCGCCGAACATCACTCCGTACCAGGACTCCTCATTGGTGAGCTCCCACACCACCATCTGCGGATCATCCGCCAGGCGCAGGCCATCCTTGTAGAGGTTGCGGAAATCTGCCTTCTTTTGCATGTGCGCGAGGGCCAGGGCATCGATGCGCTTGTCCCAAACGCGCGCGATGGACCAGCCGCCGGGCGCCTCGCCCTTGCGGGCGACCGTCCACTCCGCCACCGCTGCTTTCCAGCCGGGCGCCGTGGCGGGCTCGTCGATGATGCCGACGTCATTGGGCGTGAAGCGGACGTCATGCTGGTTGACCATCCCCTGCCAGACCTTGATGCCCTTGCGATCGAGGCAGTCGAAATAGTAGGCCAAGCAGTCGGCCTCGGAGCCGTCGCCCTTGGTGTAGGGTTCGGTCGAGATGAGATGCCAACTGCGCAGCAAATTGAAACCGAGGTCGTGGATGCGCTCGACCGAGAGCTCGATGTCGGCACGGGTCTTGGCGATGGCCTCGCGGCGCTCTTCGCCCGACAGTTTCGGATCCGGCCGTCCCCAAGGCGCACCGATGAAGCCCCAATAGCGTACCCGCTCTCTGGCCAAACTGAGGTGGCCGTCTTTCACCTGCACGTAAGTGTCGTCGGGTGGAAGTTCCGCTCCGAAGGTCTGCACCGCATTGCTGAGCAGGACAACCGCAAGCAAGGCGAGAGTGAATCGGTGGCGCATCATGCGTGGGTTTCCTGGGGACGGCCTGTTGCAGGTTAGCGCAGCCGGTCATTCCTTGATATGATTACGTATACAACGTGCTCACAGCGCCGCTGTGACACGGCCGCTTCTCGGCGGCAAATCGCATGAGGCTCACCGCAACTCCACAAGATTGCGGTGCATAAACCGCCAGGTCCCCGCTGAGGAATTCGGGACAGCAAGCCGGACCGCGGTCCTGCCAATGCCATTGACCGAGCCAACGCCGAACGAGATTAGCAGGAATGCCTTCACCCAAACGTAATGCCAATGCGACGCAACGGGATGTGGCGATGGCGGCCAAGGTCAGCCAAGCCACGGTTTCCCGCACTTTCGACGACCCCGAGGCGGTCCTCCCCGCGACTCGCGAGCTGATCCTTCAGGTGGCCGCACGCTTGGGGTATCGCTCCCATGCCAGCGCGCGGGCCATGCGCCTGGGACGCAGCAACCAAATCGCGATGATCGAGAGCAGCGACCCGCAGCGGCGCTGGCTGCCCATCCGCCTTTTGGTGGGCATGCAGAAGGCGTTGATGCCGGCGGGCTACCACTTACTGCACGCCAACTTCCTCGATGACCAACTCGGCGATGCTCGCATCCTCCCGGATTTGCTGCATCACCTGAATGCGGACGGATTGTTGGTGAACTACACCAGCGAGGTGCCACCGGCAATCGATCTGGCCCTGACCAAACTCGGCCGGCCCCAGATCTGGCTGAACGTGGACCGTCCAACTGACTGCGTGCGCCCCGACGATCGCCAAGCCGGTCACATGCTCACCAGCCACCTAATTGACATGGGGCATCGGCGCATCGCCTACATCGATTCGGTACGCAACTCCGGGGTCGTGCACGTCAGCCGCAGCGACCGCCAGGCCGGCTACCAGCAGGCCATGGCCGAGGCCGGGTTGAAGGATTGCGTCTTCACGCCCGGAGGCAGCCCTTACCACGAACTGGCGGCCCTGGATGTGTTCCACGCCTTCCTCGTCCGCGAGCGGCCAACGGCCTGCATCGGGTACGCTTCTGGTGACGTGGGTCTGGCGATGGTGGCCGCACTCAGATCCGGGCTGCGCCTGCCCCAGCAGCTGTCGCTCGCCACCTTCAGCGAAGAACCGACTTTCATGGGCCTGAGCATCACCACCGCCCTGGCTCCGGCGGAGGAGGTGGGCCGGGTGGCCGTCACCATGCTGCTCGCCAGCATCGCCCAGCCCCGGCGCAGGCGTCCGGCGCAGGCGCTGCCCTACACCATCTATGCGGGTAATTCCTGCATGCCGCCGGGCTGAGGCGTGCTTGAGGGGCAATCCCCCGTATGTACCCAAAACTCTCACGCCGCCATCCGATGGTAAAAGCTGAGCATCCCACCCAGGCGCTTTCGGCATGCCACTGGGCGTGAACGATTAGCAATCAGCGGATGCGGATCAATGAACTGATCATGAGGTAGAGCGTAATGCTCCGATCAACCCTTTGCGCAGTCGCTCGAGCGTGACGCGGCCCACCCTTGCGGCCAGGTCGGTGCGGGTGTCGATCGATGATGTTCGGT
>JAYVTR010000393.1:0-8038 GCA_043788625.1 Planctomycetota bacterium
CCGGCGTTAAAGCCGAACCAGCCGACCCACAGCAGACTCGCGCCGATGAACGAGTAGGTGAGATTATGCGGAGGCATGGGTTCTTTGTCATAGCCCTTACGCTTGCCCAGAAAGATTGCCGTCATCAGTGCCGCAACCCCAGACGAGATATGCACCACGGTTCCGCCAGCGAAGTCGAAAGCACCGGTCATATTGTCGTTGAAGCCCCAGTTAAGCAGGCCGTTCTTACCCCACACCATGTGCGCCAAGGGCAGGTAGACCACGAACAACCACAAGGAACTGAACACCGCCATGGCGCTGAACTTCATGCGTTCAGCATAAGCACCGCAGATCAGGGCCGGGGTGATAATGGCGAACATCAGCTGGAACATGCAGAAGGTGCCGTGCGGGATGCTCATGGCATAGTCGCCATTCGGACCAGGGATCGACCCGGCCTTGGAATCCCACACTACTTCATCCAGGAACAGGTAGTGCTCAAGCCCACCCCAGATACCGTTCTTGGCTGCGCCGCCATCACCAAAGGCGATCGCGTACCCGCATACGGTCCAGATGATGGTCACGATGCCAGCGATGGCGATCGACTGCATCATCGTACCGAGCACGTTTTTACGGCGCACCAAGCCGCTGTAGAAAAGGGCTAGGCCAGGCAGGGTCATCAACAGCACCAGCAACGAGCTGGTCAGCATCCAGGCATTATCCCCGGCATTGAAGGCCACCTGATTGGTGCTGTCAGCAGCGAGCTTGGCATTGGCTTCGATGGTCTTGAGCCGCTCTTCAGGCGTCGGCGCGGTAACTTCAGGAGCTACAGGCGGGGTAACAGAGGCAATCACCGCTGAGACATTTGTAGGGACAGTCGCGGGGACAGCTGGCGCGACAACCGCGGCATTGTCAGCAGCAAACAGCCCAGACCCATAGGTCACGACCACCACAGCCAACAGAGAAAGAAGAGTACGCGCCATGGAGAAGTTCCTTACGGCAAGGTGAATGAAGAGCGAATATCGCTGCATGCTCTTGGCACATAGCGCTCCCAATGCCGGCAGAAACCTCTTAGCGTCTGCTCTAATTCACCTAAACTCTTGTAAAACAGTAACATGTCACTCATTACTGAGGCCAAGCTTAACTTGTACTACGTACCATTTTAGAGCTTCGCCATTGTGCATATTGATCAATATTTACTCAGCTGCCCTGTTCCCGCTCCTTTACACTCCTCGGGGAAGCACCTATTTAAAACGGTCACGTGTTGTCTCCATGCATTTTAGGAGCCACCGCATAGCCACCATATGCATGCATGGTGAGGACGTCGCCCGCTCACACACGAAGTCGCACCGCCTCCGTGGCCGCATTGAGGGTTCCCGCGCCGTTTCTACGGTCACACGGCTCAATGCAGTAGGGCGGTTACACCCACCTGGCTGCACCGTCTTCAAGTTCTGATTAGGCTTAGGCCGCTGCAAGGATCCGTGCGCGATGGAAACCACTGCTCCTACTCCCAACTGGCTGGTCGGCCTTTTGGTGATCTTCTCCCTGGCTGCCTCGGCAGTCTTTGGGCTGTACCTGTATCGCCACACCCAGCGCGCCAGCCTTGATGAGCAGCATGAGCTGCTCAAGGCGCAGGTCGTACCGCTGCGCGAAACAGCAGCTCATTACGAGGACCGCATCACGCCGCTGGATAAACAAATCCTCAATCGTCGGGCCCTCCTAGCTCCGATTGATGCTTATGAAGGCACCAATCGCGCCGACGTCGACCGCGCCTTGACCACCAACCGCGCTACCCTGAAGACCAATCAAGGCCTGCAGGACAAGATCATCGCCTCCATTTCAGATGCGATGAAGGAAGCCCCCGAACGCCGCCAGGAACTGGGCCGCGAAGAAGAGCGCGCCTTCACCACCGAACGCGACAATGACGACCGTCGCCGGCAGCTGCGTGAAGACGTCGAGAAGCAGTCTCAATTGGCTGAAAACCAGAAGAAAAAATGGCGCGGTGAAAAGTCCGGGCTCGACGATCGGGTTAATGAACTCGAAGGTCGTGTACGCCAGCTCACCAACCAACTCGATTCGAGTAACCGCGAGTTCAAGGCCGATGGTGTGATCCTTGCCAGTGAAGCCGCTGACGGCTTTGTGGTTATCGGCCTGGGCTTCGCCGAACACCTGCGCAGCGGCACCAAGTTCAGCGTCTTCAACCACCGCGGCGGCAAGGTTGTGGTCAAGGGCCAGATCGTCGTCACCGAGGTCCGCGAACACGTGTCGACCGCCCGCGTGCTCAGCGAAAGCGACCGCAATGATCCGCTGGTGTCCGGCGATCAGCTGCATAATCCGGTCTATGATCCTGAACACGCCCGCAGTTTTGCGGTACGTGGCGACTTCAAGCGCTTCTCGCGCTCGGAAATCGCGCGCTTCATTCAAGAAGCGGGCGGCGCCCTCGACAATAACTTGTCGGTGAATGTCGACTTTCTGGTGGCCGGCACCAATGCCCAAGCCGATCTCGACCAGGCCACCAAGTTGGGCATGAGCATCATCAGCGAAGACCAGCTGCTTGAATTCCTGCGCTTCGATTCACGGCCATCAACCTCGACCTGGGCCTATATCCTGGCCGCCGCCAAAGAGGGCAAGCGTTTCGGTTTCGCCGGCACATTCAGCGAAACCTCAGAATCCACCATCCGTAAGAGCATTGAACGCAATGGCGGCAAGACTTCGGGGGGTGTGAGCGAGGGTTATGCCGCACTGATCGTCGGCAATAATGCCGAAGCGGCGATGGCCGAAGCCCGCAAGCTGGGCGTACCGGTCATCGATCAGTCTCAGTTTGCTCGTATCGTTGAGCCCGAGTGAGGACCTTGTGAATTTCAATCCCTTCTCGTTCATGGCCCTGATCCTGCTGGTGATTTTCACCATCGCGATGGCGTGCCTGACGGTGGTCAAGTCAAACCAGGTGCGCACATTCTTGGAAGGCGACACCGAGCAGCGTGATTTCAAGACCAATGCCAAGCTCAATGAAGAGGTCAATCAGTTGACGACGCGCATCGCCGTCGCCCGCGACAGCGTCGAGCTGCGTGAGCGCGAGATCCGCCGCTTGGATCTGCAATTGGCAACCAACCGCATTCACATAGATGGCGAACGCGCCCTGGGCGGCCTCACCCTGCCGGCATCAGACGACCTCAAAGACAATCCGATCACGACCCTCACCGGCCAAAAAGACAGCACCTGGAAATTCACCAGCGACCTGATCAGTGCCTCGGTAAAGCGCATGGAAGCGCTTAAAGCCAAGCTCGAAAGCAAGGATTTCCAAGAGAATCCAGCGCTCGAAGAGGCGGTGCGCAAGCGCCAGCAGGAACTGCAGGACATCACCAAGAAGATCAGCGACGATGAAGCCGGCTTTGCCAAGGACCGTGAGGACCTGACCAAGCGCCTCGACGAGCTGACCGCCGGCAAAGACAAGGCTGAAAAGCAACGTCGCGAAGATTTCAGCCGCCGGGCGACGCGCGTCGCCCAGCTCGAAGACCGCATCCGCGAACTGCTTGAACTCGAGCTCAAGTGGGTCACCGAACTCGACGCCGACGGTAGCATCGCCGAAACCGCCGCCAATGAAGTCATCATCAATCTCGGCACCAAGGACAAGGTCTTCCCCGGCCTGATCTTTGCCGTCTTCAATCATGACAAGGGTCGCTATGTCGGCAAAGGCATGATCGAGACCATCGAAGTACGCGACACCATCGCCGTATGCCGAATCCTGCGCCAGGACGACGTCAAGCTGCACCCCATCGGCCGTGGCGACTTGATCGGCAACCCGGTCTTTGACAGCCACCACCCGAAGACGTTCTTCGTTGCTGGTGAATTCAAGCACTACAACAAGGAGGACATCGAACAGTTCATCCGTACCACAGGTGGCGTGGTCGCCAAGGTGCTCGGACCCGACTGCGACTTCCTGGTCGCCGGCGAACGCTCGGAACGTGAACAGGCCAGTGCCCGCCAATTCCAGATCCTGGCGCTGAAGGAAGACGACCTGTTGTCATTCGTGCAAAAAACCTTCTCGCCGAAGAAATAAGCAACGTAAAATAAGCGTTTGCAACCACGACCCGGTGCTTTGCACCGGGTCGTTGGCATTCCGAGGTTGCCCCTGGTGTGACGCCGTGATGCTCCCGCGCCTTATCTGGGAGCCCTTGGCCATGGTCGCACGTCTTGTCTTACTTCTCGGCATCGCCCTCGCAGCGGTCTACGCGGTTGAAACCACGCCCGCGCCTAGCGCTGCACCTGCGGCAGCGACCATGGTCGAAACAGCAGTTGCGACGACAGCGACGGCAGCAGCGGCCTACAGTACGGTATCACTAGAAAATCCGGCGGCGTGGCTGGTCATTTCCAGCCAACGCGCCTCGATCGATCGTTTCGAGCTCAAAAGCTCGCATCCGATCATTCTCCCGAACCACCTTCACCGAGATAATGCAGCGACCGATCCGGGCCTTGACGGCAAACCTTCGCTGGCAGTGCTCGATGCGTTTTCAGTTCCAGCCAACGCTGACGCCACTCGTCTGGCGAAGAACCAGCACCACTGGTTAGCCAATGACAGCGATACTGCCCTTGGCTGGGGTATTCGCGGGACAGAAACTGCGCCGTGGACGATCACCGCCCGCAGTCAAACCGCCGCCACCTTCGTTTGGGACAACGGCCGCGGCTTGCATTACAGCATCACCTATCGCCTGCACCCGACTTTGGCGCAAGTAGGCGTCGAGATCCTGGTCAGCAACAGCGGTAGTGAAATTATCAGTCTCAAGCCATCCATCACCTTGATCAACGGCATCCATCAAGATTTTGCGCCCAATGAAGCCGCTTACCTGGTGGCTTTCGTCCATCGTGGTGGCGACCAGGGCGGAGATATTGAAAAGACCACCGTACCCGCCGCCGACAAAGGCTGGAGCCTAGTCACCGATCCTGATCCACGCGCTGATTTCGTCGGTATCAAAAGCCGTTTCTTCGCCGTATGGTGGCGCCCTGGCCATGTCGGCCTGACCGCTTTGCCAAGCACCGTCGCGGTGGCATCTACCCCAGTAATGCCAACTGCTGCCGGCCCCGAGTCGCCGGTGACTGGCGTCACCGCTACGGTTGCTCCCAGCGTTGACGGCAGTCCGGCATGGCGCGCCGACGTGGCAGGCTTCACCACCCAAGAGCACCTGGATCACCAAGCGCGCTTGAGCGTCAGCTATGGTACACTGCAGATCCCAGCCGGCCGTACTCTGGATGCCAACTGGACGCTCAGCGCCTCGGGCATGTCGACTACCGACCTCAAGGCGCTGTCACCAGCGGAGCAGCGCATCGAACTGACCGACACGATGCACAAATTCTTCATCTTGCCGACCCGCGCCCTGACGTGGTTCCTCGGCCTGATCGTCTGGGTGGTACCGAACTATGCCGTCGCCGTCATCCTGCTAACACTGCTGGTCAAGGCGGCGATGTTCCGCCTCACGTGGAAGCAGCACGCCAGCATGATCAAGATGCAGAAGCTGGCTCCGGACCTCAAGTACATCCAGGAACAGTATAAGAACGACAAGGCCAAGTTGGCGCAAAAGCAGATGGAATTGTGGAAGAAGAACGGCGTGAATCCACTCGGCGGCTGCTTGCCGCTGCTGATCCAGATGCCGATCTTCATCGCCCTCTACAATACTTTCCAGTACAACGCCGATATGCGTGGAGCATCGTTCTTGTGGATCACCGACCTGACCCTGCCTGATCAAGTGTGGGGACTGCCGCTGGCTTTCCTCAACAACTGGATGCTCAGCCTGAACCCTCTGCCGTTGATCTACATCGCCGTGACCATCTGGATGAGCCTGACCACACCCATCCCCACCACCGCCGCCGGTGGTGACCCGATGCAGGAGCAGATGGCTAAGTCGATGCGATGGATGCCGGTGCTGTTCGGCGTGATCTTCTACAACATGCCCGCCGGACTGGTGCTCTACTTCACGGTTAACGCCGTGCTGTCGACCATCGAAGTTAAATTCATCCGCCGGCGTCTCGCCGCCAACTGACGCCGGTCGTGCGCCACCTGATCCGGTCGCCTGAACCAACTATCTGCGCCGCTGCGAGTGCGCTCGGTGGCCATGCCGCACTGATACGCCTGAGCGGTCCGCGCGCCTATGCCATCGCTGCCGCCGCCGGCGTCGAAAGGCGCACCTGGCGGCTGCCACCAGGTGCGAGTCCAGCACGCACGCTTTATCGTCGCGGCCCCGCCACCGCCACCGGTCATGACTTGGTTGAGATTGTCGTTCCGGGTGCGCCGGACCTGGTGGTGGCGGGCCTTGCCGCGCTCTGCACCGCTGGTGCCATTCCCGCCGCCCCCGGAGCCTTCACCCGCCAAGCCGTCGCCAGTGGGCGCCTGTCCTTGGATCGCGCCGAGGCCGTACTTGCCCTCGCCCAGGCCAGTGATGCCAACGCCGCCGCCGCGGCCTTGGCACGCCTGCAAGGCGCCTTAGCAGCTGACCTGCAGCCCTTGCGCGCCAAACTGCTGCAACTGCGGGCAGTCGTCGAAGCCAGCCTCGACTTCCTCGACGAGCACGATGTCCGTCCATGGAATCAAGGGGTGGTCATCCGTGACCTCGGCGCCCTGCGCCGTCATCTGCAGCAATGGCTGATTGCCGCCGATGGCATCGAACGCCTACCGCTGATCTGCTTAGTCGGCGCCGCCAACGCCGGCAAATCGGCGCTGTTCGCAGCGCTTACCGGCGAGCCAGCACTGATCAGCCCCGTAGCTGGCACCACCCGCGACCACCTAGAAGCCCGGCTTGACCTTTGTGGCCGGGAAGTGCGTCTGGTCGATACCGCTGGTTGGCTGGAAAGCTTTACCCCACTCGACGCGCAAGCCGTCCATAGCGGCAAAACCATCGCCGCCAGCGCTGACCTGGTGGTGGCGTGTTCAGCTCCCGATGCCCCCTTGCCGGCTGTCTCCGATCTGGCCGCCAGCCTCGGGCTAGCCGCTGATCGTGTGGTCATAATCGCCACCAAAGCCGACCTCGCCGCCGTCAGTGAGCCACGTGCGGTATTGGCGGTCAGCGTCAATCAGGGACTGGGCTTGGCTGCCCTGCGTGGTTTGTTGGGCCAACGTCTCGCCCCCCACGCCACCGGCAGCGTTCGCCAACAACGCCTGCTGCGCTCGGCGATCGAACATCTCGACGCCGCCCTCGCCCTCGCCGCCGGCAGCGATGAGCACGATGCCCTTTTGGCTGATGACCTGCGTCGAGCAGGACAACGACTCGATGAGTTGGTCGGCACCACCACCGATGAGGACGTGCTCAATGCAATTTTCGCAGCTTTTTGCATTGGAAAATAAATAGACCCCAAAAGGTGAAAGTGGTAATAAGAGGCACTCAGCTGCGCCCAACGGCCGACTTCCCGCTGAACCCACTGGTAAAACTCAGCGAACTTTTCTTTCAATTCACCGTTATCCGAACTGGGTTGCCCCGCGCATGTACCACACAGGCTGGCGGCCTCCCCCCCCTGTGCCTTGCCGGTGCATAACCCGCGGCGAATACTCGTTCCCCACATCAACATTCGTGGCCGTGTTGGCCCCGCCCTTGAGAGGACTGCTCATGCGTCGTTTTCTGCTGCTGGCCCTGCCGGCCCTGCTTCTGATTTCGGCCAGCGCCGGCCTCTACGCCGAGGACGCCGCTGCTGCTGCCCCCGCGAAGCAACTGACCCTAATGGACTTGATCATTGCCGGTGGCGTGATCGAGCTGTTGTTGGTCATCTTGTCCCTGATCTGCTACTCACTGGCCCTACAGTGGACCTTCACCCTCAAGCGTGAGACCTTCATTCCGCCAGGCATGGCCGATGATGTCCACGCCTGCTTCGCCGAAGGTGTCACCGATGAAGCCGTCGAGAACGCTCGCAATGCGATCGGCTCGGACTCGTCGATGCTCGGCAACGTCTTGGTTGCCGCTCTCGATAAGCGCGATTTCGGCTACGAAGCCATGAAGGAATCGGCCGAAGCCATCGGTGTTGCTGAACATAACCGCTACATCGGCAAGGTCTCGTGGTTGTCGTTGTTCGCTTCGTCGGC
>JAYVTR010000394.1:0-6081 GCA_043788625.1 Planctomycetota bacterium
TCCATCGAGCGTGTAGCGAATCGTCGCCTGGGGAGTTGCGGCGCCCAGTACGACAGGGACCACGTCGGAATACACTCCCGTTCCGGGTGCCAGTGTCGGAGGAGCCGCCTTCAATTCATAGGCCACCGAGGCGATCGCGCTGGACATGCAGCCATCGCGGAAGCCACAAGCCTTGACGGTTGCGCTCGCCGTGATCGCCAAAAGCCCTGATGCCGTTGGCGAGGCCGGAGTCGGATCGCTTCCGTCCAGCGTATACCTGATGGTCGCACCGGAGGTGGTGGTCGCCCACTGAACCGACAGGTCGTGATCGTAAACACCTGGCGCCACGTTCGCGGTCGGCTTGGCCACCTGGATGATGTAGGCTCCGGTGATCGGTGCGCTGGGAATCCAACCAGCCCTGAATGCCATTGCCGTCACCGATTGGATGCGGTCGATGATGATTGCATCACCAGCCAACGGAGAACCCGCGCTGGGCAGAGAATTATCCAGGGTAAAGCGGACATCAGCTCCCGGAGTGGGCGAGTGCGATTCGACATTCGTGGTGTCCGTGTAAGTCCCGGACACCGGGTTGAGCGTCGGGCGCTGAACCTGCAACTGGTACCCTGCGCTCACCGGTTCACTCGGCGTCCACCCGGCACGATAGGCACGGGCAATGACGGTCTGCGCATGATCGATCGGTACCGGACCAGCGTAGATCGGCGAGCCCGCTGTCGGATCGCTGCCATCCACGGTGATATGGATGACTGATGCCGGGACCGTACTGGTGGCGACGGCGGAGAAGACCGCCAAATAGATGCCAGGTGGTGGCGCGATGACCGGAGGCGGCACCTTGAGCTCATAGATCACTGCAGTTGTTGAACTCGGGACGCAGCCCAGTCGAAACGCCCGGGCCTTGAGCGTCATGCCGGTGGTGACCGCCACTGGACCGGCCGCGACCGGCGATGCCTCGGTCGGCTCGCTGCCATCCAGCGAATAATGGATGATGGCTCCCGCGGTCCCCGAGCTCCAGGACACCGCCAGCTCATGATCGTAGGTTCCCGCCAGCACATCAGCAACCGGAGCAGCGACCTGGATGACAAAGGCTCCAGAGACCGCTGGACTGGAGATCCATCCCACTCGCGTAGCGATGACCGTCAGGGTCTGTGACCGGTCCACCACCACGGAACCACTGACCACAGGCGACGACGACGTCGGCACTGTCCCATCGACCGAGGCATGAAGGACTGAACCGGCGGTCGACGTAGTGATCGCCACGGGAATCGTATTGGTAAAAGTTCCACCAGCCGGCGCCAGCAGCGGCGGCAACACACGCAATGCATAGGTCGCCATGGTAGAGTCGCTGGGTGTCCAGCCGTCGCGGAATGCACGAGCAATGAGCGACGCTCCGCGGTCGATGATGACGGTACCCTGCACCAGCGCCGACGTCGGTCCGGGCTGGCTGCCATCCAGGGTAAAACGGACGTCAGCACCCGGAGTCACCGTGCTCACCGCAGCCGTGACCACGTCCGAATAAGTCCCTGATGGAGGAGCGATGACCGGACTGACGCATTTCAGTTCATAGGCTACCGCAACCACGGCGCTCGCAGTGCAGCCGACCCGTTCTGCGCGTGCCTTGAGCAGCGCGCTTCGTGTCACTGCGATCGGTCCACTGGCGATTACCGACGCATCGGTCGGATCACTTCCATCCAGGGTATACCGAATGACGGCCCCACTGGTGGCGCTGCTGAGAGTCACCGCGAGCGCCTGACCATACACACCAGGAGCAACATTGGCGGCCACTGGTGCCACTTTGATTCCATAGGTCGCCGAACTGACGGTGCTGGTAGCTCCCGTTCCCAGCGCAGCGAGGGCGCGCACGGTGATGTTCCGGTCAACCGGTAGAGAGGCCACATAAGTGGGCGACGTCGCGGTCGGCGGTGATCCATCCGTCGTGTAGTGGATGACCGCCCCCACTGTCGCCGTGGTCATGGTGACCGAGATCGTATTGCCGTACGTGCCACCGGCAGGGTCGAAAATCGGTGCCTCCACCATTGGTGGCTGGGCAGCAAATGCATAGGTTGCGGTAGAGACTTGGCTCGCGGTCCATCCGACACGATAAGCAATGGCGTTGATGGTGAGTGCTCGATCCACCAGGATCGGGCCTGTGGCAATCGACGAGGCTGGCGTCGGAACGCTTCCATCCACTGTGTATCGAACAACCGCTTGTGGGGTGGTGGTGGTCAACGTCACCGGCGTGGATGTGCTCAAACTTCCACTCCCTGGAGTGATCGCCACCGGAGACACGACAAATCCATAGGTAAATGTGGCATTTACACTGGGCATGCACCCAACTCGCTCTGCGCGAGCCGTCACGACTGTGCCGCGAGTGACGGCAATCGGACCAGTCGCAAGCGATGACGACGCTGTCGGCAGGCTACCATCGGTGGTATACCGGAGCTCGGCATCGCTCGTCACAGATGACAAGGTGATGGACTGTTCCTGGCCATAGATTCCCGACCCCGGAGCGGCACTCGGTGCGGCAACTTGGATGGTATACACACCCGTTGTCACCTCACTGTCGGCCCATCCTGCTTTCGCTGCGATTGCACGCAGTACGGTGTTTCGCGAGATCGCCACGGGAGTCGTGTAGATCGGGGATGACGTCCCAGGAACGGTCCCATCGACGGTGTAACGGATGAGCGTTCCCGGGGTCGAGCTGCTGAGCTCAACCGAGGTGGAATCGGCGAAGACGCCTCCCGCAGGCGCGGCTATGGGGGGAGAGGTTTTCAGCACATAAGTGGCCGACACCACCGCGCTGGAGACAACCGTATTTCCCCACCCCAGTCCAGCGAGCGCCTCGTCGTAGTGGAAGCTGAAATTGCCGTTAACCGCCCCGCTGAAATCCTTGGCCATGAACGAGCCATAGAGATCTGATCCGCCATTGAATTTGATGCCCGCGTAGGGCGCCAGCACGACAGCGCTGAACTTGGCACCACCATTCAGCGACAACTCATTGGAACCCGTGCCGGAAAATGCTGTGACGAACACGAAGCGGGCGGGACTGTTGGGATCGCCAATGGTGTTTTTTGCATTGAAGCTGCAGCCTTTGCCGTCGGCATCGTTCTGATAGATGATCAGTTTCGCCGTGCTTCCCGTCGCGAAGACGACGTTGCCAACATTGAAGGCACCATCGACAAAGAGCACCAGCGTGCCGGTGCCACTGATGGTCAGGGTGTCCTTGTTCTTGTGCGCCACCGAAGGCGTACGGTAGACCGTGGTGCCCGCGCCGGATCCGGAAATGGACAAATCCCCAGTGATCGACGGCAATGCCGTGTGACCCGACGTCGGCGGAACGTAGGTCACCGTCGGCAGCGTGATATTGGCGTTAGGGGTAGCTGCGCCATGCACCTTGCTGGTGTCATACGCACCAGCGCCCAGCACTCCGTTCGAGCCGATGTCGCCATGACTATTCGGTCCACCAACGGTGTACGAGGCCGGTTTGACATACGGCGTGTCGGCCACGCCATCGCCATTGCTGTCGCTATTCCAGGAGTCCGTGGTCGCATTACCCTTGAAGTCGTACCCATTGATGGCGAACAGGCCGCGAGCAAAGGGATGCAGCGGAACGACCGCGAAAGCCCGTGCCTTGATAGTCGTCGTGGCGTTCACGGTCAGCGGGCCGGTGTAGAGCGGAGAGGCGGCAGTCGGCTCGGTAAGGTCGATGGTATACCGGATCTCAGCGCCGCCCGACGTCGTTGTCAGGGTGACCGTCTGTACGGTGAGGTAGGTCCCAGGACTTGGCGTGAACGTCGGGGCCGTTGGACCGGCGGAGTCAGCTCCACTACACACCCAAGGGAGCGCAATCAAAACGAGCAACAGTAAGAATTTCATATATACTTTTGCCATGCGGACCCTTACAGGATTTTATTTTTATCTTCAGTCGGGCTCAGTCGTCGGGCGGGCATTGAACTATCCGATTATCTCGATTCAAGTGACCAATAGCATTGCCGTTGACGTTTTAATGGGTTAGTTTTAGACGCGGTTCCTGAGACAGGCGTCAGCCATACCATCGGCTGCATCCTGACGCTCGACATGGGTTGTGGTCAGCCAAGGGTTCACCACCAACCGTGCGGCCCACCCCTTCCCCAGCATCATCACCGCAAGGTCCTGTTCCCACGCTGATGGCTGACCAGTCCGACCGAGATGTTCCGCCCACTCCCTACCGACCGCGACTTTCCGTGGTGGTTCCCGTTCACAATGAGGCGCCGCATCTCGATCAGTTCCTGAAGCAACTCGCCGCTCGCTGCCAATCCATGGGCGAGCATGATGTCGAGATTCTCGTGGTCGACGACGGCTCAACGGACGGGTCGGCTCATCACCTTGCCCACCTCAATCTTCCCATGATCCGGGTGCTCACGCATCCCCAGCGCCTGGGCAGCGGAGTGGCCCGGAGTCTGGGCACCCGTTCGTCACGGGGATCATATATCGCCTGGATCGATGGCGACGGAACCTATGACCCTGAGGATATCTACTCCCTCCATCGGCTCCTCGTCGACAATCATGGCGACCAGATCATCGGCGTTCGCTCGTGCGATCATGGACGATTACGCTGGTTGCGCTGGAACGTCAAACGAGCCCTCTGCATCCTGGTCACCGTGCTGTGGAGAACGAAGATCCCTGATCTCAATTCAGGATTGCGCGTATTTCGGCGCGAAGCCGCAGAAGCCGTGCTCCCCGATCTGCCGTCAGGCTTCTCATGTACCAGCACCGCGACTCTGTCCGCATTGAATCGTCGTCATGCTGTCTCATTTGCGCCCATTCGCTACTACGCTCGCAAAGATGGGTGCCCGAGCAAATTCAACCCCATCACCGACGGCTGGCGACTCTTGCGAGTTATCATGCGCATGCTCTTCACTTCACGGAAAAACTCCGCAACGCGTAAGACCTCCGACGCTGGCTGATCGGCGTTAAATCCAGGCGGTCGGGATTATACGGCATCACGCTGTAGACGAGATCACCGCGTGCGGTGTCGGTGATCTGTGCCTCAGGAGCAATGGGGATGGGCTGCGTGCCGAAATCGAGGTAGACCAACCGATGTCCTGAATTCTGCCAACGGCGCAGACAGTCCGTCCAAACACCCCGCTCCTGATCCCCGAGTGGTTCCTGATGGAAAGCCACCTCAACACCACCAACGAGTTTGAGTGGCATGATCAGATCCACATACATACCCCTTCGGCTGGTAATGACGATCGCTTGAGCCGGCAGAAGCGCTGCCATCTGTTCGACTTGTCCAGTCATTCCACTGTAGCGCCCGACCTGGACCAAGCTCTGACCCAGACTGGTCCACGACGGGATGAAGCAGGCCATGACCACTCCGCCGATAACACCGGCAACCTGCCGCGGAACCCGACACCAGGCCGGAAGTGCAAGCCACCAGCAGGCGACGCCTGCTGCCAAGAGCGGAGTGCCCACCGTCATGAATCGGCGCATGGCGTACGGCTGCAAAGGATTGTTGAAGAGGTCGTAGGAAAAGAAAACCAGGACCGCCGTTCCAAGGACCAGAAACAGCGTGAGGGCACGGTTCGCAACCAATCCCCAGAGCACCAGGATTCCCGTCCCGGCCGTCAGCAATCCGATGGGTGAGAGATACCATCCCAAGCGGACCACGGTCTGCTCGCGGTGACTGGGAATCGTCCGCTGCTGCGGCCAATACCAGAAGGTATCCGGGACGTCGGCTGACGGGCGCCACACGTACGCATAGAGCGCCGCTGAACCGAGAACGGCAATCACCGCCACGCGAAGCGCGACGACCACCGCCTTCGGCCAACGCAGATGTAGTCGCCAGACCAACACCAACACCACCAGCGCCGCACCTCCCATGACGAGTCGCCATCCCGACGACATCGCCCGCATTGTGCCAATCAGATAGTCCCGGCTGGTTTCCTGCCAATACCAACCAGCAATCGCGGCGCCGACAATCATGATCGTCCACAGCGCATGCCGATCCGCATGACCCTTCGCCACATAGGCGGCGTATCCGATAACCAGTGTCGCCATCGGGAGTCCATCGACCTTGACCAACGCCAATGCCAATGCCGATGC
>JAYVTR010000395.1:0-2188 GCA_043788625.1 Planctomycetota bacterium
GAAGTGCTCACCTTGCTGCCAGCAGAACCGACGCCAGTGGCGCGCGTCCTTGAGCAGACCAAGTCGACGCGTGGCGTACTCGACAAGCTGATCGCCGCCGGCGCCGTGGTGCTCAGTGATCTCGTGCGTGACAAGGAAATCCATCTGCAGGCGCGCCACGAAAGCTTCGCTCTCACCGGCGAACAGCAGATCGCCGTTGACGCCGTAGCCACAGCTTTGACTGAACGCCGCCACGAGGCCTTCCTGCTCTATGGCGTCACCGGCTCGGGTAAAACCCTGGTGTACCTGGAGCTGGCGCAGCAAGTAATCGCCAGCGGCCGTCAGGTGCTGTACCTGTTGCCGGAAATCGGTCTGACACCACAGCTGGGCGCGCGCGTGCGCACGCGTTTTCCCGACGTCGTGGTATGGCACAGCGCCCAGGCTGATGGCGATCGCGCTGAAAGCTGGCGGCGGTGTTCACGCGGTGAAGTATCGCTGGTGGTCGGCACGCGCTCAGCGTTGTTTGCGCCCTTGCCCAATCTCGGCCTGATCATCGTCGATGAAGAACATGAGACATCCTACAAACAGGAATCGGTACCGCGTTATCACGCCCGCGACCTGGCCTTGGTCTATGGTCGGCAGCTCGCCATTCCGGTAGTGCTCGGCTCGGCCACGCCATCGATGGAGACCGTGCACAACGGCCGTACCAAGCGCTTCACCGTGCTCACCCTCAAGCAGCGTCCCTTGGGCGGCAGCCTGCCGACCCCGATATTAATCGACATGCGCGAGGAATGCTCGGCGCAGAAAGCCGCTGCCGTCTTATCGCGTGAATTGGTCACACGCTTAGGCGCCATTCGCGCTGCCGGTGAACAAGCCATCGTCCTGCTCAACCGCCGTGGCTGGAGTCCGGTGGTGTCGTGCAAAGGGTGCGGCGCCACCATCATGTGCCCGCAGTGCGACATCTCGCTGACTTGGCATCGCGGGGCGGATCTGCTGCGCTGCCATTACTGCAATCATCAGACCAAGTTCCCCAAGGTCTGCCCGACCTGCAGTGCGGCGCAGTTGTCGACGCATGGCTTGGGCACCGAACAGTTGGCGCATGCCCTGACCGCCGCAGTGCCCGGCCTCTCGGTGCTGCGCGTCGATGCCGACACCGTCGGTGAACGCCAGGGTCACGCAAAACTTTTTCAAGCATTTGCGGAAGGCCGCGCCGATTGCCTGGTGGGCACGCAGATGGTTGCCAAGGGCCTCGACTTTCCACGCGTGACCCTGGTCGGCATCATCTGTGCCGACAAGGGCCTGGCCGTACCTGATTTCCGTGCCGCCGAAAAAACCTGGCAGCTGATCGCCCAGGTCTCGGGCCGCGCCGGACGTGGCGCCCGCCCGGGTACCGTCGTGGTGCAGGCCTTCGATACCGAAGCCCTGGCGCTGCGTGCGGCCCTTGAACACCGCCCACGCACCTTCATCGATGCCGAACTGAAGTTGCGCGAAGAATACGGCTATCCGCCCTATGCCGGACTGATCCGCATCCTGTGGAGCGGCGAGTCCGAGGCCAATGTACAGCTGGTGGCACAAGAACATGGTGCGCGCTTGAACGGCATCCTCGATGGCGCGGTGCTGCTCGGGCCCAATCCCGCCGGCGTGGCTCTGCTCAAGGGCCAGCACCGCTGGCATGCCTTGATCAAGGCGGCTACGCGCGGCGCGGCGCAAAGTCTACTCGACCGTCTCGACGCCGCTGGCGGTCTACCGCGCAGCAAAGGTGTGCATATCGTTATCGACGTGGACCCATACGTGACGTCGTAAAAGCGACCAGCGACCAGTGACTAGCCACCAGCCACAGCGACCAGTGACCAGCCACCAGCCACAGCCACCAGCGACCAGCGACCAGCGACCAGCGACCAGCGACCAGCGACCAGCGACCAGCTCGTTGAGCGAAAGTCACCCGCAGAGCAATGGGGAATTTGGATAAATCGAAGTCGTAGCTGAGAGCTGGGAGCTGGGAGCTAAGAGCTGGGAGCTGCGAAACTAGAGCTGCCAGCTTCCAGCCAACAGCTTCCAGCTACGACTCCGGTTACTAAAAATTCTGTAGCGCAGCCGGTGTCCTTCGCTTACCAGCATCCTGATCGTGCTCGGCGTCAAGGCGGACCTCGCCGCGAACGGCTCGGCGCGCAGCGCGGCCTTGACCCCTGTGCGCGCCCAGGCTGTGGCG
>JAYVTR010000396.1:0-4957 GCA_043788625.1 Planctomycetota bacterium
TTATTTTCAGCTTCTACAAACTACATTCGGTAATGACTATGCGGATGGGGCCGCTCGTTGGCATCACGTAAGATGGAATGAGGTTTGTTCAGCAAGCCCGAATTAATTGTTTAAAAGATACGGTTAAATGAAAAAGGACAGCCATGCGGCTGCCCTTTTTTACTTTTACAAAATGATGGCTTAGGCCATGCACTCGCCGACGCCGAGCTCTTCCATGCTGGCCGAAAAGAGTTTGTCGGTGCCGAGATCGTAGAGATCCGATTCCTTCAACTCGCCTTCGGCGTAACTGCACAAAGGAGCGATCTTGGCTTTGAGAACCGCCTTGGCCGCCGAGATGCCGGCCTTGTCGAGGCCTTCGCCGCATGAGCGGCGGAAGAACGCCGCCATGGCTTCGCCCGGATTGCGTTCGGCAACGTAGATCTGCACCAGGAGCTTGATCACCGCTTCAACTTTGCGCGCCGGCAGGCGGGCGAGGAAAATTGCGTGATGCACCTTCGCACCCTCATCACCACCGCCGACGAACAGCATGTAGTGAGGAACGATCTTGTCACCGATCTTCGATGAGGCGCCATGGAAGCCGATCGAACCGATGTGGTGTTGACCACAGGAATTCGGGCAGCCGCTGATGTTGATGTGCGCGTTCATCACGCCGGCATCGGTGCCCAAGGTGCCGAGCGACACTTCCAGCTCTTGCGCCAGATTCTTCGACAGGGTCAGACCCAGCTGGCAGGTGCTGGCACCGGGGCAGCTGACGACGTCGACCAGGGTGTGCGCCTTGCGATCATAACCCAATTTGACCAGTTCTGGGTAAAGGGCCGACAAGTCGGCGATCTTCACGCGGCGGAAAATGATATTCTGGTCATTGGTCGAACGCACGTCGCCAGCCGCGTACTGCTCGGCCAGATCAGCCAGGATGCGCATCTCCTTGGCCGGGATGTCGCCACGCTTGATGCACAACGAGACCACGGCCAAGCCGGCGTCGCGGTGGCTGCGCACATTCCACTTGCGCCATTCCTGCTCAGCAGCGCTGCCGGTAACGGGGATGGCAGTGGGATTGGCGGCAGGCAGCACATCGGGCAGAGCGGCGCCTTTGACGCCGGCCTGCAAGGCTTCCGCCAGCTGTTCTTCGACCAAAGCCAGGAAGCCGGCCTCGCCCTTGGCCTTGAGCACGAATTTGAGACGCGCCTTGGCGCGGTTGTTGCGATCACCGTACTTGTGATGCACGCGCACCAGGGCATCGAGAATGGGCAGCAGATCCTGCTTTTCGCAGAACTCGCGCACCAGAACCGGGGCCACGGGCATGGCGCCGAGGCCGGCCGCGCCGACCACGCGGAAGCCCTGCTTGCCATCTTTGAGCACCGGCGTCAGGCCGATATCCTGGATGTTGGTCTGTTGCAACGGATCCGCATCGGTGGTGCCGAAACTGATCTTGAACTTACGCGGCAGCGACGCCGACAACGGTCCGCGCAAGAAGTGCTGGAAGCACTGTTCGGCGTACGGATCAACGTTGAAGATCTCATCGGCACGGGTGCCGGCCAAAGGCGAACCACAGACCGCGCGCACGGCGTTGCCGCAGGCTTCACGGGTGGTCATGCCGACGTCTTCGAGCTCGCGCAGCAGGGCGGGAGTCGAATCCAAGGGCACGTAGTGGAACTGGATCGCCTGGCGGGTGGTGATGTGGCTGATGCCGTTGGCATACTTTTCGGCGGTATCGGCCAACGCACGCATCTGCGGTGGGGTCACCACGCCGTACTTCAGCTTGATACGCACCATCTGGTTCTCACCACCCTGGCGCTGGCCATAGACGCCATGCACCAGGCGGAAGGGGCGGAAAACCTTGTCGGCATCGATGGCCCCAGAGTGCAGGAGGTCGATAGTATTCGAATACTTGGCAAGCTCTTGTTCGACGACATCTGGAAGCTTGGCGGAAATCGTTGCAGACATGGAAAACTCCTTGGCGGGCAAGAAGACTACCTCGACGTAAGCGTCGTCCACATGCATTAGCTTACCCTCTGCCTATGCGGCCATCGTATGGGCAGGCAGTTGCACCCCCTGCGTTGGCGGCCATGGTGCCGCCCTTCCACTTATTTGTCCCTCCTCCATTTCCCGGACCTGCCATGAGCGCTGCGCCTACGATCATCTACACCAAGACCGACGAAGCCCCGGCCCTGGCCACGTATTCGCTGTTACCGATCGTGCAGGCGTTCACCCGCACCGCCGGGATCAATGTCGAATTGCGCGATATCTCGCTGGCCGGCCGTATCCTGGCGGTGTTTGCCGATCGTCTGCCCAACAGCAGCCGCTTTCCCGATGTGCTGACCGCCCTCGGTGAATTGGCCAAGACCCCTGAAGCCAACATCATCAAGCTACCCAACGTCAGCGCCTCGATCCCGCAGCTCAAAGCCGCTATCGCTGAATTGCAGGCGCATGGTTTGGCCGTACCAACCTATCCTGAGGAAGCCGCTAACGACGTCGACAAGGACACCAAAGCGCGCTATGCCAAGGTGCTCGGTAGCGCGGTGAATCCGGTATTGCGCGAGGGTAATTCAGATCGGCGCTGTGCCGCTTCGGTAAAGGCCTTTGCGCGCAAGCATCCGCACAA
This sequence comes from Planctomycetota bacterium, assembly GCA_043788625.1. Classification (GTDB taxonomy): domain Bacteria; phylum Planctomycetota; class UBA11346; order UBA11346; family UBA11346; genus CAIUVD01. Next base: position 2,603 of record JAYVTR010000396.1, read on the forward strand.
GGTCGGCGCGTGGACCAAGGACTCAAAGACCCACGTCGCGCACATGACCTCAGGTGATTTCTACGGCAGTGAAAAATCCTGCTCGTTCGCCGTCGCTGATGACGTGCGCATCGAACTGGTCGATCCGGCCGGCAAGACCACGGTGCTCAAGAACAGCACTAAGATCGAGGCCGGCGAGATCATCGATTCAGCGGTGATGAGCGCCAAGGCACTGCGCGCGTTTTTCGCCAAGGCGATCGATGATGCCCAGGTCGAAGGCGTGCTGTTGTCGCTGCATCTCAAGGCGACGATGATGAAGGTCTCGGACCCGATCATGTTCGGCCACGCGGTGACGGTGTTCTTCCGCGACGTGTTCGCTAAACACGGCTCGACCTTCGCCCGACTGGGCGTCAATGCCAACAACGGCCTGGGTGACGTCTATGCCAAGATCGCCAACCTGCCGGCGGCTGAGCGCGCCGAGATCGAAGCCGATATCGCCGCCACCTACGGCCAGCGCCCGGCGCTGGCGATGGTCAATTCTGACAAGGGCATCACCAACCTGCACGTCCCCAGTGATGTGATCGTTGATGCCTCCATGCCAGCGATGATCCGCGATTCGGGGCGGATGTGGAACGCCGAAAATAAATTGGCCGACACCAAGGCAATGATCCCCGACCGCTGCTATGCCGGATTGTACCAGGCGACCATCGAATTCCACAAAGCCAACGGCGCCTTCAATCCCGCCACCATGGGCAGTGTGGCGAATGTCGGCCTGATGGCGCAGCAGGCCGAAGAGTACGGCTCGCACAACAAGACCTTTGAAATCCCACACGCCGGCACGGTGCGCGTCGTCGATGGCATGGGCAAGGTGCGCTTGCTGCACACCGTCAAAACCGGCGATATCTGGCGCATGTGCCAGACCCGCGAAGCGCCGGTCCGTGACTGGGTCAAGCTCGCCGTCACCCGTGCTCGCCTCAGCGGTACGCCGGCGATCTTCTGGCTCGATCCGGCCCGTGCCCACGACACCCAGTTGATCAACCGCGTGAACACCTACCTCAAGGACCATGACACCAAGGGTCTTGATATTCGCATCATGGATCCCATCGCCGCCACCAAGCTGTCGTTGGATACCATCAAGGCCGGCAAGGATATCATCTCGGTAACCGGCAATGTGCTGCGCGACTACCTGACTGATCTATTCCCCATCCTCGAACTCGGCACCAGCGCCAAGATGCTGTCGATCGTGCCTTTGCTCGCCGGCGGCGGCCTGTTCGAAACCGGTGCCGGCGGCTCGGCGCCCAAGCACTTGCAGCAGTTCCTCGAAGAGGGCTACCTGCGCTGGGATTCGCTCGGTGAATTCCTCGCCCTGCAGGTGTCGCTCGAAGACCTCGGCCAGAAGACCGGCAACAGCAAGATCAGCGTGCTCGCCGAAACCCTCGACAAGGGCAATGCCCTGTTCCTGGAAAACAACAAGTCGCCGGCACGCGCCGTCGGCAGCATCGACAACCGCGGCAGCCATTTCTACCTCGCCCTGTACTGGGCCCAGTCGCTGGCCAAGCAGACCACCGATGCCGCCCTGGCGGCCAAGTTTGCGCCGATCGCCAAAGAGCTGACCGACCATGAGAAGGCCATTGACGGCGAACTGATCGCCGCCCAGGGCAAACCCCAGGACGTCGGTGGTTATTACCACCTCGACGACGCCAAGGCCAACAAGGCCCTGCGCCCGAGCGCGACCTTCAACGCCATCCTCGCCAAGCTCGGCTAATTGCCCATCACTGACAGCTCGGTACCCACCAGTGGGTGCCGGGCCGTCTTGACTGGGCCGTTCCCCATCGCACGGTCTTTCTCCTAACCCTCCTACATCCCGGAGTTTTCCATGAGCCTCGTCCAGAAAACCGCCCCTGATTTCAAAGCCACTGCCGTCCATCCAGATGGCTCGTTCAAAGACATCAAGTTGTCCGACTACAAGGGCAAGTGGGTGGTTCTGTTCTTCTACCCACTCGATTTCACCTTCGTCTGCCCAACCGAGATCTTGGCATTTTCAGACGCCAAGGCCGAGTTCGACAAGGTCGGCGCCCACGTACTCGGCGTGTCGGTCGATAGCCACTTCACCCACTTGGCGTGGATCAACACGCCGAGAAAAGAAGGCGGCCTGTCCGGCTTGACCTATCCCCTGGTGGCCGACCTCAACAAATCGATCGCCCGTGATTACGGCGTATTGATCGAAGAAGAAGGCATTGCTCTGCGCGGCCTGTTCCTCATCAATCCCGAAGGCAAGATTGTAGCTGCCACCGTCCACGACCTGCCGGTTGGCCGCTCGACGGATGAGACCCTGCGTGTCATCAAGGCCTTCCAGTACGTCGCCAAGCATGGCGA
>JAYVTR010000397.1:0-9385 GCA_043788625.1 Planctomycetota bacterium
GGATTATTTTGTAGCTCTGCTAGTGCCATAAGCTGATCTTAAAGTGGCTTAAAAGACCGGTAGTGGCTACAATTGTAGCCAAGTGGATTCAGGCGTTCAACTCCGCCGGATTAGTGCAGGTAGATTGGGGGAATGAGCACCCCTAAATCAATCACGTCGAGCTTCACCGAACCCGAAGAACTGTTGCCAGACGGCCTGTTTCACCCCGCCGCCGCGCGGGAACCCGCCGGGCGGGCCGCTGGCCTCGGCGTGGGGCGCGCGGCGGAGCAATCCGCACAACGCGACGAGGTGCGGGCGGCGGTGCATGCGGCGGAAAGCGCCGCAGAAGGATCAGTGTCGGAAGCAACGGAAGACCCCTGGACGATGTGGCTGCTCTCCTTGCCAGAGAGTGCGAATCTCGACATCTACGAAGCGAAGAAGGGCGGCGGCTACAAGGGGGGCCGGCTCGAACGCCTGCCGGTGTCGGCCGCGCGCACTTTGGGCTTCGAGATCTGGTCAGCGGCCGAACGCTGGCTGGCAGAACGAGTGCGGCCCGGTGATTTGTACGTGGCGCCCAAGACACCCGCAGGAGATCGTTTACCAGGTGTCCCGAGTCGATTGGTACACGTGCGGCCGTTGGCCGGTGCCTCGGCTGCCTCCCCGGCTCGAATCGAAGCTGGTCGCGAAATCGACGAGGGTGAACGTGCCAGTGCGGTCCGACGTGACGTTGCCGAGTCCGAAGAGCGCGCCAGCCGGTTTCGGCTCATGGAGATGGAAAAGAAGGCCGAGATCGATGCCGCACGGGAAGAGCGCGAGGATATCCGTCGCCGCGATGACCGTGACCGCGATCATGCGGCGGCCATTGAGTTGCGACGCATGGAACTTGAAGCCTCGGAGCGCGATCGCCAACGTCAGGCCGTCGATACGCAGCAGAAGCTGCTGCTCGACCTGGCCCTTGGCCGCATGCAGACGCCAGCACCCGCCCCGGTAGGGTCGCAGTTCGATCCGATGAAGTTCATGGATACGATGGTGGCGGCCCAGATGGCTAGCATGGGCAAAATTCAAGAGATGGCGATGGCAAGCCATTTGAAGATTATGGAGGCCGCGACGGTGCCGCAAAAACAAGAGCCGTGGGTTGATGTCGCGCTGGCATTGGGTGAACCCCTCATGAAGGGGCTAAGTTATAAACTGGGCAATTTTGGACGCGCATCCCATCCAGTCAGCAGCCCTGCACTGCTCGCCAATCCGCAGGTGACCTACGCCGCACCGCCGGCGACCGAGGCGCGCGCAGAGGCGGAGCCGGTGGCTGCATCAGCCCCGCGTCACCCGGTGTCAGCCGAACAGCGGCGGGCTGAATTCCAGCAGCGGCAACGGACGATGGCGGTGGGTATTACTCTCGAGCACCTGATGGCGATCCATGCGGGTGTGATGGCCGATGACGAGGCAGCGACTGACACCTTCCTGGAATTGTGTCCGGTCGATATCCAACAGTTGATCGAAGGCGGCGATGCTGTGGGCATTATGGAAGCGGTTGGGCCTGTGGTGCAGACCGTCCCGGATTTTTCTGCCTGGTTCGGGCGCGACGGGGTCAACGATTGGGTCATGGGCTACCTGGAGCGAGCGCGTACCGTCCTGCTGACGACGAATCAACCTGAGGAAAATTTAGGGGCTGGCTGACGAATAGGTCAGTGACTTCCGATCGGGCGCCGGCGGTGCGGCGATGGCCGCCGGCGGCACTTCGATGGAGTGTGCCACGAGGTGCACCAAGGGCGGGATGGCAGTGGCGAAAATTGCCCCCAACGCCAAACCGACCACCGGATGCAAGACAGGCGGCTTGCGCGCTGATTCGAGCGCGATGAGACGGCCTTCAATGCGTGTCAGCTGATCTGATAGACGGCCCGTATCGATGGCCTGTTGCGTCTGCGAGCGAATGGCGTTCGCCAGATCCCGGCGTAATCCGGAAAGAATATCACGAATGAGGGTTAGGGTGTTATTGTCAGAGCCCGATACGAGGTCGCTTTCGTCGTCAGCCATGGGGTCACCGTTTGGTGAGGAAATGATCAAGGATAGCCTTGGCGACCGGGGTGTGCTCTTGCGCCTTGAGGCTCAGGCGATCGAGCTCGGTACGAATTTCTGCTGGTAGTTTGGTGACAGCCGCCTGCCATCCGCCGCTGTGCTCGTCGGTTGAGGTCGATAGGGCGGTACGTTGGTGCCAAGCAATGAACGCCCACACCAAGAGTGAGATCGCCATCAAGGGCAGCGCTATCCAGGCTTCTTCGCCATAAACGGCGACGGCCAGCCCGCCGCCCGCCAGCCATGCACCCATCGACATCGGCAAACCAATCGAGCGAGCAAACAATCCAGCTATTACGCCAGCGCCCACGCCCAGGGCGCCGGCCCACCAACAGATGCGCCGATCCCACTCGCGTCGTTCGCCCCTGGCCAGTTCGGCCGTCTCTTCGGCGGCTGCACGTGTGGCAGCGGCGAAGTCGGCATGCGCCTTGGTTGCCGCGGCTTCATTATGAGCCAGGGCCTTGCTGAGACTATCGGCACGCGCTCGTGATACGGCTGCGGCCAGTTGGTGTTCACGGGCTTCGCTGTCGCGTCCGGCGGTGGTGAGCGCCGCAGCGGTGCTTGATTCGGTAGCAGCCTGCAGGCTTGCCAGATCCGCCGCCTCGCGCAGCGCGGTGGTGCGTTCATCGAGCGCACTCGAGCGCGCTGCCTGCTGGGCCATCGGTGCCGGCTGTCTCACGATCGGGGAGCACGACCAGAGCGCCAAGCCGACGAGAATAAGAATCCAACATCCCACGAAGCGGGCAATGTATTGATCGCGATTCATGAAAATTTTTCCTTGGCCCGGGCCCGCTGAGTGGCTGGACCTTCAGAATAGATGGCGAGCCAATTGTTGGCAGTTGGAATGGATTTCTGTACGATCGCTCCTGCGGCCAGCTTCTTGTTCAGATCGTCGATGGTGGCCTGCAGGCGTGACATGCCATCTTCGGCGATCTGTGCTCGTGCCAGCGCGCGGGCGGTGGCGATTTCGGCAGCAGAGCGATCCGAATCCGCTTTGGTCTGCGCTGAATTCGCGGCGGCGACCTGGCTGCGCATGCTGTCGAGCGCAGCCAAGGCCTGCGCCGATGCCCCGGATGCGGTTGAGGACGATTGCGTGGCCTGAGTTTGAAGTGAATTCGCTTTGGTGGCGAGTACTTGGATCTGGGCCTTAGCCGCGCTCGCCTGTGCGAGAGCGCCATCGCGATCCTGCGTGGCGTTCTCAGCGGCTTTTACGGCCTGGTCAATGGCGGCTTGCGCCGTGGTCCGCGCACGATCAGCGGCACCTTGGTCAGCCACGGCCTTCGCCCGCCAGCTGACGGCCTCAGCCGACAATTTGGTCGCGTTCTGCTCGGCGCTGATCCGGGCCTCTTTAACCTGGTCCAATTGCACTGCGCTCGACTGTGCTTGCGCTTGAGCCTGTTGAGCGGCTGCCTGGGCATTGGTAAGGGCCTTCGTTTGTTGTTGCAGCTGGGTCTGTGCGCCGGCAAGCGCCTGTTGAGCGGCGATGCGGGCGGCATCAGACGTGCGAGTTTGATTGATGGCCATGGCCAGATCCGCTTTGACTTGATTCAAGGCCTGGGTCAATGACACCGCGGCCCCTGTGCCCTGGTCACGGGCGGCAGCGATCGTGGCCAGATTGGCCTGGGCGACGGCAAGCTGCTGACGCAGATCATTGACGAGGGCAGCGGATTGGCCTTGCCCTTGAATTTGATTTTGTGCCTGTTGGAGAGCGGATTGGGCGGCTACGAGCTGCTGTTGCAATGCCGCGATTTGAGCCTGTGCTTGTGCCTGGGATAAGGACTGAGCCTGCTGGGCGGCGGTTTGGGCGGCAATCAGCTGTTGCTTGATGGTGTCAAACTGGCTTTGCAATCGAGCTAAGTTTTGAACTTGTACCTGTGCTTGAGCCGTTGCTGCACTCGCCGCGCTTTGGGCGGCGGCGAGTTGAGCTGACAGATTATCGACATAGCTCTGTGAGAAGGTTGTCGGTGGATTTAACTCGCCGCCTCGAATTGCTCTCATGGGATCACGCCACCTTCTTCGCGGCACGCAAAGAAGCAGGGCCTTGGGTGTACACGTTCAACCAGCCACCAGTGCCGGAAGTGGGGCTGGCAGCACGCTGAATCGACATGGCTGCGGCGAGCTTCTTGGTCAGATCGTCAATGGTCATCTGCATCTGAATCTTCTCCGCTTCGACGACTTGGATCCGGGCCTGAGCCTGAGCAGTGGCAACCTCGGCGGCTTGTTTGGCGCTGATCGACTGTTGTTGTGCGGAAATGGCTGCGGCGAGGCGGCTACGCAAATCATCCATGGCCATCAGGGCCTGTTGGCGAGCCTTTTCCGCATCGGCGCGCAACTGATCGGCCTGGGCCTGGAGAGCCGCATAGTCTGATGCGATCTGATTCATGCTGGCGATAACATTGGTTACCTGCAGTCGTGACTGGTCTAGGTCCTGGCTTCCGGACTGAGCGGCTTGGAGATCATTTTTCGCCTGATCGGCCGCTGCTTGGGCCTGTGTCACCTGTTGGCGTAGCACCAGTGCAGTACTGGTGAGTTGATCGGCATTCTGCTCGGCTGTGATCCGTGCCGCTTGGGCTTGGCTGAGTGCCAGGGCAGCGGTAGCGGCTTGGGATTGGGCGAGTGTTTGGATACTGGCGAACGCCTGCTGCGCCGTCATCCGTGCCGCATCGGCCGTGCGGTAGAGATCGAGGGCTTTGCCCAAGTCGAGCCGTGCTTGCGCTACGGCCTGATTGACGGCGTCGACTCCACCCGCGGTCGCCTGGGTCAGCTGTTGCTGCAGGCCTTGCACCTGGGCCGTCGCCTGATTGGTGATCGTCACTTGTTGCTGCTGAGCCTGGGCGAGTAGTTGCCTGAGGGTCTGCACCTGGGTCGCGGCTTGACTGGCGAGCGATGTTTGTTGATCCACTTGCGCTTGGGCAGTGGCTACCTGGGTGCCGAGCTGGGCAACTTGGGCACGCGCGTCAGTAAGCGATTTATTGAGCGCATCGAGTGCAACGGCCATGGCGGCCTCCTCTTGGGCAATCTGTGATTTTGCGAGCGCGACGTGGTCTTCAACTTTGGCCATGGCGGAAAGGATCTGGCCATAAACAGCCGAACGTTCGTCGCTCACTGCTGCCATCTGTGCCAACACGTGTGCTTTCGCAGCAGGGTTTCCCCATACAGCGGTGCGTTGGCTCATCAGTTCAAGGTATTTGGTATCTAACTGTTCGTGCGCGTCATTGAGTTGTTTGACCAGGGGCAACATGCCCATGGCCGTTTGCCGCCATTGATCCCATTGGGTGCCAGAGCGGTAAGCAGCTGCTTCCGACAGAAATGAAAATGCCATGAAAGTGCGGGGACCAGCGTCTATGTCGCGTCCATAAAGACGCTGGAGCAAGGGGGGCGCTGAATTAATGGTCTCTTCAAAGATATTACGGTCGAAATCACCATTGAGCGCTTGGGAGGCGATGAGCTGCAGATCGGCCGGTAGACTGGCGATGGCCATCGCCGTCAAGGTACCCCGCGGATCGTCTGCCAATGCCAAGGCCGCCGCAACAGCTGGCGGCATCCGCCCCAGAGCCATTTTCGTTGCTTCTTGCTGCAGCGTGCCGGCAAGTGCGGACCGGGCCAGGAGCTGCGCGCTGGCTGGCATGTTAGCAATCACAGTGTCAGTAAGGCCCGTGCGTGGGTCGCGGGCAAAGGCCAACAGCGGTGCCGCACCTGCTGGCAGCTGCGCGAGAATCAGCGAGGTTGCCGCATCTTTTAAGTTGCCGACAAGCGCCGAGCGTGCGAGATCGCGATACTGTTCGGGAATGACGCTGAGTGCGTATTCGGTAAGTGCGCCGCGAGGGTTCCGTGCGAAAGCGACCAGCGGCGCGACCTCCGCTGGCATATAGGAAAGGATTCCCGCCAGGAGCATTTCCCGCAGGCCTTCGCCACGTGCATTCACCAAGGCTACTAATGGGCCTGCCTGCGGATAGATCTGGACGATGACATTGCCGATGAGTTCGGCGAGCGACTTGGCGCCCAGCATGATACCGCGCAGCAGGTATGCTGCCGCCAATGCCCAGCCGGCACCCGGCACGATGGCGGCGGCAATTAAAGGACCGTAGAATTTTAACCAGGCGACTGCATTGGTGAGCGAAGGGTGCACCAGCATGCCGGCCTGCTGGGCAGCGAGGGCGGCAATGATTGCCCGTCCTTCATCGGATGCAGCCCAGGCTGCGAGCGACATGGTATTCGAAAGAACGGAATCGGCCCAGCGATTCGGGACGCTTAAGACCTGACCGGCGGCGGTGGTAATGACTCCGACCGTCGAATGCAAACTATCAGTCAGGAAATCAAATGGTCCCGCAAGCCCGTGAGGGTCACCAGAAGCGGGACTCCAGGCCATCCGAGCGAGTGTCGTGGAGCGCATGCACCCTCACTGAACTGGGACGAGATAGCCGATGATCGATCCATGCACGTTGCACGAGACAGCAGTCAATCCTCGAATCAGGTTAGCCGTCATGGTGATGACGTCGGATGGTTCGAAGCTGGTGAACCATTCCAGGTCGAGCCCTGTGGCACCAAGATATTCGCCAGCTTCAGTAGCGACAACGCCGTCCATGGCGCTCGCGCCATCGTAGACATTCGACGAATTGCGGATGATGGTGATGCCACCCCGCACTGCGCCGGCGGTGGTGTCCAAAATCGACAGGCGTCGACGAACGAGGAACCGCTGACCCTTAGGAATAGTGGCTGTTGCCAGCAAGTGACTGGTGGCGCCGCTTTGCGCGGCCACATCCGTATAGGTACCTCGAATCGTGTGTGCCTTCGCGTTGAGCGGGGGTGTCAGGCGCGCAGCGATCAGACCGGCAGTTAACAAATCGGGAATTTGAGCAAGGAGCTTCGCGAGACTCAATTCATCAGCGGCGGTGGCTGGATCGATCGGTGGAACTGGTGTCAAACTTACGACCGATGTGGGCGCATCGGACGATGGCGTCGATCGCTGCAAGAGATCCGCCATCAAGTTTGACGACTTGATACCGACGCTTGCGCGAGGTCGCGAGAGGAGATTGACGAGCGCCGAGTCGGCCATGAATCAAACGTCCGTACGAAAACCGATGAGCGCCAGCCCCAGGCTGTTGACCGCATTGCTCAGGTCGGTCAGGTCGATCTTGATGATGCCCTTGTTGTCTAAGAGGTATGGACGCGACAGGGGAAGTGCGACCGGGGCCGCACTCGGCCCGAAGAGCGCATTGCTGTGCCCGGCGTTGAAGCCGAAGTCTTCCGGCATTGTGTTGGGCTTGATGTTGATCAGCACCGGTCCCGTGCTCCAAAAACGCAATTCAGTGCAGATGAATGGACACGATCCACCGATGTAGAACGTGTCCGACTTCGTCTGCAAGGCCGTTAGCGCATTGGCACCGGTCAGGTTGTAATTGACGATCGCTGGACGAATGCGGCGATCTGGACGCAAGCCGGCGGCTTCGAACTGAGCGTCGGCAAAACGGGAAAGGATGCGTTCGATATCGTCGGCCACGTGAGCCCCATTGGTTGGTGTTTGGGAGGCCACCCGAGCGGCCGAAGCGCGCCCGGGTGGTGATACTGACGTCTATTGGCCAATGACGGATTGGCCAACAGCTCAGCGCTTGGTGATGCGTACGCCGTGCAGGACCACCTGCATTGGAACTGCCGCAACGGGGGCGATACGGGTGAGCACATAGCCAGTGAGGCGAGCGCCCGGTTTCATGAGCTGCGGGTAAGCCAGCTTATAGATTTCGCGAGCACCGATCGTCGCGGAACCCTGAAAGGCAACCACAGAAAGCGGGCCTTCGAAAATCGTCCGGCCACCCACGTCGATGCGCAGGCTTGATTTTTCTAAGACCTTAGCGATGTCGGCGGCTGCGGCGTTGGCCGAAAACAGGACACTGATGCCGGTAACCGCGAAATTATCAGGATCCGGCAGGCTGTTCGGTTGCTCGATATTGGTCCAGGCCTTGTCACCACCATTGCGCGCGGCGAGACCAATGAACAAAGGATTTTCAGCCGCAGCCGCGCCATGGTCGAACGAATCGAACAGGGTGGTCGAGCGCAGTTCGAACAGATCGGGGGTGATTTTACTCTGTGTGAGTAGATCACGGATAGCGTCGTTGGCGGTGCCAATCATGGGAGAATCCTTGTCGGGAATGGGAAAATGGATGGAGAAGGGATGAACCGCTAATTAAGCGAACGCGCCAAGACGAAGACCGCCGAGGCTATCGGCGAGGGCACCCGGCCGATCGATCAGATCGGCGGCAAGAGCACCAGGCCGGTCGATCAGATCAGCGGCAAGGGATTGGGCCTGACCACGGGGGATGCCAGACGCATCGAATGGCAATGCGAGCGAAACGATGGGCATGATGCCGGAGAGGTCATCCTTCAGCGACCGAGTCTTGCTTGGCAGCTTGGCAACCGTGGCGAAATAACCGCCGATGGGGCGACGGCCGAAGCCAGCCAATCCATCGAGGCCCTGCAGCGTGGTATCGGCATCAGCTAAAGCCTTTGAAACCGGAGGCTTGGGGATCAGTCCTTTGATCACTGGCACCTTACCGAGAACGGCGGCCGACCAGCCGGGGAAGATACCCTCCGAGAGGGCGACGCCCAGGACACCGAGGATGAACTTACGGCGCTTACCGCTGTCCTTGATCAGGAGCGCAGGTGGCAGACCGGCCAACGCGTAGGTGGCGGCATTCAGGCCACGGGCGATCGGCTGCGAGACGGCGGGGACGAACTTGGCGATGGTCGGAGCAAGCACCGAACCGAGAACCATGGCGCTCGCGGCGCCCGCGCCTGCAAACATCATGCCTTCGGGCTTGCTCAGATTCTTGAGCTCGCTGAAGCAGCCGGTGACATCACTTAGGAAGCCAGCCGCGCCAGGATTGCGGCGGGTCTTGCGACGACGCTTGCCGGGGTTGGTCTTGGTGACCTTCCTCGCGGTCGGCTGGCGAGTGCTGACGATGATGGCTGAGGTCCTCTTGACGGTGCGTTTTTTCGCCCGCTTGATCGCACGGGTCTTCCGCTTGGCGCGGCGAACGGTACGCGCCTGAGTACTCGCCTTTTTAGCGGCGGGGGTGCGAGCCTTCGACTTGGCAGCACGCGCGGCCTTCATCTTGGCGGCGAAGGCTTTTTTCTGCTTGGGGGTCATGCGGCGATCCTGCGGGGGGGTGGGAATGCGTCGCGGATTGCCAACCACGGCCAGCGGCAGCGGATTTGCCCGGAGTCCAGGCGGCGGATTGGTCATGACGGCGACGGCCATGCTCGCCACCTTGCACCCCCAGAATCGCCCCGGAAATAGGTTTTTATTGGGGGTTCAATGAGTTAAAAAAAACGAGTA
>JAYVTR010000398.1:0-7392 GCA_043788625.1 Planctomycetota bacterium
TGCTTCATCATCAGTCTACGGCGCATCCTCGACCACGAAACGGAAGCCGACATCAGCCACACGCTCCTGCGGATCGATGGCCACCCGGGCAGCGCTGCGAGCGGCTTCTTCAGGCAGATCCCAGGCGCCACCGCGTACCACCGATAAAGCCCCGAAGCGCGAATTGGGATCGCTATCGGGATGATCCACCATCGGTTCACGACCATCCCAATTGTCGAGACACCACTCGCGCACGTTGCCGTGCATATCAAATAAACCAAAATGATTGGCTGAGCCAGCGGCCACGACGCTGGGGGCTTTGACGGCGATGGCCTCCTTGGCCTCGGCATGAGCACCGCTCGAAAAAGCCTCTGCGGAGCCGGCCCGACAGGCGTATTCCCACTGTGCCTCGGTGGGCAACCGTGCCTCGAGGCCAGGCAAGCGTTCTCCCAAGGCGCGTAGGAAATCCTGAGCCTCGTGCCAACTGACGTTGGCTATGGGCTCGCGTCCGGGTGTCCCATTGCCCATGACTTCCACCCATTGGTCACGGGTTACTTCCGTATCGCTCATCCAAAACGACTTGCTCAGAGTGACCTGATGCGGTGTCTCGCTGGCTGAACGTCCGGCTTCGCTTGGCGGGCTGCCCATGCGAAAGCTGCCGGCCGGCACCCGTCGTAAACGAAAGCTCGTGGCATTGGTGATGAGACGCGCCCAGCCACCGAGCCCATCACGACCCTCGGCCTGCATCCACGTTTGACTTGGCTTGTCGTGCGCATCACTGACGGAATTGGCGGGGGCTGGTAACGGTTTCTGCACCACCGCCGAAGTCCCACCCCACAGCGACCACACCACCAGGGCCAGCACGCCAGCGGCCGAACCGTAGACGAGGAATTTGACCAGCGTCGTATTTACCTGCAGGCTGCCCGCCGCAGCCGCGGCCGGCGACACCGATTTCCGCCGTGGCTCGGCGCCGATGATCGGCGCCGCTTCGCTACCGTGCGCGGGACCGCTGGCGAGCGTGGCGAACGCCAAGGGCAGATGGTCGCGGGCACGCTCGAGATCAACGCGCAGGGCGGTCGGCGTCAAATAGCGCTTATCACGATCTTTTTCAAGACAGGCGCGGATGATCGCTGCCACCGCCGGCGATACGGTGCGATTGAGCATCCGCGGGTCCGGCGCCGCTTCGGTAAGGATGCGGGTGGTGATGACAAAAGCGGTTGCGCCGGTAAAGGGCTCACTGCCGGTCAGCACGGTGAACATCGTCGCGCCCAAGGCATACAAATCGCAGCGGATGTCGATGTCGGCAACGCCACGTAATTGTTCCGGTGGCATATAAGCCGGCGTACCCCAGGCACTGCCGGTCATGGTCATGCGATCTTCGCCATCGACATGGCGGGCCAGCCCCAAGTCGCCGATCTTGGGTTCGCCCTGACGATCGAGAAAGATATTCGCCGGCTTGATATCGCGATGCACCAGGCCAGCGGCGGCGATGGCTTCCAAGCCGCGACAGCAGCCGATCATGATGCGCAACGCCGTCGCCTCGTCCAACAACCCACGCGTCTTGAGCAATTTGGCGACATCGGTGCCATCGACGTATTCGATGGCCATGAACAGAAAGCCATCAATCTCCCCGGCGTCATGGATTGCCACCACGTTGGGATGACTGACTGCCGCCATGGCTTTCGATTCGCGTAGGAAACGCGCATTGAATTCGGCATCACCGGAGACGTTCGGGCGCAATAATTTGAGCGCCACGTGGCGGTTGAGCCGTTGGTGATGAGCCAAATGGACTTCACCCATGCCGCCGATGCCCAACTGCCGGATGCGCCGGTAACCGGCGAATTCCTCGGGCACGACGCGCGGCTTGCTGGAAGAATAGGCGCCGGGAGGCACCGTACCCACGGTTACTGACGCTACCGCATCGGCGGCATGCATGACCGCAGCGAGCGGCAACGTCGGCAGGTCAGCCGTAGAAGGTGCGTTGATAGGAGACGGTTTCGCCATGATGCAGTACATAATGATGCCACATACAACCGCCAACGGCAATCACCGACCCGAGATATGCCCGCTCAACGCACCTGCATCGATAGCAAGTCGAACCCGGCCCAACGATACGGCTCACGCCAGGTGGCGGCGGTGGTCACGCGCAGCCGCGTCATTACCGCCCACGCCAGGCAATCGGCCATGTCGACCCCCGGATCACGCCAGCGCTCGAGCCAGCTATAGGCGGCACGGCGGTCGTCATCATCGGGAACGATGACCTGCAAAGCCGACGACGCTTGCCAATGGCGGGCGCGAACCGCCGCAAAAGCCGGCTCGGTCACCCGCGCCAAAGTCGTCGCGGCGGCTTCCACCTGGGCGGCAATAGTCACCAGGGGCGGTCGCGTCGCCGACAACTGCGCCCACACCCGACGGCTATGCGCGTGCAGCGGATCAGCTGCGAGATGACGCAGCACCAAGGCATCAGCGACGATGAAAACCGGCGCGGGGCTCATCAGGCCCGCACCGCTTCTGCTACTAAACCGGGCGCCGGCCATATGGCGTCATCGGCGTACAGCGGATCAATGCCTTGGCTCTCCGGACCGGCGGCGACTGCCTCAGCCAGCAACACACGGATGAATTCTGCCAATGACAACCCTCGTTCGCGGGCCAGCAAACCGGCGCGTTCACGTAGAGCCGGGGGCAATAAAATCGTCGTGCGTTCCATCAGTCGCAGACCACGGCGCCGGCTTCGATGCGCACTGCCACGCGCGTCAGATTGCGACCTGCACATGGGCCCCCGGTGCAGAAGCCGCTGTCGGCATCGAAAGTCGCCCCATGCATGGCGCACAGCAACGTTTTACCGTCCTCCAGCAGGCACGAGCCGTTGCCGTAATCCAAACCTACGCCCACATGCGGACACGCATTGCGATAGGCATGCACGGTAGCGCCGCTGCGATAGAGGATCACCTCATAACCGCCTGGATGCGGCACCGTGATTTGAGTGAACTCGAGCGATGGATGTAAGGTCGGCATAGGCGGATCGCTTAATGCGCCAGACGCGCAGCGATGCGCCCTGCAGCAGCTAGTAACAATGGCAGATGCTGAGGGTCGGCATCGAGCACCGCCAAGCCAGCGATGGCTGGCTCACCGATCGGTACCGCCAAGGAACCCGGTACCGTCGCCGAGGCCGCGCCGCTGAGCAGCACGCTGCCGATCGACGAGTCTTCGGGCTGCCATGGCGCATGTACCGCAAGGTTGTCTTCCAACGGCGCCTGCGGTTTGCCGTGATAAAGATAGACCACCCGCCCCAACCACAGCAAGCCCAAGGCCACGCCCAGCCCCTGCGCATGCAGGGCGCGGATTTCCGGCAATGCTGCCTGCAGCAGACCTGAGCCACGCAGGGCACCGGCGGCGAGGCCGTGCAGGCCTGGGCCCGGCCGATATTGCCGATCAGCGGTGCGCTCGGCCAGCCCCAGGTCAGCCAACGTGCCCAACAAACGATTGACGCGCGTATGCTCCATGCCCAGGCGTCGCGCCAGCTCACGCGAACCGACCACGCCCGCATCGGTCAAACCGATCAGGCACGTCAGTGCATGGCCGAGGCTTTGATTGGGCTGCGCCGTCATCGTGAGCCCGTCAGCCGATGGCCAGCATGCGCTCAATCGGCAGACGCGCGCGGGCGATCAGATCGGCATCAAGGCGGATCTCGGGCGCCCGATTGCGCATCGTCCAGTACAGCTTTTCGAGGGTGTTCCGCCGCATATGCGGGCAGGTGTTGCACGACGTGCAACTCCCCTTGGCATCGCCTTTGATCCACGCCGGCGCCATCAAGAAAGTTGCCAACGGCTGGGCTTTGCGCATCTGATGGATGATGCCGGGCTCGGTAACGATGAGGTAGGTGCCGGTCGCAGGGCCGTGCTTGACCGCCTCTAACAAAGCCTTGGTCGAGCCGACGACATCGCCCAGATCGCGCACCGCTAACGGACACTCGGGATGCACCAAGGTCATGCAGCCGGGATTGGCCTGCTGCATTTCGACGATCGCCTGGGCGCTAAACAGCTCGTGGATTTCGCACGAGCCCTCCCACAGCACCAGCTCGCGGCCGGTCTGCCGCGCCACGTAGTCGCCGAGAAACCTATCCGGCGCAAAGATGATCGGCGTGTTGCGCGGGATGCTGTTGACCACCGCCACGGCGTTCGAGCTGGTGCAGCAATAGTCTGAAAGGGCCTTCACCGCTGCCGAGGAATTGACATAGGTCACCACCACGTGACCGGGATGGGCGGCCTTGAAAGCAGCGAAGGCGTCAGCCGGGGCGCTGTCGGCCAGGCTGCAGCCCGCCGCCAGGTCGGGTAACAGCACCAACTTATCGGGCGAGAGGATCTTGGCGGTTTCGGCCATGAAGTGCACGCCACAAAAGACGATGGTGTCGGCGGTGGCCTTAGCCGCCTCGCGCGCCAACTGCAGACTGTCACCGATGAAATCGGCGACGTCCTGGATTTCCTCATCCTGGTAATAGTGCGCCAGGATGACGGCATTGAGCTCGCGCTTCAGGCGCTGGATCTCGGGCACCAGGTCAACCGGCACTCCGGTCGTGGAACGTGACAGCGGCAGGATCATGCCGCTATGATAAGCCGGTTTCGGGCCGAGGCGACCGGCTCGGTGCCGGTGGCTCCTCCTTGCGTAGCGGCAAGTGGATCGACCATCACCGCCCCTATGAGCGACATCCTCGCCCGCATCGTCGACCATAAGCGCACGCTGGTAGTGCCTCGTTTACCGCCGGTTGACCGTGCCGCTTTACGGGATCTGCCGGCGACGCGTGGATTTCGCGCGGCCTTGCGCCGGCCCACCGATGATACCATCCACGTCATTGCCGAATGCAAAAAAGGCAGCCCTTCAAAAGGCATTTTCGTCAAGGACTACGATCCGGTTCTCATCGCCTACCATTACCAACTGGGGGGTGCGCATGCGCTGAGTGTGCTCACCGACGAGCCGCATTTCTTTGGCCATCTCGACCATCTCAAGCGGGTCCATCAGGAAGTTTCGCTGCCCGCCATCCGCAAGGACTTCATCATCGATGAAAAGCAGATCGCCGAAGCCCGCCTCGCCGGTGCCGATGCCATCCTCCTCATCGTCGCCTGCCTGAGCCGCAGCCAGTTGACCGATCTGCAGGGTTTCGCCTGGGATCTTGGCCTGGATGTCCTGGTTGAGGTGCATGACGCCGACGAAGCCGCCACTGCCGTGCGCGCTGAGGCCAATCTGGTCGGTGTCAACAACCGCAACCTGAAGGATTTCAGCATTTCGCTGCAAACCACGTATGACCTGCTGCCTGGGCTGCTCGGCAGCGGACGTGTAGTCGTCAGCGAAAGCGGCATCTCAACCCGCGCCGACTGCCAACGTCTGGAAGAAGCCGGCGTCGATGCGGTATTAGTAGGCGAAGCGTTGATCACCGACGCTGATCCGGGGGCGCGGCTGGCGTCGCTGCGCGGGAAACTGATGGCACGATTCTAAGATGCGCTCCACGTTAGCTGCCGCCTTCAGTATGAGTGAAGGCCCTTAAAGCCCTCACTTTGTAAGTAACTGCAATGACTTAGGCAGTATAGTCGGTCCTCAGTCTCATTTTCCTGAGTCAGACACCCTTAGCGATATTAATTCCATCATGTCTTGCGAGTTGGCACGCTGACCCAACCCTAGATCGCCCATAAGTCCGCATGCCTGGGTCATTCCATTCAGGTGTGTGGCGGAGAATTACCATGTTCCTGGCTCAACCCCGTTTGACCCGCTACCTCGTTCCCAGCTTTATCGGCATGGTCGCCTTGATCGCCGGTGGATGTTCGGGTAACGGCGAACTGCTGACAGCGCCAGCGGCGGCAGGTTCGGAACAACCACCGTCGTCGGTAGAAAAAATTGGCGGACCGAGTTCTTACAAAGCGTTGACGACGAAACTAAATAACTATCGCAGCCAAACGTATGGTGTAGGCCAACCGTATACCGCGACTTTCAATGATACGCTTTATACCGCTGCCTACCGCCATTCAAAAAATGTTGAATCCACCAATTCTGCAGATGCTTCGCGACGTGTGGGCGTAGTCAGCGGTGTCGAGGTGCTCACCATTACTTCTGCATCAACCTTGACAACTTTGTCATCGGAGATTGGCGCAGTGAACACACTCGCAACCCAAGCGGAATACCCACTGCTGTTCACCAGTGTTGATAAGTACAATCGTGTGCGCGCGGTGCAGGGCGGTGATAATCTGCTCTTTAACCAGTCGGCAAATGGCTCGGTCTTATTCGAAAATTTCGTTTTCAATGGCAATACGACTACGCTCGCTGGAAAAAACAGTGAGTTTCGCGGCTTCAATCTTGATCTCTTCTACAATGCATCAGCTATTGTTGGCGATAATGATTTTGCCTTCGATATCGTTGATAATTTATGGTATACGCGGCGTGGCCGTCATGCCTTGATCCAACCCACCATGCGCCAATGGGCATATGGATCACATGCCGATACGGGGCTGGGGATGCCCTATCCTTACCCGATTCTCAACGGCCGCTTCTTGGGCACTGCGTTGTCGATAGCCGATCGGCCTTTAACTCAGATGCAGGGTGTATGGCCGAATGACGGTAATATCGATGTGACACCTTACGGTCTCGACACTGATCTTCAAAATGTGT
Organism: Planctomycetota bacterium; assembly: GCA_043788625.1. Lineage (GTDB taxonomy): Bacteria > Planctomycetota > UBA11346 > UBA11346 > UBA11346 > CAIUVD01. Next base: position 6,634 of record JAYVTR010000398.1, read on the forward strand.
TGCCGGCAGTTGCGCAGGATAGCGCATACGCAGGGCCACCGATCCATTTTACCTTGCCGGTTGCCGAGCCCTTCGTCAGCATCACCCTGAACTTCGCGTTGGATACATCCACCGCCAGCTTCCCTGCTGGTTGGCCTAATCGTTGGAAGAAGGTGGCGATCTTCACTAACCAAGATCCAACGATCATGAAGGCATCCGTGTTGCAAATTACCTTACCGGATGTGGTTGTTCTTCCGGGTGAATTCATTGGGGAAGTTAAATTGAACTCGCAATCCGATCCTGCTATCGGCTTACGTGATGGCGAATTGTACTTCCAAACCCTCGGCCCCCTGGTGCCTAACGCTAAATACCTGCTCTCATTTACTGCGAAGACGAACGGCCAGTCCACCTATACGTACAACGGCTCTTTTACGACGAACAAAAATTCGTCCTTTTAATTTGCCCTTGTAGGAGAGTTTATGCCCAGGTCATTTCGCTCGCTTTTAATGACATTCGTCTTGCTGCCGGCGCTTGGCTGTGGCGTCACACTCCCAGCAGCGGACTTAATCAGTGGCCTGGGCGGCGTCGCTGGTTTCGGTGAAGGCGTATTGCCGATCGGTGACGATGCTTCAAATGTACTGGTGAACATCACGTCGGTTTTTCCCGGCGGTCTTAATTTTTACGGCGTCACCTATACATCGCTGTGGGTCAATACCAATGGCAATGTAACGTTTGATGCACAGAACACCACCTTCACTCCCTCCAATATCACAGCCGGTT
>JAYVTR010000399.1:0-5642 GCA_043788625.1 Planctomycetota bacterium
GGTTTGCCTGGATTTCCAGCCAGCGGGTTCTTATAGGTCAGACCCTTGCGGTGACGGAGTTCAGGGGCAATGGTGGCAGCAGCGCCGAGGTCGACAGCCATAATAAAAATCTCACTCTGGGATTATAAGGTTGTGCCATATTCGATTTCTCAGTGCAGGTGCAAGCCCCTTGAGCTAAACCATTGAACAAACAACCACCATGCGGCATCAAACGCCTTTCATCGACGCCTGCGCACAACGCGTGACAGCCCGACTCGACAGCCTAGACTTTATGCCATGCGCCTAGCCCCTCTGTTTGCCCTGGTAATAGCTTGTGTATGTCATGGGAATGTATCGTCCGCTGCCGATACGCCGCGTGCTTCCGATTCCATTGGCCCTGTTGTCACAATCAGCGAGCCGGTCAACACCGGCACCTTCGTGAATCACAAGGTATCGTCACGTAAAATCTCCGTAAACCAGCCGGTTCGCCTAGAATTCACTACTCTGCCGCGGCAAGTGGATGGCGTCGATATCGCAGGCGTGGTCACCAACGGAATATCCATGGCGAGTGGCAATACCTGGCGTCTGAATGGGAAACCTAGCGTCAACGAAGATATTAAGACAAAGACAGTTACTGTTGCGGTGACCCTGTATCCGCGCACCACCGGTGATTTGTCGCTGCCGGCAATTCCCTTATCATGGCTGAGCAACGATACCCCGCCGAACTTCGGCCAGGTAACGGTCATGCAATCGATCAACATCAGTGGTGAAACGCGCTCACTGCCCAAAGAATACGACGGCGTGGGCGGCTTTCTCTGGGGTGCCCACCTCGACGACCTCATGGGCTCGCAGATTCCAGCTGCGGCAGTCAGCGTGCAGGGCGATAAAACCGTCGCTAAGATTTCCGGCAGCCTTGAATTGGGTTTCCGCAGTGGTGAACTTGCCGAGGCGACTTTACTTGCCAGCGGCATCACCCTCGAACAGAGCCGTACCAGTTTTTGCGAACGATGGGGCTTGCCGGTAAGCGATATCGATGGCACGCTGACGTGGATTTTTGGTTGGACGCGCATTAGCGCCGTTGCCTTGTCCGAACCGGCCAAGCCTGACGGCAGCAAGGCCGATGGTGTCCGGCTGTATCTAGTGCGCGAAGACCTCGCTGCCAAGCAGGCGGCGAACCAGGTGCGCAGCCGCGTGTTCAGCCTGCTTGAAGACGCCCCCAAGAAGTGATCCGCTCATGAGGCCTATCCGTCTTCATGTGGCGACCTCCGCCTGGATGCCCTACGCATGGGTAGCAGGCAGCCTGCTGAGCCTCGCATTGGTGGGCTGTGGCGAAGACCGCCTGGCCCATGACCTGCGTGAACAAACCGCTGCCGGAGATGTGGAGAAAGCGCGCAAAACCGCCAGTAAACTTTATTCCAGCAGCGATGACGTGTTACTCGCCGGTATGGAACAAGGGCTCCTCGCCCACCTGCAAGGCGACACCACTGACAGCAACCAGCAGCTCGATAAGATCGCCCCCATGGTCGACGACCTGCGCAGTGCGCAGGTCGTCGATGCGGTGCTGACGTCGGTTTATAATGACACCGCCAGCAAGTATGTCGGCAGACCTTTCGAACATACCCAGATAGATTATTACCGCACGTTGAACTACCTGATCGTCGGCGAACGGGCAGAAAATCGCTGGCAGCCGACCAGCATGGTGGTGCCACTAGCGAAACAGCCAGTGCCACCGCCGGTGACCGGGCCTGACATCCCTTTCTACGCCTATCAGAACGCCCTCATCATCGCCCGACGGATGACCATCAATCAGCTCAAAGAGACCGCTGACGCGGCCGACGGCAAACGCTATGACGATGATCCGTTCGCCCGCGTGCTGACAGCCATTGCTGTATCGTGCCTCGACTCGCAGCAGCAGACGGACAATGATCGTCAGCTGGCCGTAGCGATGCTCAGACGCGCCCTGGTCGCCTATCAGAGCCAGCACGAGGCTTTGGGCGCCAGCGGCAATAAATTTCGTTATGAGGTTGCTGCCCAACCCGTCTTGGCTACCACCTTGTATCTGCGTCTTTTGCGCACTTACGATCCTGATCTGTTCGCCAGCGAAATTGCCAAACGAGGGTTGGTCGCCAACGATCCACGTTTTGTCCCACCAGCCGGCTACGGCACCGTCGTCGTGCTCAACCACGTCGGTCTGATCGCCCAGCCACGGCCCCTGCAGATCGGCATCGCCGCCATCGGCTTCAGCGAAAAGGATTCGACAAGCTTCAATTGGGGTGGCATCACCTTTTACGCCAAGGGACCAGGAAGCGACATCGCCCACAATTGGATTCTGCTGCCGATTCCGGGTAATGTGGTGCAGCAATGTCTCGCTCCCGGTGGCGCGACGGTGATCGGCTTCGAGATCCCCGTGCACGCCCCTGATACGATGCTGACATCGCCGGCGAGCATCACCGTTGGCGGAGTCACCGGCAGCGGCGAAGTGGTATGCGACCTGGATGCATATGCCCGTTCGACCATGAAGGACGCGCAGCCGCATGTGCTGTTAAAAACGCTGCTGCGCGTCGCCATCAAACAGGGCGCGGTGGCGGCCGGGGCGGTTGCCGCGCGCCAACAACATAATCAAAACGCTGAGTTACTTGCCTTTGGCATCAACCTGATCGGCAGCGCATTGGCGACGGCGACCGAATCCGCTGATCTACGCGCCTGGCTGACTCTGCCGGATCACGTCGAGGGAACCCTGATCGATGTCCCGGCCGGAGCCTATCCCGTCACCATCTCGACACCCGACGGCGTGCAAAACTTCGGCACCGTGCAAGTCACGCCAGGACGCGTCACCCTGGTGCCAGTCCGCACCTTTCCTACGCACATCTTTCCCGCACATTAATCCATCGCATCATCCCGTCTCAGGAAAAAACCATGAAGCGTACCGCTCCCCTCGCCTGTCTGCTCCTTGCCGCCCTCGCCGTACCGATGTTGACCACCGGCTGCGGCAAAACGGTTACCCGCACTGATCAGAATTCGGTGATCGATCTGTCGGGTGATTGGAATGACGTCGACAGCACGCAAACCGCCCAGGCGATGATCGCCGATGCGACCTCCAAACCATGGGCCGACAACTTCCGCGCCAAGAAGAATAAGGATCCGACGGTAAAGGTTGGTCGCATCACCGTGCGTACCAATGGCGACATCATCAACACCGAGATCTTCACCAACGATCTCCTGCGGGCATTCATCAACTCCGGCAAGGTGGACGTGGTGGCTGCCACCAGCGCCACCGAACAAACCCGTGCTGAACGCGCCGACCAGGACAAGAACGCCAGCGAAGCCACGCGCAAAGAAAGCTTCCAGGAACAGGGCAGTGACTTCCTGCTGACCGGCAACATCGGCGTGCAAGACGACCAGGACGGCGGCAAGAAGGTCAAATTCTATAGCGTCGACCTGACCCTCATCGACGTGCAGAGCCAACGTCAGGTGTGGATCGGCAACAAGAAGATCAAGAAGTTCATCGAACGGTGATACCTTTTAATCGGCAAGCTCCTCCTCGACTTGCCACCCTGCTCGCCATCGCCGCCCTCAGTGGTTGCGATGGCGGTTTCATTCGTGCACCGGAAACCACGCCGGCGTGGTTCCAACGTCCTCCGCAAGAGGCCGGCTTGTTGTTTGCCGTCGGCTCGGCCGGCCCCAACCAACACGACCAGGCGTTGGCCCGTGCACGCCAAGATCTCGTCAGCCAGTTGCGTCTCACCATCACTTCCGATGTGCGCCACAACGAGGATTATTCCAGTCAGGAAACCACCGCCCAGAACCGCGCAGAACGGCTGACGCAAGTCGCACGCAGTGACGTCCAGGCAAAAGCCTCGGCCGCTGATCTGCCGGGCGTAACCGTCGTCGAACAGGTCGATCAACGCGAAGCGACCTACATTTTGTTACGTCTTGATCGTGTCGCGTGGGCCAATGACCTGCGGGCGCGCATCGCCACCCTCGATGCGACTTTGCCCCCAGAGGCAGCGGCGATCCTCGCCCTGCCGACCACCACCCCGGCACAGCGTCTGGCCGCCGCCGGTCAGCAGATCCGTCGCCTGCTGCCATTACTTGTCGAGCGCGATGAGTACCTCACCCGGCTGCGCACCGCCCTACCCGGCGCCGCCATGCCCGCCGAACCCCTCGACCGCGCGGCGCTTGATCGGCATCTGCAGAATCTGCTCGCCGAACTCACCGTTACACTGCCCGATGATCCGAGTGTGTTACCGCTGCAAACGCAGCTCATCGAAAGCCTCCGTCATGTTGGGTTGCGCACTGTGCCGATGGGTCAAATCGGCGTCTTGCAGATGCCCCTGGTCCTTACCACGCGCGCCGAAACCATTAGCGGACAAGTTAAACTAGATGGGATATTAAGCGGTAGTCTGCGCTTGGCTGCCGATGCCGGCGGCACTCAACTGGGAGGCATCAGCTTAAGCGAACGTGCAAGTAGCACTCGCGAAGACGTGGCCCGCGAACGCTTGTATCAGAAGCTCGCCAAACGCTTGGCCGATGATCTCGACCAACGCCTGACACGCATGCTGGCAGGCAACTAATCCCTGACTTAGCCCAAGTCAGTCTTCAGCTTGGCCAATACCGCATCGACGGCGTCCATGTGCTTGGCCTTGATCGGCATGCCGAGATCGCCCAGCGCTTCACCTTGGGCGGCGTTACGCGCGCCAACGATGCAGCCGCTGAGACCTTCGGTGCACAACAAGTAGCCAATTGCCAATTGCGGCACGGTCAAATCGTCATCTTCAGCGATGACTCGCAGCTCTTCGACTGCGGCCAGAAAATGCGCCAGGCGCGGTCCCTGGAAATCTGCCCGTTCACTGCGATGGTCGTCTTTGGTAAAGGTTTTAGCCGCTGTCCAGGTGCCTGAAAACAGCCCACGATGCAATGGCGAGTATGCCAAGGCGCCAACCCCGTTTTCAGCGCACCACGGTAATTCGGCAGCGGCCACTTCCTGACGAACCAAAGAGTAAGGGCACTGCAAGGCGTGCAGTGGAATGCCGGTCGCCTGCCATTCCTGCAATTGGGCGAGATTGAAATTACTCACGCCGATGGCGCGGATCTTGCCGGCCTTCAACAATTCGCCACACGCTGCCGCGGTCTCAGCCAGCGGTGTGGCGGTCGGCCAATGCAGTTGAAAAAGATCGAGCGTATCGACGCCAAAGACCTTCAGATTGTAGTCGCAATCAGTGATGACGCGCGCTCGGCTGCCATCATTGGTGCGTTGTCTATCGACCAGGTGGTGGCCAAACTTGGTGAACACCATCGGGCGTCGTTCGGGAGGTAACTGCCGCAACGCCTCGGCGACGATGCGATCGGCTCGCCCGTTGCCATAGATGGGCGCGGTATCGATCCAATTCACGCCGGCTTCAATCGCCGCATGGATGGCAGCTATTGAATCAGAATCTTCCTGGGTTCCCCACATCCAGCCACCAATGGCAAAAGCGCCCAGGCCAATTGCAGAAACACGCAGATCTGTTGCACCGAGGTTGCGCTTAATCATGGAAACAGCCTGGGTTATCGATGATGAAATAAAGCATATAAAAAAGCAACCGCCCCGTGCTGTTAACACGGGGCGGTTGAAAAAAATCCAGGCAACGACCTACTTTCGCTATGACACTATCATCGGCCCT
>JAYVTR010000400.1:0-11495 GCA_043788625.1 Planctomycetota bacterium
CACAAAACACCGCATCCCCCTCGGCGAGGAGGGAGCGCCCCTCGGCCGGGATGGTCACCTGATGCTTTGGCGACAAACGAAGAGTTGGTAGCACGTCCGTGCTCCTTAACGAGCGGAAGTGTGCAACTCTTCACTATTTGTTGCAACTTCAAACTACCAAGCGCCACGACCAAGGAGTCCACTATTGCTGGGCGGTTTAAATCGACCCCACCAGCAATGGCATTAATCGCCCTTAGATACGCTCAAAAACAACCTGAACCCGCTCAGGGTCAGCTGCGTCAAGTTGCACCCAGCGCTGCGATAACGCGCGAAAACCTAAATGCCGACAGGCAATTAAGGCCGCTTGTTCTTCTTCACCGGGATAGTTTGGACCTTTATAAACGATCAGGTGACCTGACTTCTGCAACAGCGGCGCAGCCTCGGCGAGGACTTCGGCGCACGCCGCCATGGCCCGCGACACGACCAGCTGGCAGGCACGCATCAACAACGGATCACGCACCGCTTCAGCACCACGCAAGTGGTGCGCGGTGATGCGTCGCACGCCATGCGTTTTCGCCAAGCCGGCGGCTGCGTTCAGGAAATCGACCTTCTTTTTGCGCGCGTCGATCAGGCACCATGGGACCTGTGGAAACCACAATGCCAAAGGCAGGCCAGGGTAGCCGCCGCCTGAGCCCAGGTCAGCGCATGGTGCGCCCTGCGATAGATGCTTGAGCCGAGCATCGCCAAACAATGACAGGCTGTCGAGGACGTGCTGTTTCAAGTATTCGCGCGGGCTGGTGAGTTTCGTCAGGTTCAGCCAACGATTCACTCCCACCAGATGACCGTAGAGGGCTTCAAGTGCGGTTTTTTTGGCCTCGGGCTCGGGCACACCAAGCGCCGCGCAGCGTTCTATGAACCATGCCCAGTCGTCCGCGGGGAAAGCAATCGGCGGATTGAGCGCCGGGTCGAAAGAGCCAAGAGAAAGGTCAGAAGGATCACCCGCGTCGCGTTTAGGCATGCGCCGAGTGTTACACGCTGCGCGGCTGGCGCTACCGCCTCGGTACCCCCGTAGCGTAGGCCGCGGCGGCTGCATACTGCGGACGTGGACTACCTCGTCATCGCCCGCAAATACCGCCCGCAAACTTTTGCCGATGTCGCCGGACAGGAGGTCGTGTCGCGCACCCTCACCAATGCCATCACCTCCAACCGCGTAGCGCACGCTTACCTGTTCACCGGCCCGCGTGGGGTCGGCAAGACCTCGATGGCGCGCATCCTCGCCAAGGCCCTAACCTGCGAGCACGGGCCGACCATCACCCCGTGTGGCGTGTGCACCCACTGCCAGATGATCGCTGACTCGCGCCATCCCGACATCGTCGAGATCGATGCGGCACGTTTCAGTGGCGTCGATGCCATCCGCGACCTCTCGGATACGGCCAGCTTCTCGCCGTCATTGGCGCGCCTGCGGCTCTACATCCTTGACGAAGTGCACATGCTGTCGACGGCGGCGTGGAACGCGCTGCTCAAGCTGCTGGAAGAGCCGCCGGCGCACGTACGTTTCATCTTCGCCACCACGGAAGTGGACAAAGTCCTGCCGACGGTGCTGTCGCGTTGCCAACGTTTCGATTTCCGCTCGATCGCCCTCGAAGACATCGTCAGCAGCCTGCGCACCATCGCTGCCAATGAAAAGGCGACTTTGTCTGATGCGGTACTGTACCGCGTCGCTCGCGCCGCCGGTGGTGGCATGCGCGATGCGCAGACCCTGCTCGATCAATTGATCGCGGTCTCGGATGGGGCCAGCGGCGCTGGCGTCAATGAAAGCGATCTCAATCTGCTGCTCGGTGCCGCTCGCGGCGAAGACCTGACCACCATGGTCACGCAGCTGCTCGCCGGTGAAGCAGGCCCAGCCCTTGAAGGCATCGAGCGCACCGCCGCTGCCGGAGTCGCGCCGGCAACGCTGCTCGATCAGCTGGTCGACCATGTGCGCGCCATGCTGTTGCTGCAGGCCTGCGGCAAGGACTCGCCGGCCCTGCGCCGCCTGGGTGCCGATGTCGCCACGGTTGCGGCTCACGCGGCTGCCTGCACCCCGGAAAAGACCCTGCGCATCTGTCAATTACTGATGGGCTCGCAGCAGGCTTTGCGTCAGGGCATCGACCCGCGCCTGCAGTTAGAGCTGGTGTTCGTGCGCATTGCCGGCCTCGGCCAACTGGTCGATGTCGAGAATCTGCTGCGCAAGATTGAACGTCTCGAACCTGCTGCTACCGGGTCGCCAGCGCGCCCTTAGCCGGGTCGGCCGTGACGGGAACCCCGTCGGCCCGGAACCAACTCCCTACGCCGCTGCTGCCGTCATCGACAGTCCAGGCAATCCGCAGCCCGACCGCTCCCGCAGCGGCCGGCGAGCTGACTTTCGCCATCCTGCAACCGCGGTGGAGCGAACTGGTGCGCCAACTTTTGCAGGGTGGTCTGCCGCTGGTCTCGGCAGCTGTGGGCGACAGCACACCGTTGTCATTGAGTGGCGACGTGGTCACCATCAGCGCCCCCGCCGCCCGCCATGCCGTCTTAAACGACCCAGAACAGCAGCGTATGATTGCGAATGCCGGTTTGGCGGTGTTCGGACGTCGTCTGCGCTTGGTAGTACGTGCCGGTGACGCTAGGGTCGGCGATCAGCCGGCGCTCACCGATGAACGTCAGCGTCGATATCACGCCGCTCAGGAACACCCCCTCGTGAAAGAGATCGTACAACGCTTTGGCGCCGATTTGGTGGGTCGCGAGCTGGTCGATGTCGAAACCTGGCTGGCACGCCTGGCGGCTGAACGCGACCAAACCCCACGGCGGCGCTTTCAAGGCGACCTGCGCCATGGCAACAGCGATGGCACCCGGGAAACCCTCGTGGATGGCTGAACGTCGTCCCCTCTTTGATGCCCTGGTGACCCCGGGCTCACGCATCGGACCGTACGAAGTGGTGCGCCGCATCGGCAGCGGTGGCATGGGCACGGTATACCTATGCAAGGCGGTCGAATCGTGCCCGGTGTCGATCGGCAAGACCGTGGCCATCAAAGTCCTGCGCAGCAGCGACGGCGACGAGCGACGGCGCTTTGAACGCGAAAGCCATTACCTGCAAACCCTGCAGCATCCGGGTATCGTGCGCGTCCTCGATACCGGCGAGGACCGCGAACGGCTGTACCTGGTGATGCCGCTGATCGATGGTAAACGGCTCGATGACTTGGTCGGTCCAAAAAAAAATCCATTGGCGGTCGAGAAGGCCGTCGAATGGATGGTGCAAGGCCTGGAAGCACTGCACGTCGCGCATTTGGCTGGCATCCTGCACCGCGACATCAAACCCGGCAATCTGATGCTGGACAAGGACGGACGGATCAAGCTGCTCGACTTCGGCCTGGCGAGTGCGCCCGACTATGAATCACGTCTGACGCGGGACGGCGATGTGGTGGGCACACCTGCCTACATGGCCCCTGAACAAGCCGCCGGACGCCGCGATGACATCAGCCGCCGCAGCGATATCTATGGCATGGGCGCCTGCCTCTACGAACTGCTCACCGGCCGTCAGCCCTATGAATCCGACAATGCGATGGCGACCTTGCGTGCCATCATTGACGAGCCGCTGGTCAAGCCGTCAAAATGGCGGCCCGACCTGCCACGCGATGTCGAGACGGTAGTCATGGTGGCGATGGCCAAGGATCCTCGCGATCGTTACCGTACCGCCGAAGAGATGGCCGGTGACCTGCGGCGCATCCGCAACGGTACGCGCATCCGCGCCAAACGCGTATCAACGGCGGTGCATGCGTGGCGCTCGGCCGTGCGCCATCGCTCGACAGTCGCCATGGTGGCGCTGGTGGTATTCGCCATCGGCGCCGTTGTAACCTTCGCTACGTTACGGGCGATGAAGCGCATGCACGAGCGCACCCAGGCCATCGAGCAGGCTACCGCCAATGCCTGGACAGTGGCCTGGGCCTATCCGGGACTCACCGACAACGAAACCAAACCGCCAAAAAAAGGCGACGACCTGCGTTCGACCTTGGTGTGGACCGACCACACGCCATTTGGACCGCAGGCACAGGTGGCTGCCTTGCCAGCCGTCGATGGAGCGGTGCGTTTGGGTGCCACCATCGTCCTCAGCACGACCTTGATTTTCAGTGATGACGCCGCCAGCAAAGGGACCACCGCCTTTGAACTGATGATCAATGACCGCGACATCGGTGGCGGCTATCGTCTGCGCCTGAGTCTGGGCACGGTCAGCGACAACATCTCGCTGTGGCGCGAAGACCACGCCGTGGCTTCACGCGAGATCGGCCAGATGCCGCGTGGCGTGCCCCTTGATCTGCAGGTCGAACATCTCGATGGCACGCTGACCGGCAGCCTTGCCTATGCTCCGGCTCCAGGCAGCGAACGTCGCCAGGTGACCTTCACCTTTCTCGACCTCACGCCACTGCAGGGCCCCGATGCCAATGGCGCCTACCTGATGCGCAGCCGCACCCTCGCCGAGGTCAGCAATGTGCTGCTGGAGCGGCAACGCTCGGGCGAGCTGGTATCGGCTCTGGCCACCGCCGATGCTTTTCGTCAAGACAAGCGTTTTGCCCGCGCGCAACAGATGTACCAGGCGTTTGTGCGCGATCATCCGGACTCGCCGCAAAGCAAGGACGCCAAGCTGCGCCTCGGCCTGTGCCAGGAAGGCCTCGACGACACCGCCGGAGCCTTGGCCACTTTCATCAGCGTCGTCGAGGAAAACCGCAACGATTCGCGCTATGTCCTGGTGGCCACCTTTCATGCATGGTCGTGCGCGCTGAAGCTCGGACGCTACGCCGAAGCCGAGCGCTATTTCGAGGCTATTCGCCGCAGCTATGACCTTCCGACCCTGGCGGCGGCGATTCCCGAATCGACCTTGAAGGATCTGCGACAGGACTATGCCAACCGCGCCCTCAGCTTGGCCGGCCAAGACCCTGAACGGGCGGTTTTCTTGGCCCTGACCGCGTCTGAGATCGCCGGCTACCTGGGGGAAACCGCCAAGGTGGCGGACGGCATGCTCCTGGCAGCCGACCTGTTGCTGACCCTCGGCCGTCCGGAAGTGGCACGCGAGACGTACTTGCGGGCGATCAGCGATCCGCGTCTCGACCCGGGCAAGCATCTGCAAGGGTTGATCCGCATGGGTCATGCTGAACGCCTGCTGGGCACTCTCGAACGCGCCGCCGAAACCTATAAGAAAGCCCTTGAAGAAGCGCCGCCCGCCGAACGTGGACGCATCCAGCTGTGGCTGGGCGATCTTGCCGCCGAGGCCGGCGATACCACCCTGGCTGCAGCTACCTGGCGTGACCATACCATCGGTATCGACAGTAAAACAACGGCGTTGTTGCGGCATTTGGTCGACAATCAAGAACTCATCCGCGACGCAGAGCCGCTGGCCAAAGACCCCGATGCGGCGTATGTGAATGCGCGGATGCTGTTGCAGATGGGCAATGAAACCACTGCCAAAGAGTGGCTGGCGCGGGCTGCGGCGCAGGCGCCGACGTGGCGCTGGCCGGCGCCCTTGGCCAAGATCCTGCTGCAACGTCTCGAATCCACCGACGCTAAAACACCGCAACCGGAACACTAGGTGCTCCGGTTGCGATGATTCGGTATCGATTGGGGTTGCTCAGTCGTCTTCGTCGGCTTGACCGCCGCCTTCGTCTTCGAGGTCATCATCCATGTCCTCGTTTTCTTCGTTCACGGTATCAAGAAACTCGTCGAGTCCGTCGCGGATCGCTTCGTTCATCTTGAAGCCCTCACTCTTGAGCAGCTTAATAATGTCTTCTTCCAGGCCCATGGGGACTCCTCACTCGTTATAGAAGTGCGTAAGGGTGCCGCACCAACTGTCAACGCTTGGCGCGCTTTCCGGACGTGGATCCTCTCACACCATGAGCGACACTCCCCTCTCCCCGTCTCCAGCCCGCATTGGCATCATAGTCACCTCCGACCGGGCTTCTACGGGTACCTATGCTGACCTCGGAGGGCCAGCTATCCGCGCCGCCCTCAGCGATTATCTGACCTCAGCATGGACCGACGTTTACCGGCTTATCCCCGATGATTTTGCGACTATTGTCAGCACTTTGCACGAACTTGCTGACCGCCAGCAGTGCGATCTGATCGTAACCACCGGCGGCACCGGACCGAGCCCCCGCGACGTCACCCCAGAGGCTACCGAAGCCGCCTGCGACAAACTATTGCCCGGCTTTGGCGAACAAATGCGCGCCGCCTCACTGCGTTTTGTGCCCACCGCGATCCTTTCACGGCAAACCGCGGGCATCCGTGGCCGCAGCCTGATCATCAACCTCCCCGGCAAGCCCAAAAGCATCCGCGAATGCCTGGACGCGATCTTCCCGGCGGTACCCTATTGCTTGGAACTGCTCGGCGCCGCCCGCCTAGAGACCAATGCCGCCGTAATGCCGGCATTCCGACCAAAGGCCTAGTCTGTGCGGCAACTCGTTTGCCCACATGATCCATTCGTGAGGTATTATAACGGTGGAGAGCCAGCATGGGCACTACGCCGACAATTGACAACACCCTCGATCAGAATGAGCTGGACCAACTCCTGCTCATCAATGGCTTTCTTGGCGAGAGCACGCTCGAGGGTGGGCGAAAATCCCTCATCGATGAAATTCGCAATGCTATTCTTGATAGCGGTAAGCTGTCGCACCGCGAATGGCGGGCCCTGCGTGACCGCCTGCGCGAAATTGAACAGCTGATCCCGACCATCGATCTCATCATCGAACTTAAGGCCCGGCGACGCGAGCCTGATGAAGGCATCCCCCCGCACCTGCGCAAGCCAGCGGCTCTTTAAGGGCACTTCAACCGGCGTGGGCGCTCATTGGAGCCAGGCTTCTCATCGCTGCCACCAAACGCCGGCAATCGGCCTCGGTGTGCGCGCGGGTCATGGTCAGGCGCAAGCGGCAGCCGCCCTCGGGCACGGTTGGCGGCCGGATCGCCGGCGCATGGTGGCCAAGGCCGTTCAACGCTGCGGCCAGGGCCAGGGCTGCGGTTTCGCTGCCGACGATCACCGGGATGATCGGCGTGCGCCCCAGTGGCACCTGCCACCCGGCGCCGCGCAGGGCTGCACGCAGGACCACCGCCGAGGCGCATAGCGCCGCCGGCCATTCGGGGTGGGCCTGCAGCTGATCCAACGCCCCAAGGGCCGCCCCGACAGCGGCCGGAACCGGGGCGGTGGAATAGATGAAACTACGCCCGCGATTGACCGCCAACTCGATCAATTCGCTATCGCCGACCAGGAATCCGCCCTGGGCGCCGAACGATTTCGAACAGGTGCCGATCAACAGATCGGGGACAATGCCGACTTCGGCGCACAGACCGCGCCCGCCGGGGCCGCACACGCCTAGGGCATGCGCCTCGTCGACCACCAGCAGGGCCCCGTGCTCGCGGCACAGGTTGTGGATGGCCGCCAACGGCGCCTCATCGCCATCCATCGAATACACGCTTTCGACGCACACGATGCGCCGCCGCGCGCCGCTGGTGCGCTCCAACTGCCGCACCAGGTCTTCGACGTCGTTGTGACGGAAACGCAATAAGGTCCCCGCCGATAAGCGCGCACCATCATAGGTCGAAGCGTGGCAGGCGCGATCGAGGATGATCACGTCCTCCGGCTCGCCGGCGAGGGTCACCATCGCCGCCAGGTTCGCCTGAAAACCGGAAGTGGTCAGCAACGCATCGGCCGCCCCCAACCAACCAGCCATCCGCTGTTCGAAACGCCGATGAACGGCCAGACCGCCGGCCAGCAATCGTGCGGCGCCCGAACCTGCGCCATAGCGCCGTAATTCCCGGCTGGCGGCGTTTTTCACCGGTCGGAAGTTGGCCAACCCAAGATAGTCATTCGATGCCCAATTGACCAGTTTGCGCCGGCCGCCGGCCATACGCAGCTGAATCACCCGACCATCCGGTGAATCGATCACGGGCCGCACGCGCAACCGCCCAGAAAGCGTCAATTGCACTAATTCTTCGCGCAAACTGGCGCGCATATCGGCATGAGTAGGAGGCGGTTCGTGCGACATAGGGAAAATCGACTCAAAATGATCAGCAACGGCAAGGCTTGGCAACACCGCATAATGCTGATGGCTGCAAACTAGTGCCACCAATGGATATTTCAGATTCAACGGTATCTCTATCCTCATGATTCACCTCGGCGTCAACATCGACCACGTGGCTACCATCCGCCAGGCGCGGCGCACCGTCGAACCTGACCCAGCTACCGCCGCCGCTTTGGCCGAATTGGGCGGCGCCGACGGCATCACCGTGCACCTGCGTGGCGACCGTCGGCACATCCAAGACCGCGATGTCAAAGTCCTGCGCCAAACCGTGCGTGGCGTGTTGAACCTGGAAATGGCGCCGCACGAAGACGGCGGCATCCTCGCCTTGGCTCTGCACCTGGTGCCTGACCAGGTGTGCCTGGTACCGGAAAATCGCGCCGAAGTCACCACTGAAGGCGGCCTGTTGGTTCGCGAGGATGACGCCGTCCTGCGCCGCTGCATTGATCAGCTGCGCGCCAAAGGCGTCATCGTTAGCCTCTTCATCGAGCCCGATGCCGATACGGTCCGCTTGGTGAAAAACCTCGGCGCGGATGCGGTCGAGCTGCACACGGGTTCATGGGCCAATGCCTGGGCTTTGTGCAAAGGTCGCCGTGAAGACGCCAGCCTGCGCCATGAACTGAGCCGCCTGATCACCGCTGCCGAAGCCGCTGCCGCCATCGGCATGCGCCTGCATGCCGGCCATGGCATCACCTACGCCAACGTGGGCGACCTCCGCCAGCTGCCTGAATTGCGTGAACTCAATATCGGTCACTGCATCGTCAGTCGCGCGGTGTTGGTCGGCATGGAACGGGCTGTCCGTGACATGAAGGCACTACTGGCTTAAGGCCGCTGGGCGCTGGGCGTATCGGATAAGTCCTTCCCCGGGCGCAGGTCGGCCCACGATCAGCGCCCCTCAGGAGCGCCCCATGCCTTTCGCCGGCTCGATTGTTGCCATCGTCACCCCGTTCGCCGACGGCAAAGTCGACTTCCCGGCCCTCAAGCGCATGGTCGAGTGGCATCTGGCAGAAGGCACCCAGGCCATCGTACCCTGCGGCACTACCGGCGAGAGCGCTACGTTTGAGCATGACGAGCAGCACCAGGTGATCAGCGCCGTGGTGCAGACCGTGGCCGGCCGGGTGCCGGTGATCGCCGGTGCCGGCTCGAATTCAACGCGTGAAGCAGTCTCGCTGGCCCAAGCCGCCGAAAAGCTCGGCGCCGACGGCATCCTCACCATCACGCCGTACTACAACAAGCCCAACGCCGAAGGTTTGTTCCAGCATTTCAAGGCGGTGCGTGAAGCCACCAGGCTGCCGCTGGTGCTGTACAACGTCCCGGGTCGCACCGGCATCAACATGCTGCCCGAAACCAGTGCGCGCGTTGCCGCTCTCGGCAACATCGATTCGATCAAGGACGCCGCCGCCAATCTCGACCAAACGCAAGATCAGCTTGAACGCGGAGTGCGCGTACTGTCGGGCGATGATGCCATGACCTTCCCGATGATGATGCTGGGGGCCTCGGGTGTCATCAGCGTGGTCGCCAACTTCGCCCCCAAACTGATGCGTCAGCTGTGCGATGCCTGCACCGCTGGCAACATCCCTGAAGCTCGTCGCCTGCACCGTATCGTCGTCGAACTCGCCAAGCACGCTTTTGCTGAAACCAACCCGATTCCGGCGAAAACCGCGGTCGCTGCCCTCGGCTTCTGCCGCGAAGAATTCCGTCTGCCGATCGTTCCGGCCACGGCTGATAAAAAAGCCGCGCTTCTGGCGTGCATGCGCAAGCATGGATTGCTGCCGGGATGACGCTGGCGGACAAGGTCACCCTCGCACGCCTCGGACTGATGCCGATCATCGTCGCGGCTTACTTGAACCTGCCGCCGTGGTTGGGTTTCTGGGTGGCGGGGTGGACCTGTGCCTTAGCCGAATACACGGACTTGCTCGACGGGCGCATCGCCCGGGCGCGTGGCGAGGTTTCGGACTTCGGTAAATTGGCCGATCCGTTTTGTGATGTGATTTACCGCATTGGCGTTTTCCTCGCTTTCCTGCTGCCGGCCGGCGGTCTCGCCTTTGCCATCGGCCCCGAGCTGGCGTACGCTGATATCCCTGGCCAGTTGATCTTCATCTCCGCCGACGGCACGGTCCACGCCGGCTTGGTGCCGTGGCTGCCGGTCTTCCTCATGACCCTGCGCGAAGTCGTCGCCGGCGCCCTGCGCGCCATGACCGCCACCAAGGGCCTGGTGCTGGCGGCGCGGACTTCGGGCAAGGTCAAAGCCTGGGCACAGGGCGCCACCTTGATCACCTGCTTGGCTTTTCCTGCGGTGTTCTTTCAAGAGAAGCTGTGGATGCTGCAGTGGGCGACCGTCGCCACCTGGCTCTGCGCCGCCTTGAGCGTAGGCTCGATCTGCGAGTACATTTGGGTAAACCGCCCAGTACTGGCGCAGTTGCTGGACCGTAAGTTGCTCGATCGTAAACTGATTTCGGAAAGGCCCACGCCATGATGCGCATCGATCTCACTTTCGAGCGCCCCCTCACCAAAGAGCTGAAGACGCGCTTGCTGCTGGCAGCGGCGGCATTGGCAAAAGTGCGCACCGTCAAATTCACACGCGGCGACTACGATGTGCAGATCTTTGGCGAGGCCTTAGGCACCCAGTTGGTATTGGCAGCCTTAGCCGAAGAAGGCGTTGTTCCGACCGGTGCCACCACCAGCCTCGATGAACACGCGGCGACCATCGCTGACGATATGCCCGATAGCAAAAAGGAACGCGTCCGCGCCATCGGACGCTGACGCCCACGCGATGCGTATCGCCCTGTTCGGCGGCTCGTTCGACCCCCCGCATCATGGCCATGTCCTGGCCGCCGTCATGGCTCGTTCGCGGGCTGGCGTCGACGCGGTATGGGTGCTGCCCGTCGCTCGCCATCCCTATGCCAAGCCGCTGACGCCATGGCAGCAACGCTGGGACTTATGCCAGGCGGCATTTGCGTCCTTGGGTCCATGGATCACCGTCCGCGACGATGAACTGCGCAACCCATCCGGATTCACCTTCGATCTGGTGAGCAACATTGCAGCCGCCCACCCCGGACATCACTGGTATCTGATCGGCGGTAGCGACACCGCCGCCGATATGCCGAACTGGCATCATGGCCGCGAACTCGCCCAGCTGATCGAGGTCATCGCCATTCCCCGTCGCGGCCAGGGCGGCGATGCCGACGATGTAGCAATACCGGCCATCAGCAGCAGCCGCATCCGCACCGCTCTGGCTGCCGGCCACAGCGTCGCACCGCTCGTGCCTGCCGCAGTCGGGGCGCTGATTCAACACCATCACTGGTATGGCGCCTGAAATCAGCTTAAGCTGGCTCACATGACGTCCACTCCTGGGGTTCCTCCCAAATTCAAGGGTCTAAACCGCATTCTATTGATTTGCGACTTTCGCATTCTTCACAAGTCGAGTTCGACTCA
>JAYVTR010000401.1:0-27042 GCA_043788625.1 Planctomycetota bacterium
CGGCACTTATGGCTACGCGGCAACCGCCGTCGAGCGTTTGAGCGCCGCCATTAAAACTGCGGATGTGGTGATCGCTGACGGGCTCTGGCAGTATCATTCGCGGCTCGTTCGTCGCGTGTGTGCTGGTCGCATCCCTTATATAGTCTATCCACATGGCATGCTCGACCCCTGGTTCAAACGTCAATATCCGCTCAAGCATCTTAAAAAGTATATCTATTGGCTAGTCGCTGAGCGGGTAGTGCTGCGTGATGCGTCGGCAGTCATCTTCACAGCCGATGATGAACGGCGTCTAGCCAGAGAGTCATTCCGCCCGTATCGAGTTACCGAAGCCGTGCGCGCCATCGGCAGTGCCGGCACCACCAATGATGCCTCCTCGATCGCCGGTCAACAGCTAGCCTTCGCTAGCGCTTGCCCTGCCGTAATTGGGCACCCGTTTATCCTCTTCCTTTCGCGAATTCATGAAAAAAAAGGCATCGATCTTTTACTTTCAGCTTTCTGCAAACAGGCAATGGCGCATCCGCACGTGCATCTCGTCATTGCTGGACCCGATCCTGATCACCTGCAAAGCAAATTGATGGCAACCATCACCACACCCGAGTTGCAGGCACGGATACATTGGCCGGGAATGCTACGTGGTGAGGCTAAGTGGGGTGCTTACCGTGGGGCACATGGGTTTTGTTTGCCATCGCATCAAGAAAATTTTGGCTTGGTTATCGCCGAAGCCCTCGCCTGCGGTACACCGGTACTCACTACAACTCAGGTTAATATATGGCGCGAAATCGTTGCCGCTGGCGCTGGCGCAGCGGTAGCTGACACCGCCCCTGCGATCAACTGCATGCTAGGTGCATTCCTGGAATTACCTGAAAACCGCCGGTACGACATGGGTGAGCGCGGGTTACATCTCTTCAATCAGACCTTCGCAATCACCACCGCTGCTCGCGCCCGCAACCTCTTTTTTTCCGAGGTCATTGCCCGCCATGCATGAACCCAACATCGACTTGACTGGTTATAATCAATCGTGGTTTGTTCGCGGTCGCTCGGCATGGGTGGTGATCTTATGGGATCTCACTTGGCTGTTATTATTGCGTCCCTGCCCACAGCCTTTTTACGCTTGGAAGCGCTGCATCTGGCGCTGCTTCGGCGCACACATCGGCCAAGGAGTATTATTACGCAGCACCGTACGCTGTAATTATCCGTGGAAAGTCACCATCGGCGACTTCGCATGGATTGGTGAGGAAGTCTGGCTTTATGCCCTCGACCGGATCACTATCGGCGCGCATGCGGTGATCAGTCAGCAGACCTATCTGTGCACTGGCAGTCATGAGCTTAGTGACCCGCATTTTTCTTTGAAAACTGCCCCGATCATCATCGGTGATGGGGCATGGATTGCCCTGCGCGCGGTGATCATGCCAGGCCTTACCATTGGCGCCGGTGCGGTGATAAGTGCCAATGCGCTACTGACGAAACATGCGCAACCTTGGACTATCTACCGTGGTTCTCCGGCGCTGCCCTGTGGCATGCGCGAGCTCACCATTGCCAATGGCCAGCCAAACCACGACGTGGAAAGAAAATGATGATGCCATCTCATTGTAGGAGGAAAATATTATGGGAATTTTGAGAGTTCTTTTGGCTCTTGCCGTAGTAATGGCCCACACAGAAGGCTTGTATGGTCTTTATTTGACCGGCGGCCCGCTGGCTGTTGAAATATTCTTTATCATCTCAGGATTTTATATGACGATGATTCTTGAGCAGAAGTATGCCGGTAAAAATGGAATTATTCTCTTTTGGAGCAACCGGGCGTTGCGACTGTACCCGATGTATCTGACGGTATTGTTCATATCGGTGGCAGCTTGCATTGTATCTTTTGCGCTGTTTGGCATCTGGGGAAAGATAGAGCCTTATATTACCTACCGCGACAACCTCAGCTGGCTTTCCTATCTGTATCTGATCGCCACCAATTTATTCATCTTCGGCCAAGACACCCTGATGTTCATGGGACTCAACCGAGACACCGGAAATTTTTACTTCGCTCATGATTTCACGGATACCCATCCCCATTTGTTCTCTTTCTTGTTCATACCCCAAGCTTGGACCTTGGGAGTCGAATTGAGCTTCTACGTGATTGCGCCGTTCATCGTCAAGCGCAGTACGCTTTTCATTGTCAGCCTCGCCAGCCTGAGCATACTGACAAAAATATTTACATTTAACGTATTGAAATGGAATCATGATCCGTGGACCTACCGCTTTTTCCCATCCGAACTGTGCTTCTTTTTATTCGGAACTCTTTCCTACAAATTATACGCTACTGACAAATTAAAACATTTATGCATAGGTAATTTTAAATATTATGTCTCAGCTGGTTATTTTGCGCTCGTTTTCGCATACCAGTTCATCGATATACCCAGCGAAACCTTACCCTACATCAAGGAATGGTTCATTCTCGGTGCAACTTTACTGACCATTCCGTTCCTCTTTGACTGCAGCAAATCAAACAAATTCGACAACCGTCTTGGTGAACTCTCCTATCCGATCTATATATCACATATGTTTATCGTTCTCTCAGCCAGCCTTCTCCTGAAGAAATATTCGCCGACGCTGTATGAACACCGCAGCATTCTGTGTATCATATCCACTATGGGCTTATCCTATGTATTGGTGATTTTTGTTTCTGATCCGATTGAACGACTGCGTCGACGCAGAATCAACGCCTACAAAGGCTATCCATCAGCTACGATCACTGCTCCGATGCCCGTAGCTGGTTAGAAAAACCCGGTTAAAAAAAGGCGGTAATCGCAATCATGCGATTACCGCCTCATGGGGACTACGACTCTTTGGGGAGCGTCAGAAGCGGCTCGCTGGCACATAGACGGTGTCACCGGGCTTCAATGTTGGATCTTCGACCGTTGTCGAACCGCCGAAAACCGCATGCACATCAATGATCCGGGCTGGTTGGTTGCTACGTACCAGCAGCACCCCGGACTCGCTTGAGAAGCGAGTGAAACCGCCGGCCAGGCTGATCGCCTTGCTGACTGTCATGCGATCCGAAGAAAGCATATCGAGTGCCCCACTCTTATTCACTTGCCCCACCACATAGATGCGATCGAGACGGGGAACCACCACCACGTCGCCGGCATTCAGTACTACATCCCCGCCATCTTTGGCAGCGGCGATGGTTGATGCCACGGCGAGGGAAATTTTCGTCCCCACCCGGGTCGGGTCATCGCGCAGTACAAATGCCCCCGAAGCGTTGGCCTCTTCCTTCAAGCCACCAGCTTGGCCAATGGCCTGCAATGCGGATACAGGGTGAAAAGGATCCAGATCCACAGCCCCTGGCTTGGTGACTTGGCCCATGACGAAGGCTTGGCGTAAACCAAATTCTTTGATCGAAATAGTCACAATCGCCAAATTGAGAAAGTCGTGTTCAAGACGTTTCTTCAACTCAAGGCGCAACTCGCTCAAGGTGCTGCCGATCGGTGATGGCAGCTCGCCAATCAGTGGAAACGACAACGATCCATCCATCGGCACCAGCAGCTCGATTGACAGGTCCGGTTGATCAAACACCTGCACCGACAAGCGATCTCCAGCATAGATGCGGTAGTCGGTGGGCACCGCTCGCGCACTCACCGATGGCATCGCATCAGATATAACTGCCGCTGTGAGGTCGGCAGCCATGGACCCGGTGTGACACAAAGTCACCAGTACAAAAAGCGAGGAAATTTTCACCTGAGAGCTCCTGGGGTAGCGAGTGCTTGTTTGACAATTATGCATATGCGAGAACGGATATGGGACTTATCAGCAACTACCTCAATCGTCAATGGGTAGGTTAGTTGTAAATTTAGGTAGAGTGCACCACTGGCTCGGCACCTGGCCTATATCCAAGCAGCTCCTACACTGCCAGCCACATGGACAGTTTTCTGATTCGCGGCGGCAAGCCGCTCTCCGGCACGATTTCCGTCTCCGGCTCTAAGAACGCAGCATTACCGATCTTAGCGGTGAGTTTGATGACCGGCGACGTCTGCCGTTTCAGCAATATTCCTGCTTTGCGAGACATCCAGACGCAGGTAAAAATTCTTAATACGCTCGGTGTCGAGACCACCTGGGGCAGTGGCAAGAATGCCAAGACCATCATCACGCGGATCAAGGACACTTACAACAGCACCGCGCCTTATGAGCTGGTCAAGCAGATGCGCGCCGGCGTGTGCGTGCTGGGCCCGTTGTTGGCGGCGCGTGGCGAGGCCATCGTCAGCCTGCCTGGCGGCTGCAATCTGGGTGAGCGTCCCATCGACCTGCACCTGCGCGGCCTGGAGGCTTTAGGCGCAATCATTGAAATGGATGGCGGCAACATTAAGGCCAAGGCACCCAAAGGCGGCCTCAAGGGTACTGAAATCTACCTGGGTGGCAAATTCGGCTCATCGGTGCTGGCGACAGATAACGTGATGTGTGCAGCGGTCTTGGCCAAGGGTACCACCATTATTGAGTGCGCCGCTTGCGAACCTGAAGTCGTCGATCTCGCCGACTGTTTGAATGCGATGGGCGCCAAGATCACCGGCCATGGCAGTCCGCGCATCACCATCCAGGGCGTGAAGAAACTCAAGGCCGCCAACCATACGGTCATCCCCGACCGCATTGAGACGGCGACGTTCTTGATCGCTGGAGCGGTGACCCGCTCGAAACTCACTGTCACCGGTTGCCGGCCAGACCATCTGCTGGCAGTCCTTGATGTCCTGCGCCAGATGGGCGTCACGGTTGAACGCAAGGGTACGACGCTGACGGTGATTCCAGCCGAGCATTACAAACCGGCTGAAGTTACCACTTTGCCCTACCCGGCATTCCCCACCGACGTGCAGAGTCCGATCATGGCCCTCATGGCGATTGCCGACGGCACTTCTATCCTCACTGAACGTATCTATCCCGATCGTTTTATGACCGCTGCAGAATTGCGGCGCATGGGCGCGAATATCTCCGTCGCCAACGGCCAAGCGGTGATTCAAGGCGTCGCCAGGCTCAAGCCGGCGCCGATCATGGCCAGTGACCTGCGCGCCGGAGCGGCGTTGACGATTGCCGCCATGGCCGCCGAAGGCGAAACCCGCCTGTCGCGTATCTACCATATTGATCGCGGCTACGAACGTCTCGAAGAGCGCCTGTGCAAACTGGGAGCTCACATTGAACGGGTTGCCGATGAAACCCCAGCTGAATTCAAAGAATCGGCAGCAGGCTAAGACGATGATCGGCGAACAGACGATCGCCAGTTTTGTCACGGCCCTGTCAGCCCGCGCACCGACCCCGGGCGGCGGGGCGGCGGCGGCGGTGACGGTGGCGATCGCCTGTGCCACAGCAGCCATGGCCTGTCGTTATACCACCGGCGAAAAATGGCCGGCGGTCACCGCTGAGGCCGAAATTCTCGCAACGCGTCTCGACCTCTGGCGCGATGACGCGTTGCGCTTTGCTGATGACGATGCCACGGCCTATGCGGCAGTCAGCTTAGCTAAAAAAACCAAAGATGCGACGGTGCTTCAAGCCGCCGAAATCGCCGCCGCCGCCGTCCCCGCCGGCTTGCTCGCGCTGTGCCGCGAGGCTGCCCAGGCGTGCGCCTATTTCCGGCCGCGCTGCAATCCGTGGCTGGTCTCCGACATTGACACGGCCCTGCATCTGTTGGCCGGTGCCGGGCGCGCCGCCCGACGCACCTTGCTCATCAATCAGCCACCGGCGGCGATGAGCGAAGTTGCCGCCCAGGCGGTCGCCGCCCTCAGCGCTGCGGAGCCCAGCTGATGCGCGCCCGCAGGTGCGGGGTGGCACTTGGACTGCTACTGACCAGCTCGCTGGTGCAGGCGGCCGACATTGATTATGCGCCGGCGATTTCCGGTGAAGTCTTGCACGCTAACACCCTGGAATTCGGCGCCTTAAGTTTTCGCGATGTCGTGACCCGCCCAGAGATGCAGGGCCGCAAGGTAGTGTTTGATAAGTGTCAGGCCAAAGCCTATGGCGGCATCGTCACCGGTTGGCTGTCGATTGATCTACCGCAACCCAATCCAGCCGGTGGCCCCAGTTCGGCGATCATGTACCGCGCACACTTCGATCTGGTCAAGGCCGATCTCGCGACGTTGCTGCGCCAGCTCGGCGGCAATGCCGAAAACCTCAGCGGCACCATCAATGGCTGGGTTGATTTCAGCTTGCCGGCTGACCATCCCGAGCAAATGACTGGCCATGGCGAGCTCTCGCTGAGCGATGGAAATTTCGTGCAATTACCAGTGCTCGCGAATCTGTTGGTCGGTGACCCGGGCGCAAATAAGGGCAAAGACCGTCTCGATACCCGTTTCAATTTGGGCGACGGCAAACTCAGCTTGGTGTTTGCGCACATTGATTCGCCGGCGGCGAAGATCTCGATTGCCGGGCATATCGCTTATGATGGCGACCTGCGCCTTTCGTTGGAGCCGTTGTTTGCCAATAAGATCGCCAATGCGTTGACCGGCGGCGTCGCGACCTTCATTCTCAACCCGTTAACGCGCCGGGCGGCGCGCTTTGCGGTTCGCGGACAGATCACCAACCCGGTGTTGGTCTCTGATCCCTTTGGTAAAAGCGCTGATTAGACTCACCAGGGATTTACTGAAACATTCTGTGCCTCAACGACCTTTCCACGTAAGGAACCTGTCCCATGCGTCACCTCGCTCTCTCTTCCCTCCTCTTTGCCGTGGTTGCTTCAAGCGCCTTTGGTGCTGATGCCGCAATCGTCAAGGCCAAGCCCTACACCCTCGATACGTGCGCCGTCTCGGGCGAAAAACTCGGCGATATGGGCGACGCTGTGGTTAAGGTCTATCAAGGCCAAGAAGTCAAATTCTGCTGCTCGGGCTGCATCAAGAAGTTCGAAAAGGACATCGACGGCAACCTGAAAAAATTGCATAGCGACATGGAAAAAGCCGCCGCCGACGAAAAGGCCAAGCCTGCCGACGCTCATCACGTACCCGCGAAATGATTGGTAGTGACCTTGCCCCCACGGGGCAAGGTCACATCTTCGCTGGAAAGAGAACTCATGCACCGTCCGACACCTGCGGATATTTCCGCCTACCGTGCGGGAACCCTGACTCTTGGGCGCTTCGAAGAAATTGATGCCTGGCTGAATACCCTGCCAGCAGCTGAACAAGAAGCGTTGCTCGAAGAACTCGTGGTGCCCACCGGCTTGACTCCGCCGGAGGTCAGTGGCGGAACCTTCACTTCTGAACTTTCTGCCGCCCGCTTCACGCCGCTGAGCACCCTTGGCGCCGGCGGCATGGGCATTGTTGAACTGGTGCATGATCGCCTGCTCGATCGCCAGGTCGCCCTCAAACGCTGTCGCCCGCGTGGGGTGCATGAGCCGATCGCGGCGCATGCCATGCGTCTGCGACTCTTTCGTCGTGAAGCAGCCATCACCGCCCGCCTCGAGCATCCGGGCATCGTTCCAGTCCATGATGTGGGCGCCGCCGCCGCCGGTGAACCTGCTTATGTGATGAAACGCCTGAGTGGCACGACGCTAGCCGCGCGCGCGCCGCTGCCGGCTGCCGAAGCCGCCGATATCATGCTGAAAGTCGCTGATGCCGTCGGCTTCGCGCACCACGCCGGCATCATCCATCGCGATCTCAAGCCTTAACATATCTGGCTCGGTGACGCTGGCGAAACCTTGGTCATCGACTGGGGATTAGCAGGCGCGATCGGCGCCTGCCTGATGATCACCGACAGCCACGTGCCGGGTGACGATGATCGCATCGGTACGCCCCCGTGGTGTGCGCCAGAAACCTCTGCGGCAGCCCCGGCCGATCCGCGCATGGATGTGTGGGCCTTGGGGGCCTTGTTGCGTTTTGCGCTTACCGGGGCGGCACCAGACCAAGCACGGTTTTTGGCAAAACGTGGCCTGGGAGCCATCGTTGCCCGCTGCCTGCATGAGGATCCCACACAACGTTATGCCAACGGTGCCGAAGTAGCCGCCGACATGCGACGCTGGTTACGTGATGGTGTCGCCATGGCCGAAGAGCGCATGTGGGCGATACGTGCCACCCTGGCGATGCGGCGGGCGGTGCAGCACCATCCGCTGCTGGCCACCACCTTGTTGATCACCTACGTCGTCACTTCCACTGTCGCCGGCGTCGTGTGGCGAGAACGCGTACTCGCCAGCCACCAAGCGCTGAACTTGCTCGCCGCTTCGACCCCGGATGCCGCAGGGCTGCGCCAATGGCGTGCTGAACTGGCGCCACTCCCAGACACGGCAGCGGTGCTCTTGGCGCGTGGGCGCATCGACCGCGCCCTGGCCGACGATGATCTGCGTCAGCTCACGCGGCGTTATGCCCACCGTGGGCCATGGCCGAACGAGATCACCGAACTCACCGCCGCCCTCGTCAACGCCGGCTGTGATCCCTTGGTGCCAACCGCAGCAGCGGCCTTGCGCCAACATCCACAACGCCCGTTGTTGTTGGCGGTGGCGGTGCAACTGCAGCGCGCCGTGCTGGTGAACCGCCAGGATTCACCGTTGGTCGTCGCCTTGCCCCAGTTGATCGCCGCGGCTGCGCCGGACGCTGCTTGGCGCTCGATTGCCGATCTACTGACCCGGCCGATCATCGGTCCGCACGAGCTTGAACTGTGTTTGTGCGATGAATCGGAAGCCGCATTGCATCAAGAAGACACCGCCAATGTTTTACTGGCGACCTATGCCCCGGATGCCCGTCTAGCCGCACTTGCCGAACAATATTTACATAGCAACCCGGGAGCCTTCTGGCCACGCATCACTGCCGGCCGCGCCGCCCTGATCGCCAAGCGAAACGATGATGTGCGCACCCATGCCCTGGTCGCCTTGGGTGCTGATCCATTGAGCATGTGGCCACATATCCTCCTGGCCTATGCTGCCTTGGCTGACAATGATAACCTGACGTTAATCAGCGAGAGCGCTGCCGGCCTGCGCAGCAACCCCGAATATTTGGAATTGCAGGCTCTGCACGCAGTCGCCATCGCCCGCAGCGGTCACCTTGACGAGGCCCAGGCACTCATCGACGGGCTCAAGCAAACGCCACATTTCCTGCATCACTTGCAGCACCGCACCGGTCATCCCATGGAACGGACGGTTGATGCGCTGGGTGCGGCGGGAATCCGCTTTACCGTGGCTGATCCGCTTCCTTCCACCTCAACGCCAGCGCCGATCGGCCAGACCTCGCGTTCGCAGTAATTTATTCAGCGCCGGGACTTCGCCCTTTGCCACACCTTGACGGAAAGCCCGCGGCGAGCGGCCGTACACGGCACTGAAGACTTTGGAAAAATGAAAAGGGTTTGGAAAACCAGTGGCTTCAGCGATGTGCTGAATCGACCAGTTGGTCCGCGACAACAAGCTCACCGCCCGATCGAGTCGCAGGTGACGCAAGGCAGTCATTGGTGAAACACCCAAGCTCGCCTGGAAAAGTCGCGTCAAGTGCACCTTCGAGACTTGCGTCACCCGTGCCAGGTCGCCCAAGGTAATCGCCTCCAGGTCACCCTCCTGCCAGCGCTCCTGCACATAGGTCAAGGCCATCTCAACCAGTGGATGACCGAGTTCCTCTTGCGCCACCGTGGTGCCGAGCAAGCCCGACATGAAGGCAACGAAAGCTTGGCGCATGACGCCTTGTGCCTGTTCCCTGGCCTGCGCTTCATCACGTTCCAACAGCCACCCGAGATGATGAAATAACGGGCGCAGAATATCCTGATCATTCACGGTGCGCGCCAACGGCCATTGCGACAGCACCGGAAGCTTGGCGCCATGTTGATGCAAATAGAAATGAAAATACCCATGCTGGGTACGCGCACGCGGATCCCAACGAAAGCTATCGATCTGCCCAGGGCGGGCCAATAAAACCGTGCCCGGCGGCGCGTGAATCAACTTTCCATCGACAATCCACTCGACATTACCGGCAATAATCCACACAAATTCATAGTCATGTAGAGTGCGCGGGCCAAAGGTCGCCCCCGGAGGGTACACCGCCATACCCGAGCCATTGAAGGTGAAACGCAGCCGATCGGTATGGGCGAGCATACAGGCTATGTTATTTTTTGAAATGTTTATGCCAGTCCCGAACATGCCAAATCACGTCCCGTGCGCCATACTCATGCAACCGCACAGGAAATTCTCCATGGCCTTTGCCACCTCAGCCACCTCAACCTCAGCCACTTTAGCCTCAGCCACCTCAACCGCTCCATGCCTCAGCGACGCCGACGTGCAGGGCTTTGTCGATAACGGTTTCCATGTCGGCGAGGCCTTGCTTTCGGCAGCGGAACTCGACGAGCTCAAGGCCGACCTGATCAAGCTCGCCCGCGGTGGGTATCCCTGCGCCTCGCTGCCGCCGGTACCGGCGACGCGCACGGACGAGGACGTTCTTCACAACCTGCTGTGCGTGCACCAACCGCATTTCATCAGTCCGGTGATCAAGCGCTTCGTCAGTCATCCGCGTATCACAGCGGTGCTGTCACGCATCACCGCCGCGCATCTGGCGCACTGGGACGGGGCAGTGAAATGCATGCAGACCATGCTGTTCGTCAAACCACCCGGCAAACAGGGTCAGGCATGGCATCAGGATGAACGCTATATCCCCACCCGCGACCGCAGTCTGATCGGCGCGTGGATCGCCCTCGATGATGCCACGCTTGAGAACGGCTGCCTATGGGTGGTGCCCGGCTCACATCGCCAGGGCTATTTATTTCGCACCAAGGATCATCAGCAGAACCATGAGTACGATTTCGGTGACATGGCCTATGGTTTCGACGAGGCTCAGGCGGTGCCGGTTGAGGTCAAGGCGGGCTCGGTGGTTTTCTTCAATGGCTACTTACTGCACAAATCGCTGAAGAACCGCAGCCAGGTTTATCGTCGGGCCTTGGTCAGCCACTACATGAATGCGTGGTCGTTGCTGCCGTGGTATAACGTCGAGACGCCGAGCGGATCGACGTCCGTGGGGCTCGCTGATGCACGTGGCATCATTCAGGTGAGTGGCATTGATCCTTACGCCTGGAAGGGTTGCACTGCCTTAGGCGAAAATGTGTATTTGCGTACGTTCGCCACCGACGAGGGGCTCAGCGGGACGGCAAAACCGACCTGAGTTCGGCACTCGCCTTTTGCGACAATTCACGTAAGCGCTGACGGCGCTCCGGCGCCAATCCTGCCGGATCGAAACGCAGTTGGTCATGCAGATACAGGGCTTCTTCAAGAGCGACGCGATTAACAGCGGCGGGCAGGGCCACGCTGCGCAACCATACGGTCGGGGGCACATGCGACGCACGACGTTGGTGCTGATCAAGCAGATCGAGCACCGCAATGAATTCGGAATCCAGCCCCAGCGGCAGCAGTGGCGGCGCATCCGAAATCGACGGCACTACCCGCCGCCAGGTGCTACCGCGTACCTGCCGCCAGGCGATCCAGGCCAACACCACCATGCCGACGATGAAGGCCAGCAACTGCCAGCGTCCCCCCGCCTGACGCCATAATTCAAAGCGGTGCCACAGATCAGACCAGCGATCGCTTAAACCTTCAAACCACGGTCGTTGGTTCTGTTCAAGATCATGCCATGAACCAGGAGTGGTGTCGAAATCCTGCCAATGGCCGAGATGCCACACCAGGCACCAGGCATGCGAATCCCGGCCACGGGCAATCCACTGTTGGCCATAACGTTCACTCATGCTAAAGCCCACGGCGTAACGTGCGGGGACTCCAGCGCTACGCAGCAGCAGCACCGTCGCCGTGGCGAAGTATTCACAATGTCCGGCATGACTGGTGCCTAAAAAAAAGGCCAGCGGTCCTCGCTCGTCAATCACTGACGATTGCTTCAGCGAATAGGTAAAATGCCGGTCGAACCAGGTCTCGATGCGTTGCATCGCGGCCTCGGTGGAAAGACCCACGAGTCCGATCTCAGCCGCGGCCGCCATGAGAGCTGCGCGTTCGCCGGCATCGAGACGCTCAAGGCTCAGGTCGTCAGCTTCAGGCTCAGGATCACGCGTGCTCGCCTCACCCCGCTCTACCTGATAGATCGCCAAGGGCAGGCCACCACGCAAGCGTACAGCACCCAGCCCACCTGCTTCGGCCACGGCCTGGCCCGCCAGGTGCAACATATGGCCATCATCTGGCAGCGCCAACGGCGCATCGCCATCGGTGGTGGCGCAGGTAATGGTCAGCAATGGCTGCGAGCTGAGACCGTTAGTGACATGCTTGGCATCGAGTTGCTCAAAATCACGCCGAGGCGCATCCCACGATAATCTTTGAAATCGATTGAAGGCGGCGAGACGCAATAAGCCCGGGGCCAGGTCATCGGGAGTCGTCGCCCGCAGCAAGATGGTGCCGGATTGCTTGAGCGTGCCGATGGCGCCGAATGCCACGTGCCGAGAAAGCTGATCGGGATTGGTTTTAGTGCCGCCAAAAGCCCCACCCCCACCTTGCAGGCGCTCTTCCACCGCCGCCCATGCTGCGCGTGTGGCACGATGGCCGAAAGGAGCGATGACCGACACCGCTGCCAAGAGGATGAACAGCACGGCCCAGGTGGTGTTGCCATAGCGACAACTCCGCCACGGCCACCACGTCAGCAGCAGCACGACCAGCCACAGCGGCAAGAAATACAGTGGATGACGGATGGTGGTGGTGGCCGCGAACAAGGTCACGCCGACATAGAGATAGCCGGGGTGCACCAGCACCAAGGTCCATTCCGGCGGTGTCACCTGCGGCTGGCGCTTGGCGCGGGCCTGCTCGTACATGCTGAAGATCGACCACGGCAACACCGTCGTGCGGCTCCACGCGACACTGGCGATGAACGGAAAGAGAACGAATGGCAACCAACGTAAAAATGTCAAAGCCGTTCCCGACATGCGGTGCATGGCATCGGGCTGATCGGGTGGCGGCGGGGCGCCGGTCAAAGCGCCCACCGCGTCCAATCCCTGACGGGCTAGGGCGAGGTAGAAGATCACCGCCAAAAACACTACCGAACTGAAACTCCACAAGCGTTCAAAGTCAGCGAAGTCGATATCGACGCGGGCCTTGATCAGGCGCGGCGCTTCCAAGAGCAAGCCCATGAGCAGCGCCAGCCATAAAAAGTCGGCCTGCCAGCCCCACAATAATAAAGCTGCCAGGTGCCAAGGACGATGAGTCTGCCAGGGGCTACTCATTGGCTGTGTCCCAAGGCCAACATGCCCTCGGGAATGCGCCCAGATTCGAGGATAAGCAGGCGCTCGGGCTGCTCGTCAGGCAGGCCGCGTTCGGTCAGCGTAGTTTGTCCACGCGGCAGCAGCAACAAAACCAACACCGGCAACTGCTGCACTCGCAGCCGACGGATGAGGGACCGTTGCGGCGCCTCCCACGCCAACAGCACCACCACGCAACTGCTGAGCGTATCGCGATGCTGGCACACCAGGGCTTCAAGCGCCGCGTAAGACTGGCTACGTGTCGGCTGGACAGTGGCGAGCACTTCCAGCATGCGCTGGGTCGAGTCCATACCGCGGCCGCTGGTCAGGCACACCACCTGCTCACCAACCAACAGCAGATCCAGCAGTGACTCCTGATCGGGTACGGTGCACACAAACGACGCCGCCACCGCCACTGCTTCTTCAAAGCGCAGATCATCGTGTGGACTGCAGCATGTATCGAGCACCAAGCCATGACGCATGAGGTGTTCATCCTGGTATTCCTTCACCACCACGCGGCCAGTACGGGCAACACTGCGCCAGTGTACGTGCTTGAGTGGATCACCCCGGCGGTAGTCGCGTAAGGCGACGAATTCATCGGCTTGGCCGATGCCGGTGGCCAGAGCGGTGCCCTCTGATTGCTCACGGCTTTGCCCGAGAAGCGTCAACGGCGGCAGCGGGAACCGCGCCGGCAACACCAGAATGGTCGGTGGCGCATCATTACTCGCCGCCCGGCTGAAGGCGCGGAATATGCCCAGGGGATCCGTGCGCATCACGAGCCCAGCCGAGAGCTGCAAGGGTCCGCGCCGCCAAGCGGTGAGCGAAACGGCGACCGTGCAGGTCGCCCCCGGACCGATGCTGGGGAGCATGACCGGGGCACAGCGTGCAGCGCGCGTTGAACGCACCAGGTACGTTTTGGCGCCGAATTGCGGCCTCCATGTCAACACCTCGCGCAGCTGATTTATTACGTCATTGGTGGTCAGCAGCGGCTCACGCAATTCTTCGCTATAAGCCAGCCCTGATTGCGTGTGGCGGCTGGCATGGGTGAGGTGCACCTGCATGGTGAACGGCGTACCTGCCGTGACCAAAGGTGGCACCTGACGGGAGACGGTGAAACGCAGACGGAAAAACGGCGCCGTCGCCAGGGCGATCAGCAACACCGTCGCCAACACCAGAAAGGCCGGAAAGCCCATGGTCTGCTCATGGTTGGCGGTGCCCAAGGTCACCGACATGGCGATCAATACGGCGAAGCCGATTGTGGTAAAGCGACGGCGCAGCCAGCGCGTGACCCCGCGTGAGGCCAGGTAGCCACGGCTGAAGCCTCGCGACATCGCGCCGAACATCAGTGCGGCACCACGATACGCGTGAGCACTCCGGCCACCGCGGCTTCAGCGGTGGCACCACCGAAAGCCGCTTGCGGATCCAACACCAGACGATGCGCCAAGGTGGCTACTGCCAATTGCTGAACGTGGCTCGGGGTCACGCAAACAGCGCCTTCGCTCATCGCCAAGGCCTGGCTGGTGCGCATCAATGCCACCGAGGCCCGCGGACTAGCACCCAGGCGCACACCGGGAACCCGTCTGGTGCCGGCGACGATCTCGACCAGATAGCGACGGACCTCATCACTGATGCGCACCGCCTGGGCCGCCTGGCGCAGACCGCGCAGTTCGCTCAACGACACGCACGGCTGCAGACGCTCCAATGGATGCGCCCCCTGTTGAGCCCCAAGCATCGCGCATTCATCGTCGATACCCAGGTAACCAAGCTTGAGACGAATAGCGAAACGATCCATCTGCGCTTCGGGCAAGGGATAGGTACCGCGAAATTCGACCGGGTTCTGGGTAGCGATCGTGAAGAACACGTCTGATAGCGGCCGGCGTTGACCTTCGACGCTGACCTGGCCCTCGGCCATGGCTTCGAGCAGGGCCGACTGCGTGCGCGGCGAGGCGCGATTGATCTCATCAGCAAGCAGAATGTCAGTGAACACCGGCCCCTCATGGAATTCAAACTCAGAGGATTTCTGATTGAAGATCGCCACCCCGAGGATGTCCGAAGGCAGCAAATCCGGGGTGAACTGTACGCGCGAAAATTTGGCGTCGATGACCCGCGCCAGGGCCTTGGCCAAGGTCGTCTTGCCGGTGCCCGGAACATCGTCGAGCAGCACATGACCACCACCGATGAAGGTCGCCAAGACCAGCCGCACCACTTGCTCTTGCCCCTGCACCACGGTGCCGATGGCATGCTGCAGTCGTAAAAACAGTTCATGCGGAGTAAGTGCCGTGCTCATGCTTATGAGGTACCCCGGCGTGATGTGCATCGCAAGCCGCGACTTGGCAAGTTGATGTCATTTTTTGACAAATTGCCACAGTTGCGCGTTCACGGCAAAGCCGAGGGCCGCTTGAGCCAAGCTCAAACGGCCCTCATCATCATCCACAGAAAGCCGGTTACTTGCCGAACAGGAAGTGCATCACGTCGCCGTCGTGAACGACGTACTCCTTACCTTCGGCGCGCAGCTTGCCGACTTCCTTGCAGCCTTTTTCGCCCTTAAACTTGACATAATCATCATAGGCCGCGACTTCCGCGCGGATGAAGCCCTTCTCAAAATCGCTGTGGATGACGCCGGCGGCTTTGGGAGCAGTGAAGCCCTTCTGGATCTGCCAGGCGCGCACTTCCTTGACGCCAGCAGTGAAATAGGTCTGCAGACCAAGCAATTCGTAGCCAGCCCGCACCAGGGTGTCGATGCCGGATTCGATCATGCCGAGGTCTTCCATGAAGGCCTGTCTTTCATCATCAGCCAAGCCCACCAATTCGCTCTCGATCTTGCCACTGATGCAGATGGCCTTGGCGCCGACTTTTTCGGCATGTGCGAACACTGCTTTGGAATGAGCATTGCCGCCAGCCTTGATGTCGCTGTCGGCAATGTTGCACACGAACAACATGGCCTTGGCGGTGATGAGGTGCATCTCGGCGATGTGCTTCATTTCCTCTTCGTTGAGACCCAAGGCCCGCACCGGACGCAACTCTTTGAACCCGTTTACCACCTTTTCGATGGTCGGGACCTTGGCGGCGGCCTCTTTGTCCATGGCGCTCTTCTTCTTGGTCCGATCAAGCGCCGTCTTGGCCGTCTCTTCGTCCTTCAGCAGCAGTTCCAAATCGATGATTTCAATATCACGCACCGGGTCGACGCTGCCATCGACGTGGATCACATCAGGGTCTTCAAAGCAACGCACCACATGCAGCACGGCGTCGACATTCTTGATCGCCGAAAGGAATTCGTTGCCCTTGCCTTCGCCCTTGCTCGCACCTTTGACTAGGCCAGCAATATCGACGATCTCGAGCTGCGTGGGGATCACCCGCAAAGTCTTGACGATATCCTGCAGCACCACCATGCGCTTGTCGGGCACGCTGACCATGCCGGTATTCGGATCGATGGTGCAGAATGGATAATTCGCCGCCTGTGCTGCCTGAGTCTGGGTTAGGGCGTTGAAGATGGTGCTCTTGCCGACATTAGGCAGGCCGACGATTCCGCAGTTGAAAGGCATGGGGAGAAGACCGTATCTCATTCGCGTGCGGTGCCAGCCTCAGTGGGAGAACCCCATTAAGCCTCATGTCAGCCCTGCTCATGGCGCCGCTAGTCGGCGGAATCCAAGCCCCGTTTACTGGACGAAAGTCGCATCTGCCGCGTTGCGCGATGGCCGTAATTGATAATTCGGCTGAGCGCAGTCGCAAGAGAGTTGAGAGGAAATGACATATTCGCGTGCATAGAAGTCATGGAATCAGTAGATGAAATCGCCTATTCTTCAGGGAACACGGAGAAACGACATGTCGATGCCAGCTACTTCACTCACAGCCAGGCCCAGCGCCGCCGACTTGCCGGCTGCACATGGACCGCTGCCGAGTGCGCGCCAACTGGCAGCCCATCGACGCGGCACTTACGGCTTCGTCCATTTTAGCATGAGTACGTTCATTGACCGCGAATGGAGCACCGGCGCCGAAAACCCCGCAACCTTCAATCCATCCGCCTTGGATGCCACGCAATGGGTCGCCGCCGCCAAAGCCGGCGGCCTGAAAGGCCTCATCCTCACCGCCAAGCACCACGATGGCTTCTGCTTGTGGCCGACCGCCACCACCAGCCATCATATTGGCGCCTCGCCGTTTCGCGGTGGGCATGGCGATGTGGTTGGTGAATTCGCCGCCGCATGTCGCGCCGGTGGCATCGAACTTGGGCTGTATTGCTCGCCCTGGGATCGCAATCATGCGGCCTATGGCACGCCGGCCTATGTCGAGATCTACCATGCCCAGGTGCGTGAATTGCTGACCAGTTATGGTGAGCTGTTTGAATTCTGGTTTGACGGCGCCAACGGCGGCGATGGCTGGTATGGCGGCGCCAAGGAAGTCCGCCGCATCGACACCCGCACCTATTATCGTTTCCCCCAACTGTGGGACGAATGTCATCGCCTGCAGCCCGATGCCGTGCTTTTTTCCGATGCCGGCCCCGACATCCGTTGGTGCGGCAACGAACGTGGCATCACCAGCACCACCAATTGGGCCAAAGTACGCCCCGAGGGTTTCGCCCCCGGTCTGGTCGATGATATGTCGCGCCTCGCACATGGCGACGCCGATGGCACCATCTGGCGTGGGGTCGAAGTCGACGTCAGCATCCGCCCCGGATGGTTCTGGCACCCCACCGAACAAGCCAAATCAGGCGCCGAATTGTTCGGACTATGGCTGTCCTCGTATGGCCGTGGCGCCACGTTGCTGCTCAACCTGACTCCTGATCAACGCGGCCTGATCCCTAATGAAGACGTGGCCGCTCTGGCTGATTTCCACGCCCGAGTGGCGAGCTTCACCGCCATCGATGTGGCGCATGGAAAATCAGTCACTACCGATCATGCGCGCGCCAGTTGTCCGGGTGCACATGCGGTCGATGGCCGTGACGACACCGCCTGGGCCCCGGCCGATGGAGTCACCAGCGGCTCGCTCAGCGTCGATTTCGCGATCGAAGAACGCATCGCCGGCGTGCGCATGGAAGAGATGATCACCCTCGGCCAGCGCGTCGAGGCCTTCGCCATCGACGTGTGGTTTGGTTATTGGCTGGAAGTCCATCGCGGTACCACCATCGGCGCGCAGCGCATCATCGCCCTGCCACCTTGCCGCACCAGCCGCCTGCGCCTGCGCATCCTCGCCAGCCAGGCATGCCCGGTCATCACACGACTCAGCGTTTACGCCGGTTGAAGGCTCAGACGAATCTGAATTCGACCTCCGGGTGGCGCATGATGTTGCGGAAACGGATGCCGATGGTGTCGCCACCGCCGCGCCAGCGCAGCAGTACGTGATTGTAGCCGGCCTCCAAGGCGATGTCGGTGACCGTGCCGTTACCGGAGACGATTTGATGGCTGACGCCATTGATCATGAATTCAACCTCGCCAGCGCCGCTGAGATCGCAAAAGGTCAGGGCTTCGGGGTTGGGCACGCCCAGGTTGGTGGCCAGGTTCTGCCTCGCCACCGGTGATTCGATGACCAGCGACCACCAGCGCTCACTAACCGCCTGGCAGGTAAAAGTGCCTTCGCCACTGAGCACGCTCCACGCACCCCGCGTCAGCACCGGCTTCGATAGCAAACGCTCAGGATTGAAGCGGATGTCCTGGAGGAACTGTTGGCGGTCACCGGCCCCGGCCAAGGTGACGATCTGCACGGGATAGCCCTTGGAATTTTCCGTCGGGCCGCCGGTGGTGTCGCCATCCAACAGGCTGGGGCCGGCAACCCCGAGGTTGGCGCGCAACCGTCTGGTCAAACGCAGGAAGCGCGGACGGACCACCGCCGGCATGACAAACTGGTCGAAGATGACCTGCCCGGCGCCGACACGCACCCGCCCTTGGACCACCGCCCGCTGGGGTTTTTCCGCGCCCAGGAAACGGGTGCGAGCGTGGGCACGCAACGGTTCGGATTTCTGATCGAGCGGAAACATCTCAGCCAGCAATGAAGTCGTCGGGGTTTCCCAAAAAGCTTCAAGACCGGAGGTCGGGGCGATGAAGCGGCTGCCGATCTTCTGATCATGGATATCGCCGCTGGCATAGGTCCATTTTTCGATGCCACAGCCGTCTTCATGGCACAATCCGGCCAGCTCCGGCACCGTCGAAACGCGTACCGCTTGGTAGGTATCCGCCACCATCAGCGGCCGCAACGGCACGCCAATAGCCGAGCTCCACACCGCCAAGCCGATCTCGTCGAGGGGCGCGACCATGATTGTCGCACCGGCACGCGCCTGGGCGAGCAATGTGGCAGGCTCCTGTTCACCGGCATCGATGATCTTCGCCACCGACACGGACTCTGTCCACGTGTCCAACCAGCTCATGAGATTGGCCAACAAGTGCATTGCCGCCGGATGGCTGTCGGCCTTGCTGGTGACCAGCATTTGGCAGGCCACGATGATCCCGCGGCCTTCGCGGGCGCAGAATAACGGCGTGAAATCCAAGGTACCGTGGCCGAAACCACCCTCGCCAGCATCGAGCAGCGGCAGCATGGTCGCGCCGTCGTCTTTGCGATAGCAACGGCTGGCGACAACGGTGTCGGCCACCACCTGCGCATAGCTGTCATCACCCCAGTTGCGGAGATCCACCTCCTCGAGTCCGGACAGCACCGCATGCCCAGGGCTACGCACGAAGGCCGCCGACACCGGTTTGCCTTCGAGCGTAACACCTGGAAACAGACTGACTTCTTGCTCGAGCACCAACACCCGCCCGCCCTCGGCCGCAAAATGCCGAACCGCCCGGTGCTGCTGCGAATGCGGCTGGATGACGCCGCGCTCCAAGACCAGCAATCGAGGGTGACTGGCAATCGCCGCCGTGAGATCGGCAAACGTTTCAGTAACCACGCCCAGTTCTCTCCACAACGGCTGACTGCTCCCATTACCGACCACCGCCACTTTCCCATGAATGGACAGGGGCGGTGGGGCTTCGATGCGTAGGTTGCGCGTCCAGGCTTCACGCACCTGGCCATCGACCACCACCCGCACCGCGTATTCCGCGCGGCCCTGGCTCATCGGCAAGGTCACGGCCACCGGGAATGCCTGCACCGCACCGCGCGCCAGGCACAGCGTCTGGCGCCATTCCCGCACCACGACGCCGGCCAGGGTCAGGGTCACCACCAACTCACCATCGACCTGTGCCCGCGTGTCGTTGACCACATGCACCAGGCGCGACAGCTGCGTCCCCGGACGATAACCGGTGCGCAGGCTGCGGTCGATCACAGCCAGGGGCCGGAAGGCATGCGCCTGGACCGCGAAGCCGGGCGCTGGCGTGTAGCCGGCGCCACCTTCCCAAAAACGGAATTCGCTCGCCTGCGCGTGGACCCGCGTCGGCTTGACCCCGGGCGCGGTCCAATCAGGCCAGGTGAGACGCACCGCGGCGTGCGGTCGCAGATTTTGCAGGCACGACAGGTTCCACGGCCCGAACATGCATACGCCGAGGGTGCGGCCGGCTTCGATGATCAAGGCGGTATCGGCAGCGGCGGCTTCATCGATGGCATTGAAATCGGCATACACTTTTTCGCCGGCCAGATGCAGGGTGCTGTTGGGCCCGCTGTAGTGGTACAGCGACATTTCGCCGCTCGATAGCGGCTGCTGGCGATCCCACCAACCGAGTCCGCTGCATTCCTTGCCGTAGTGGCGGCTGACGATGATTTGCTGCTCGGGCGTGCCGCTGAACGCCTCGCTCCACAGCGAGCTGTCGCCGTCATGAAAGGCCGGGCGCGTGGTATCCAACTGGCTGAACAAGGCGCGCATCTTCGGCAAATTTTCCACCGTCAAGCGCGTCTTGTCGCCATTCCAGCGCATTTCATTTTCGACCGACCACAAGATCACGCTCGGACGATTGCGGTCACGGCGGACAAAACGGTGGATGTGGTCGACGGCGGCTTCCCAATAACGCGGATCATCCGCCCCCTGCTCACCGCCCGAGCCGTGCATACCGGTTTCGTTGGTGACCAGGATGCCTTCCTCGTCGGCAAGATCGAGGATCAGGCGTGGATGCGGATGGGTGTGCAGGCGCGTATGGTTGAGGTTGGCATCGCGGAGCATGCCGAACCACTGGCGGATCCAGCCTTCGGTATAGTAAAACGGGGACATTTTATGACCCCAATCACTGAACAGGTGCAGGGGATGGCCATTGAGCATCAGCTGTGGACCATCGATCCACACCTCGCGAAAACCGAAACGCTCGACATGGAGTTCACCACCGGCATCGGTGATCAAACGGGTGCGCAGGATCTGCAACTGCGGCGAGCCGGGTTCCCAGCGCGGGGCGTCGGGCCAGTGGGCGGTGTGCTGCACGCGGATGGAGCCCTGCGCAGGAATGGTCAGTGTCTGCACCGGCAGCATCAACGAGGTCGGCTGCAAGACGACATCGACATGGCGGGCCCAGGCGGCGACATCGGCGACCAGTTGCACGCTGACGGCCCGGTCGCTGGCATTGGCCAATTCCCAGGTGACCGACAGCTCATCCCGCCGCGTCGAGGTGCTGATCACCGTCTCGGCCACGCGCACCGCGCCGCGCTCGATCAACCACACATCCTGCCACACGCCTGACGAATCGCAGGGAATCCAATTACCTGAAGGCACCAGGGTCCGGCCACGCGCATCGCGTTCATGATCGGTGATGCGCACCGCCAACTCATTCACCCCTTCATGCAGGAAATCCTCGATATCGATCTCCAACGGCAGGGTCGGGTGCTGATGGTAAGCCACCTGCCGGCCATTGATGAACACCCAGCCGCGCGGGACGATGGCTTCGAGCAGCAACCACCGCCGCCGACCGGCAACCGCCGCGCCGACGCTGAGCGAGCGGCGCACCCAGCCGGCGCGGGAGCGCGCCCAGGCCACCGGATAGGTCCAGGCGTCGAACAGGCCCTCATCGTCGTCGCGATGATCACAGCACTTGCTGCGGCCATGGAAATATTTGTCACCGGGCTGACGCAGGCCCTCGCGCGG
The DNA here is from genome assembly GCA_043788625.1 of Planctomycetota bacterium. Classification (GTDB taxonomy): domain Bacteria; phylum Planctomycetota; class UBA11346; order UBA11346; family UBA11346; genus CAIUVD01. The sequence continues at coordinate 22,130 of JAYVTR010000401.1, forward strand.
CTTGGTCCAGAACGACGGCACGAGATAGGCCGCTTCGGCCCAGCCGGTGGTCGGCACGGCTTCGGGGGCCTGGGCATCGGCCGCACTCTGGAAATCCCACCAGCCGTTGAGGCAGGTGCGTTGACCGGGGAGCGGGAGCGACATACAGGCTGAAGCAGCGGGAGTAGCCATGGGAGTTCCAAATACGAGGATGCAGAGATGTCCCAGCGTGCCATTCGTCAGCCAGCGAAGCTAGCCGGGCAATCCGCCACGGTTCTTCCGCTTTGCGACAATCGCTTGACCACGGTGGTGGTGGCGGCCGAGCCGTCGTTCGCCTATGTGCGGCAGATCCTGGCCGGCATCGGGCGTTTTTCGGCTGGTCAACCGGGGTGGACCATTTCGCTGTATCCGGCCTTGGCGCAAGATTCCCAGCTTACCCGCCAAAGCCTGGCCTGGCGCCCCGACGGCATCATTGCCTGCAGCTTCTCGCCGGCCATTTCGCAGATGATCGCCAGCTTCGGCATCCCGCTGGTAGACATGACCCGCGGCCCCACGCCATTTGCCTGGAGCCCCCTTGAGCTTGACGAGAGCGCCGTCGGCGAGTTGGCCCTCGCCCATCTCCTTGAGCGTGGCTACCGCCAGGTCGGCATGGTCTTCGCCCCGGGGCATGAAAACCATGTCCGCGCCGAAGGCTTCCGCGCCGCGGCCAGGCACCGTGGCGTGGTCTGCCACGAAATCACCCAGGACTGGGGCCGGGGCGATCTCGACCCCTTGGGCAAGGTCGCCGATCTGGCCGCTTGGCTCGCCCATGCTCCCCGGCCGATCGGCTTGTTCTGCTATAACGATGAAATGGCCCTGATGACCGCCACCGCCTGTCATCGCATAGGCGCCGTGGTCCCGGATGAAGTCGGCATCCTCGGCTGCGATGATGACCACATGACGTGTGTCCTGGGCGCTCCGGCGCGCTCCAGCCTGGTCATCCCGCACGAGGCCATGGGCTATCGGGCGGCACAGCTGCTCGCCGAGCTATTGGCTGGCAAAGCCCTGCCGGCGCGCGAAGTCCATGCTCCACGTGAAATAACCGTGCGCGCCTCCACCGATCGCCAGACGTTGACCGACGCCAGCGTCGGCCAGGCCTTGGCGTGGATCGCTGCCCAGCTCAGTGGCTCTATCAGTGTTGCCGAAGTCGCCGCCGCCGTCGGCCTGACCCGGCGCACCTTGGAACGGCGCACGCGGGCGGCTCTGGGGCGGACGGTTTTGCAGGAGATCCATCGCCGGCGGCTGGCCAGGGCTCAAGAATTGCTGCGTGGCAACCTCTCCATAGTGCGCATTGCAGCAGCGGTCGGCTTTTCTCCGACCAGTTTCCACGCCGCCTTCGTGCGTCATCTCGGGGTCTCGCCCGGCGAATGGCGGCGGCAGATCAGCACCTCTACCGCCCGTTCCCCGGCCCTGCGCCGCTGTAGACTGACATCATGATTCTGCACCTCGACATGCCCAGTGGCATTGCCGGCGACATGTTGCTAGCGGCTTTGCTCGATGCAGGCGGCGACCTACCGCGTCTGCAGGCCGATCTCGCCTTGCTGGGAGTCGGCCCGATCACCATCTATGCCGAGCGTATCCTCGCCGGTGGTTTGAGCGCCCTGCGCGTCGACGTCGATGCACCGCAAGAGGCCTATTGGCAGCAGCCGGCGATGGACATCGATTGGTCGCGAGGACAACGACGCGAAATTGCCAAGGACATCGTCGTCCAACCTGCTGTCACCCTCGCGCATGGTCAACATGGGCCGCATCGCCCCTATCGCGACATCCGCGATCTGCTGGCGCGCAACACCAGCCTGCCACCGCGCGCCATCGCTCGCGCCCAAGAGGTTTTCCGTCTGCTGGCCGAGGCCGAAGCCGAAGTCCACGGCAGCAGCGTCGACAGCGTTGAATTCCATGAGGTCGGCGCCGTCGATGCCATCGCCGATATCGTCGGATGCTGCCTGCTGCTGGAACAGTTGCAGGTCGAAAGCATCGTTGCCGGCCCCCTGCTGCCGGGTCACGGCACGGTGCAGTGCGCGCATGGCCGCATGCCGGTGCCGGTGCCGGCCGTCGCCCGCATGCTGTTGCGCAAGCTGCCGCGCAGCGGGGTGAAAGCGCCATGGAAATCCCTGTCGTTCGACAGCGGCGAACTGACCACCCCCACCGGTGCCGCCCTGGTGTGCGCCCTGGCGGATAGCTTTCGTGAAGTCAATGCCAGCAGCGAGATCCTGCACATCAGCGCCATCGGCTATGGCGCCGGGCACAAGATCATCCCCTGCCTGGTCAATGTCGTGCGCGTCCTGCTGTGCACGTCACAGCCGGCGCACACCGACAACGATGAAGTCGATGAGCTGACCTGCCAGGTCGACGATGCCACTGGCGAACACCTCGCCCATGCCGCCGAGCAGCTGTTGGCAGCGGGCGCCATCGATGTGGTGATCATCCCGGCGCTGATGAAAAAAGGTCGTCCCGGGCACCTCATCACCGTGCTCAGTCCACCGGCGCAAAGCCTGCGCCTGGGTGATCTGTTGCTGACCTTGACCCCGACCATCGGCCTGCGCCAGCGCCGCTGTCAACGCCGCACTTTAGCCCGTACCGCTGAAATGCGGCAGTGGCGCAGCTATAACATCGCCTGCAAGGTGGCGACCTTACCCGATGGCAGCAAGCGCATGAAACCGGAAGACGACGACGTACGCGCCGCCGCCCGCGCCAGCGGCGTGGCTCCGGCAACTATCGTGCGTGAAATTTGCGGCTGAAATCCCCGAACGCGGGCGAGTCGCCCGCGCCCCCAGAAAACCCGCAAAAGAAAAACCACCACCTGCCTTAGCGGGCGGTGGTGGCGCCTTCGGCGGCTGAGCCGACCAGGCGTGCATACTTGGCCAACACCCCACGCGTGACCTTCAGATCCGGCTGCTTCCAGGCGGCCTTGCGGGCAGCCAGTTCGGCGTCGGACAAGGCCACCGACAAGGTCTTCGCCGGCGCATCGATGGTGATGATGTCACCTTCGCGCAGCAGGCCGATCGGGCCGCCGGCGAAGGCTTCCGGAGCCACGTGGCCAACCACCAGACCATGCGTGCCGCCGCTGAAGCGACCGTCGGTGATCAGGCCGACGCTCTCGCCCAGACCCTGGCCGACCAGGGCAGCGGTGACCGACAGCATCTCGGGCATGCCGGGCGCGCCCTTGGGGCCTTCGCCACGCAACACCAGCACGTCGCCGGCGACGATCTTGCGCTCGGAAATGGCCATGAAGGCGGCTTCTTCACCATCGAAGACCCGTGCCGGGCCGGTGATGCTGATCTTCTTCAAGCCGGCGATCTTGGCCACAGCACCTTCAGGGGCGAGGTTGCCGCGCATGATGACGATGTGCCCGGTGGGGAACAACGGCTTATCGATCGGCTTGACCACCGACTGCACGCGGGCGTACACCGAACGCACGTCCTTGAGGTTCTCGGCGATGGTCTGACCGGTGACGGTCATGCAGTCGCCATGCAGGAAGCCGGCTTCGAGCAGGGCTTTCATCACCGCCGGTGTACCGCCGACCTTGTGCAGCTCGTGCATGGCATAACGGCCACCCGGTTTCATGTCGGCGATCCATGGTGTCTTGGCGCCGATGCGGTCGAAATCAGCATAGCTCCAGTCGAGCTCGGCTTCCTTGGCGATGGCCATGAAGTGCAGCACGGCGTTGGTCGAGCCGCCCAGGGCGATGACCACGGTGTAGGCATTTTCAAGGGATTTGCGCGTAACGATGTCGCGTGGCTTGATGTCTTTTTCGATCAGGTTGACCAGGCACTTGCCAGCCAGGAAAGCTTCGCGCTCCTTGGCCGCCGACACCGCCGGATGGCTGGCGTCATAGGGCAGGCTCATGCCCATGGCCTCAATGGCCGAGCTCATGGTGTTGGCGGTGTACATGCCGCCGCACGAACCGACGCCGGGGCAGGCTTCGTTCTCGACCGCCGTGACGCCCGCTTCATCAAGCGTGCCGGCCTGGTTCCTGCCGACCGCTTCGAAAATCGAGACGATATCGACTTCTTCACCATCGGCGGTCATGCCCGGCAGGATCGAGCCGCCATAGACGAAGATCGACGGCACGTTCATGCGCACCATGGCCATGACGCAGCCAGGCATGTTCTTGTCGCAGCCGCCGACGGCGAGGATGCCGTCGTGGTTCATACCGCCGGCGCACACCTCGATGGCATCGGCGATCACTTCGCGTGACACCAGCGAATAGCGCATGCCCTTGTGACCCATGAGAATACCGTCGGTGGCAGTGGGCACGCCAAAACGCTGCGGCACGCCATTGGCGGTGCGGATGCCCTGGGTGGCTTTATCAGCCAGGATATCGAGATGCGCGTTGCAGGGCGTGACCTCGCTCCACAGCGACGCGACCCCGATCATCGGCTTGGTGAAGTCATCATCGGCAAAGCCGACTGCGCGCAGCATGGCGCGATTCGGCGAGCGTTGCATGCCCCCGGTAGTGATGCGCGAACGGGGATTACGGGTCGAGGCCATGGCCAGCTCCAGTCGAGGGGTGGGCAGGCTAGTCCCCGCGACCACACAGGCAACTCAGCGGGCGTCGACATCGATCAACAACGACGATCATCGTTGCTACTCGCGCTCACTGATCATGCCATGACGCTGAGTATTTTCTGTGAGGGTGCGCGGCACGGTGAATTGCAGGAGATAATCCGGGCCACCTGCTTTTGAGCCGATACCCGAGAGTTTGAATCCACCGAACGGCTGACGATGCACCAGAGCCCCGGTGATGCCACGGTTGAGGTAGAGATTACCGACACGGAATTCCCGCCGCACGCGCGCCAGCGCCGCCGGAGAACGGGCAAAGCAACCGCCGGTGAGGGCATACTGAGTACCGTTGGCGATGCGCAGGGCATGGTCCAGATCCGTGGCGGTGATCA